>CAYZSR010000008.1:8552-9451 GCA_964479715.1 uncultured Oscillospiraceae bacterium | reverse complement strand
ACCGGCGATACCGTAAAGATCATCAGCGGCCGTGACAAAGGCAAAGAAGGTACCGTACTTGCCGTTAGCCCTAAAGAAGGCAAACTGATTGTTGAAGGGCGCGCCATGGTAAACAAGCATGTTCGTCCAATGCACCAAGGTGAACAAGGCGGCATTGTTAAAGCCGAAAGCGCTATGTATACCAGCAAAGTAATGTTGGTGTGCCCCAGCTGCGGCAAAGCTACCCGTGTTGGTCACCGGTTTAAAAAGTCCGGTAGAAAAGTTCGCGTTTGCAAAAAATGCGACAAAGATATTTAAGGAGGGATAGGGATATGGCCAGATTAAAAGAACAATATCAAAGCGAAGTGCTCCCCGCCCTCATGGAAAAATTCTCATATAAAAGTGTAATGCAGGTGCCAAAACTTGATAAAGTTGTGGTTAACGTAGCCTGCGGCGACGCCAGAGAAAACCCAAAAGTGATGGAAGCGGTTATTAAAGACCTTGCAGCCATCACCGGGCAACACGCCATTGTGCGTAACGCAAAACGCAGCGTTGCCAACTTTAAAATTCGTGAGGGCATGCCCATTGGCGCCAAAGTAACGTTACGCGGCGACCGTATGTACGAGTTTGTAGACCGCCTCTTTTCGGTGGCTTTGCCCCGTGTGCGCGACTTCCGCGGCATTAACGGCAACAGCTTCGACGGGCGCGGCAACTACAGCATGGGCCTTCGTGAGCAACTGATTTTCCCCGAAATTGATTACGATGAAATAGATGAGGTGCGTGGCATGGACATCAGCTTTGTTACCACCGCAGAAAACGATGAAGAAGCAAAAGAGCTGCTAAAATTACTTGGCGCTCCATTTGCCAACTAAAGGAGGCAACAGCGTGGCAAAGAAATCTCAAAGAGTTCGCCAAAGCCG
>CAYZSR010000008.1:7320-8542 GCA_964479715.1 uncultured Oscillospiraceae bacterium | reverse complement strand
CCGCTGCAAAATTTGCGGACGGCCACACGCTTACCTGCGTAAATATGGCGTTTGCCGTATCTGCTTTAGGGAACTTGCTTACAAAGGCGAAATTCCCGGCGTACGCAAAGCCAGCTGGTAACCTGGTTGCTACAAAATAGTCGTTAGTTGTTTGTTGGTAAACGCATTTTGCTTTTGAGTGGCAAGGTCACTTTTTAGTCGAAACCGGTCTCCAACTACCACAATTAACAACTTATACTAATTACTATTTTAAGGAGGTCATTTGGCATGCAAATCACCGACCCTATCGCTGATCTGCTCACTCGTATTCGTAACGCTAGCTCTGCCAAGCACCCCACTGTTGAAATACCAGCCTCTAACATGAAGAAAGCCATCTGCCAAATTTTGGTGGATGAAGGCTATGTTAACAGCGCTGAATTCATAGAGGATGACAAGCAAGGCATGGTCCGTGTTACGCTAAAATATTTAGAAAACGGCACGCCGGTTATCGGCGGTATGCGCCGTGTTTCCAAGCCGGGTCTTCGCATTTACTCCAACCGGGAAGATATGCCCAAAGTAATGCGCGGCCTTGGTACCGCAATAGTATCCACGTCCAAAGGTGTTATGACAGATAAAGCAGCCCGTAATGAAAACGTTGGCGGCGAAATTCTGGCCTTTGTGTGGTAAGAAAGGGGCTTTGTTAGACTATGTCTAGAATAGGTAATAAACCCATCGTCATACCGGACGGCGTTGACATTAACATTAAAGACAACAACGTTACGGTGAAAGGCCCCAATGGCTCACTCGATGTCACTTTGCACGACCTTGCCTCCGCCAAGATTGAAGACGGCGAAGTGCTGGTTGTGGCAAACGGCGGCAGCAAACAAGCACGGAGCATTCACGGCTTGTCTCGCACGCTTATTGCCAACATGGTGCAAGGGGTTACCGAAGGGTTTAAAAAAGAATTAGAAATACGTGGTGTGGGTTACCGTGCTGAAAAAGACGGCAACACCTTGATATTAAACCTTGGTTTTTCCCACCAAATTAGAATGCCGGAAATTGACGGTGTCACCGTAGAGGTGCCCGAACAAACGAAAATTATCGTTTCCGGTACCGATAAACAGGCAGTGGGTCAATTCGCTGCTGAAGTACGCAATCAACGTCCACCCGAGCCATACAAAGGCAAGGGCATCCGCTATGTTGGCGAATACGTACCTCAAAAAGAGGGTAAAGCCGGCAAAGC
>CAYZSR010000008.1:0-7310 GCA_964479715.1 uncultured Oscillospiraceae bacterium | reverse complement strand
AAAGCTACTACCGCTACGTAAGGAGGCAGTGAAACTATATGGGACTTAAAGTAAGTAGAAACACCGCGAGGCAAAGACGTCATCGCCGTGTACGGAACCAGGTTTCCGGCACTGCTGAGCGGCCAAGATTGGATGTCTTCCGTTCCTCTAAACACATTTACGCTCAAATCATTGACGACGTTTCCGGCAACACGCTGGTATCGGCTTCTAGCCTGGATGACGGCTTTGATGCCCACGGCGGCAATGTTGAAGGCGCTAAAAAAGTCGGCGAGGCACTTGCCGCTAAAGCCAAAGACAAAGGCATTAAGCAAGTGGTATTTGACCGCGGTGGGTATTTATTTCATGGCCGCGTAAAAGCATTAGCCGATAGCGCCCGCGAGGGCGGCCTTGAGTTTTAAGGAGGAAACTATGGAAATCATCGATGGATCCACATTAGATTTAGAAGAAACTGTGGTGTCGATCAACCGCGTTGCTAAAACCGTTAAAGGCGGACGCCTCTTTAAATTCAGCGCATTAGTCGTTGTTGGAGATGGCGCCGGTATTGTTGGTTTTGGTATCGGCAAAGCCAGTGAAGTGCCGGAAGCTATCCGCAAAGGCATAGATAGCGCCAAGAAAAACCTGGTGCGCATCAACTTGCAAGACACCACCATCCCCCACGCAACCGTTGGAAGATACAGCGGCGGGCAAGTATTGCTTCGCCCTGCGGCACCGGGTACCGGTGTTATTGCAGGCGGCCCTGTCCGTGCTGTTGTTGAAGCCGCCGGCATACGGGATATCCGCACAAAAAGCGTCCGTTCCAACAACCCTATCAACGTGGTTACCGCCACGATTGAAGGTTTAAAAAGCTTAATCAGCCCAGAGGAAATGGCCGCAAAGCGTGGAAAATCTGTAAGAGAAATCTTTAACTGATAGGAGGCGGCATCCAATGGCAGAAGAAAAAACTAAAGACGCTACCGTGGAGCAACAAGCCTCCACCGATAAAAAAGAACGCCCACAAGGCAAAACAGTGCGTATTGCAGCCAGCAAAACAGCACCAACCGCGGAAGAAAAGCTTGCTAAAGACACCGTGAAAATCACGCTGAAAAGAGCGCTTTCCAACCGCACCAAAAAACAAATTGCAATTGCACACAGCCTTGGTTTAAAAAATGTTGGCGATGTGACCATCCAACCGGACACCGCGCCAACCCGGGGCAAAATTGGCAAAATTCCGTTTTTATTACAAGTTGAAAGACCCTGATTTATTTGTTGCCCGGGTTGCGCTTAGTGCAACCGGCAATATAAGCAACAAACAACGAACAGGAGGTTACATACAATGAAGCTTCATGAATTAAGCCCGGCGCCGGGTGCCTCCAAGCGTGCCAAACGCAAAGGGCGCGGCAAAGGCAGCGGAATGGGCAAAACAGCCGGTTTCGGCCACAAAGGCCAGGGCCAACGTTCCAAAGTTAAAAAAGCCGGTTTTGAAGGCGGGCAAACACCGTTACAACGCCGCCTGCCAAAACGTGGCTTTACCAATATTTTTGCAACACGCTACAGCATTATTAACGTTGACGATTTAAACGTTTTTGAATCGGGCAGTGATGTAGACACCGCCGCTCTGATTGAAAAAGGCCTTGTTAAAAAGGCAATGGACGGCGTTAAAGTTGTAGGTGACGGGGAAATCTCCGTACCGCTAAACGTCAAATTAGCTGCTTACTCGGCCACTGCCAAAGAGAAAATTGAAAAGGCAGGCGGGAAGGCAGAGGTGATCTAAATGTTTGACACATTTAGAAACGCATGGAAGATTGACGAGCTGCGTAAAAGAATACTTTATACGCTTATCATTATTGTTATCTTCCGCTTCGGTATTGCGGTGCCGGTTCCCTTTATTGAACCGGGCGCCATGAAAGACCTAATTAACACCAACGCCGGCGACATGCTCAGCTTTGTAGACTTTATGACAGGGGGCGCGTTCTCAAGCGCTTCGCTGTTTGCACTGGGTGTGCAGCCGTACATTAACGCATCGATTATTATGTCGTTGCTGGCGGTGGCAATACCGGCCCTTGAAGAGATGCAGAAAGAAGGCGGACCGGAAGGGCAAAAACGTTTTGAGAAAATCACCCGCTATGTAGGGGCCGGGCTTGGCGTTGTGCTGGGCTTTGGTTACTACCTTATGATACGCAACAGCAACGGCTTGCTGTATGGTGTCGGTGCCCCTATGTCGGCGCAAATATTCTCCGGCAGTATTATTGTTCTAAGCTTTATTGCCGGCAGCCTGCTGCTTATGTGGATGGGCGAGCAAATTGATGACAAAGGTATCGGCAACGGTATCTCCATCATTATCTTCGCGGGTATCATCTCGCGCTGGAGCAGTCTTTTCACTAGCATACGCGACCAGCTGCAATTAGCGGCCGCAGGCGACACTAAAATTTACATCTTTTTACCGATTATCCTGATTCTTGCTTTTGCTGCTATTATCTTTGTTATTATTCTAAACGCAGCCGAGCGGCGGATACCGGTGCAATACGCAAAGCGTGTTGTGGGCCGTAAAATGTATGGCGGGCAAAGAACACACATTCCTATTAAAGTGAACATGAGCGGCGTTATGCCCATCATCTTTGCCTCTGCCCTAACGTCTATACCCGCCACATTAATGCGCTTTATACCCAACGCAACCGACCCTGCAGCGCACCCGTTTTTAAGTTCTTTACTGCGCGGGTTTAGCTATGAGGGCTGGCTCTACGCCATTGTTTATGGCATCTTAATTGTTGCGTTTAACTATTTCTATGTAGCCATTACTTACAACCCAATTGAAATTGCCAACAACCTTAAAAAGAACAACGGTGCAATACCCGGCATTCGTCCCGGTAAACCCACCAGCGACTTTATCGCGAAATCGATTGGCAAAATCACCTTTATCGGTGCGCTGTTCTTAGTTGTTATCGCCATCGGCCCCATCGTTTTGGGTAACCTGACCGGCGTGCAAATACAGCTGGGCGGTACATCGCTATTGATTGTAGTAGGCGTAGCTCTAGACACTTCACGCAGCTTAGAGAGCTTTATGCTTATGCGGCACCACAAAGGCTTTTTGGAGTAGGAGGAGCAACATGAGATTGATACTTTTAGGTGCCCCCGGAGCGGGGAAAGGCACCCAAGCAAACTTTATAGAGGATAAGTACGACATACCCACCTTCGGCACCGGCAACATTTTGCGTGAAGCCGTGGCGCAAGGCACCGACACCGGCAAAAAAGCGAAAAGCTATATGGACGCCGGCAAACTGGTGCCTGACGAAATTATTATCCAGGTTATTAAAGACCGCTTGGAACAACCCGACGCAAACAACGGTTTTATTTTAGACGGCGTGCCCCGCACCTTGGCACAAGCCGAAGCGTTGCAACAAATGGGCGTAAACATTGATTTGGCGATTAGCATCCAAATAAGCGACGATACCATTATCGAGCGGCTCTCGGGCCGCCGCGTCTGCGAAAAATGCGGCGCTTCTTACCACATTGTTTACAACACCAGCAAAGACCCCGCCATTTGCGACCGCTGCGGCGGCAAGCTGGTTATCCGTGAGGACGACAAGCCGGAAACAGTTAAGGCGCGGCTAAAGACCTACCATGAGCAGACCGCACCGCTCATTGAATATTACCGCGACCGCGACAAGCTGGCCGTCGTGCAAAGTGCCGAAAAAGTAGAAGACACAACCGCACAAGTTATGAAGGTACTGGAGGGGCTAAAGTGATACCCATTAAAACCGCAGACGAAATTAAAATGATGGAGCAAGCCTGCCGCATTTCTGCGGGTGCGCTTGCCGCAGGCGGTAAAATGGTTCGCCCCGGTGTTACCACGCAAGAGATAGACAACGTGATACATGAATACATCGTTAGCCACGACGCAAAACCCAGTTTTCTTGGGTACAACGGTTTTACAGGCAGCGCCTGCATATCAGTGAACGACACGGTGATTCATGGCATCCCCTCGGCATCCATTGTGGTGCAAGAGGGCGATATCGTATCCATTGATACGGGTGCTTATTACAACGGTTTTCACGGCGACAACGCTTTCACCTTCGCCTGCGGCCCCATTAGCGACGAAGCCAAAAAGCTGTGCGACTTTACCAAACAGTCGCTCTTTAACGCCATTGAAATGGTTAAACCCGGCAATCGCCTTGGCGATATCGGCCACGCGGTGCAAAGCACCGTCGAACCGCAAGGTTATTCCATCGTGCGCGCCTTTGTCGGGCACGGTGTCGGCCGTGAGTTGCACGAGGCACCGGAGGTACCAAACTACGGCAAGGCCGGCTACGGCCGCCGTTTAGCCGCCGGCATGACGCTGGCTATTGAGCCGATGGTGAACCAAAAAGGCGCAGACATCTATATTAAAGATGACAACTGGACCGTTAAAACAACCGACGGCGCTCTAAGCGCCCACTACGAGCACACCGTTCTAGTAACCGACGACGGCGCTAAAATCCTTACTTGGGAGAACAGCCTATGGGGCTCGTAAAAGGGCAGGTTGTTTACAGCCGCGCCGGCCGTGATGTAACCGCCGTTTACGCGGTGGTGGGCACACAGCAAGATAGAATTTTGCTGGCAGACGGGGCGAAACGTACCCTACACCAGCCGAAAAAGAAAAACAGGCGGCATCTGATGCCAACCAAGGTGGTTTTACCGCCCGACGTAATGGCCGATGACGCACTGTTAACCAAAGCTTTAACCGACTACACACAAAAGAACAAGCCCCATCAGGGAGGAGAGTAGCTTGTCTAAAGAAGATGTTATTGAAGTAGAAGGCACTGTAACAGAGGCAATGCCCAACGCCATGTTTAAAGTTGAAATTGAAGGCGGCCACGAGTTACTGGCACATATTTCCGGCAAGCTGCGGATGAACTACATTCGCATCCTGCCTGGCGACAAAGTAACCGTTGAAATGTCACCGTATGATTTAACCAAGGGCCGTATTACATGGCGCTCTAAATAAACCTTTACCGGTCGGTCCGTTTGTTCATTTCGTTGCTGGCTTTTGCGTTGCTGCAAAGCACAGCAAAAACCAACAGCAACTTTAGGAGGTTTCACCCATGAAAGTTAATCCCTCGGTCAAACCGATGTGTGAAAAATGCAAAGTAATTAGACGCAAAGGCAGGGTTATGGTCATTTGCGAAAACCCTAAACACAAACAGCGTCAAGGCTAATATAATGGAGGTGTAACATATATGGCACGTATCGCAGGTGTCGACTTACCGCGCCAAAAACGCGTGGAAATAGGCTTAACCTACATTTTTGGTATCGGCCGCTCAACCGCAAACGAGATTTTGGGCGCCACCGATATTAATCCAGATACACGGGTTAAAGATTTAACCCCCGACGAAGAACGCAAAATTCGTGAATACATTGATCAAAACGTCACCGTTGAAGGTGACCTACGCCGCAACAACGCAATGGACCTGAAACGTCTTTCAGAAATTCAAAGCTATCGCGGCATTCGCCATCGCAAAGGGCTTCCGTCGCGTGGTCAGCGCACAAAAACCAACGCACGCACAACCAAAGGCCCCAAGCGCACCATTGCTAACAAGAAAAAGATAGCTGCTAAGAAGTAGGAGGAAGTAATATGGCAACAAAAGCTAAAGGTTCAAAAAAAGCGGCCTCCCGGTCTAAAAAACGTGTGCGCAAAAACATAGAACGTGGCGCCGCACATATTCAATCCACCTTTAACAACACAATTGTAACGATAACCGACGTTCAAGGGAACGCGGTAAGTTGGGCTTCCACTGGTGGTCTTGGGTTCCGTGGCTCACGTAAAGCCACCCCCTTTGCTGCACAAAGTGCCGCAGAAACCGCCGCCAAAGCCGCTATGGAGCACGGCATGAAAAGCGTAGAGGTCTTTGTTAAAGGCCCCGGCCCCGGCCGTGAAGCCGCTATTCGTGCACTGCAAGCCACCGGTTTGGACGTTAACATGATTAAAGACGTTACACCTGTGCCACACAACGGCTGCCGCCCGCCAAAGCGCCGCCGTATTTGATATAAGGAGGAACACTTTATGGCAAGATATACAGGCGCTGTATGCCGCCACTGCCGTCGTGAGAACCAAAAACTGTTTCTAAAAGGCGACCGATGCTATTCTGAAAAATGCGCATTTGAACGCCGTGCCTACCCCCCTGGCCAACACAGCCAAGGCGGTATGCGTAGAAAAGCTTCAGAGTACGGCCTGCAGCTGCGCGCCAAACAAAAAGCAAAACGCTTCTATGGCGTTTTGGAAAACCAGTTCGCAAACTATTTTATTATGGCTGAACGCCAACCCGGTATCACCGGTGAAAACCTGCTCAGCATTTTAGAAACCAGGCTTGACAACGCGGTTTACCGCGCTGGTTTTGCTATGAGCCGCAAAGAAGCCCGCCAATTGGTACGCCACCGTCACTTTACGGTAAACGGCCAAACGGTTGACATTCCCTCTTTCTTAGTTGAAGAAGGCGATAAAATTGCCGTTAAAAGCACCGACAGCCCCAAGTTCAAAGAGAACGCCGAAAAGAACGAGGCGCGTCCGCTACCGGCTTGGATGTCCAAAGATGGCGAACAAATGAGTGTCACCATTACCAAACTGCCGGAACGCGACGAAATTGACCTGGAGGTTGAAGAGCAACTGATTGTCGAGCTGTACTCTAAATAACCCAACCAGCTCCCCGTGTTCTGGAGCGGCACCATATTCGGAACACAAAAGGCCGACGGAAGGCGCTGTTTGCGCTGCTTCCTTGGATACTGGATGGGGTGTTTTACCCCGCCTTGAATGGAGGGTTTATATATGATGGAGATTGAACGCCCGAGAATTGAAACGGCACAGCTTTCAGAAGATGGACGCCACGGTGTTTTTATTGTTGAACCGCTGGAACGCGGTTTTGGCACAACCCTTGGCAACAGTTTACGCAGAACGCTGCTATCGTCCTTACCCGGCGTGGCCGTAACAAACATTAAAATTGATGGCATAGCCCATGAGTTTTCAACTATAGATGGTGTTAAAGAAGACGTTACTGAATTGGTGCTGAACATTAAAGGTGTTAAGGCTAAGTTGCACTCAGACGAGCCTAAAACCGTTCGCATCGAGATGTCCGGCGAAGGTGAAGTAACCGCCGCCGATATTCAACACGACGCCGACCTTGAACTGCTCAACCCCGACCACCACATTGCACAAATTGCAGAGGGTGGCGCGTTGATGATGGACCTCACCTTTGACAAAGGCCGTGGCTATGTGCCCGCCGAACGTAACAAAGAAGGCGCCGATGAAATGGGTCTTGGCTCGATACCGATAGACAGCATCTACACCCCGGTGTTAAAGGTAA
>CAYZSR010000007.1:28710-35499 GCA_964479715.1 uncultured Oscillospiraceae bacterium | reverse complement strand
TTGATGTTCGGCCGCACGGTGCACTCGCTGGTGCGCTCACTGTTACCCCGTAAAAACATTCGATTTGTTTTAATTTCACCCAACGAATTGCGCCTGCCCTCTTATTTAACCGAAGAGATGGACCGCCTCGGCACCGTTTATACCGAAGTAGAAAACCTTGAGAAAAATATTGGTGATTTGGATATTTTGTATATGACACGCGTTCAACGGGAACGCTTTTTTAACGAGCAAGATTATATTCGTTTGAGAGACAGCTATATTTTAACCGGCACAAAACTTAGAAAAGCCAAAGAAGAAATGCTTATTATGCACCCGCTGCCACGGGTTAACGAAATTTCAACCGAGGTAGACAGCGACCCGCGCGCCGCCTATTTCAAACAGGTGTTATACGGCAAATACATGCGCATGGCGCTGATTTTACAACTGCTGGAGGTGGAGCTACCGTGTCTTTAAACATAGGTGTTATACAACGAGGTGTGGTGATAGACCACATTAAAGCCGGCCGCGGCATGGAGATTGTAGATCTTTTAAATTTAAATGAAATGACCTGCCCGGTGGCGGTTATCCGCAACGCGCGCTCTTCTAAATCAGGCAAAAAAGACATTATTAAAATTGAAGACAACATCGATTTGAACCTTGACGTGCTTGGCTTTATTGACCCGCACATCACCGTCAACATTATTAACGACGGCGAAGTGGTGGAGAAAAGGCGCATCGACCCGCCAAATATTATCCGCAACGTTGTAAAATGTAAAAATCCGCGGTGCATTAGCTCTGAAGAACGGCAAATTGAGCAAATTTTCTACCGCGAAACCAGCTGTGAAGACAGTTACCGTTGCCATTATTGTGACCAAAAGTACGAGCCACCGTTTAGATAATATGACGAAAGCGGCGCTGACAAAAAAATCACAAATTCCGCTTGAAAGAGTGGCGCCAAACGCTTATAATTGGTATGCAACAGCGAGAGAAAAATCGTTATAAACGAATGAAATAAAGGAGAACGTATTATGACCTACACGCATGAAGTAGAGCAAATGTGCTCGGTTGCGAAGGGTGCAAACCACGAGCCATCGCCGATTCCGGTCGAGGGCAGCTGGGTTAAAGCCTATGAAGTAACCGACGTAAGTGGTTTAACCCACGGCGTTGGGCGCTGCGCACCGCAACAAGGTGCCTGCAAGCTAACGTTGAACGTGAAAAACGGCATTATCGAAGAAGCGCTGATTGAAACCATCGGCTGCTCCGGCATGACGCACTCCGCCGCTATGGCGGGCGAAATTTTGCCCGGTAAAACAATTCTTGAAGCGCTGAACACCGACCTTGTTTGCGACGCGATAAACACCGCCATGCGCGAGTTGTTTTTGCAAATAGTATACGGCCGCAGCCAAACCGCTTTCTCTGAAGGTGGCTTGCCGGTAGGTGCCGCCCAAGAAGACTTGGGGCGCGGGCACCGCAGCATGATTGGCACCGTGTACACCACCAACGCCAAAGGGGTGCGCTACCTGGAACTGACCGAAGGCTATGTAAACCGCTTGGCGCTGGACGAAAACGACGAAGTTATCGGCTATGAGTTTGTGCGCCTGGGTGAGATGATGGAGCAAATTCGTGGCGGCAAAGACGCCAACGAAGCGCTTAAAGACAACACCAGCACCTACGGCCGTTTTACCAAAGAAGAAGGCGCGGCGAAATTTATCGACCCGCGTAAAGAATAATAAAGGAGGAGAGAGATTATGGCACAATTTGAAAACCAACAACGTCGCATGCCGAAAATTGAAGCATGCCTGAAAGAAAACGGACTAGAAAGTTTAGACGCCTGTCGTGATTTACTCTTCGAAAAGGGAGTTAATATAGACAAAATCGTGCGTGGCGTACAGCCTATCTGCTTTGATAACGCCGTTTGGGCGTACACACTGGGCAGCGCCATCGCCGTTAAAAGAGGGCTGACAGACGCCTCTGAATGCGCCTCCGCCATTGGCGAAGGTATTGAAGCGTTCACCATTCCCGGCTCGGTCGCAGAGCAACGTAAAGTGGGGCTGGGGCACGGCAACTTAGCGTCGATGCTCTTGCTTGAAGACACCGAATGCTTTGCCTTTTTAGCCGGGCACGAAAGTTTTGCCGCCGCCGAAGGCGCCATTGGCATTGCCCGCACCGCCAACCAAGTGCGAAGCAAACCGCTGCGCGTTATTCTAAACGGGCTTGGCAAAGACGCCGCCTACATCATCAGCCGTATGAACGGGTTTACCTACGTTGAAACGGAATATGATTTTGAGACGGGGCAACTTGCCATCACCGAAGAAAAAGCCTTTTCAGACACCGAACGCGCCGACGTGCGCTGCTACGGCGGCGACGACGTGCAAGAAGGCGTTGCCATTATGAAACAGGAGCAGGTGCAGGTATCCATTACCGGCAACTCCACCAACCCCACACGCTACCAACACTTGGTGGCGGGCACCTATAAAAAATGGTCGGTTGAGAACGATAAAAAATACTTCTCGGTCGCCTCGGGTGGCGGCACCGGCCGTACACTGCACCCGGACAACATGGCGGCGGGCCCGGCAAGCTACGGCTTGACCGACAGCATGGGACGCATGCACGGCGATGCTCAATTCGCCGGGTCGTCCTCGGTACCGGCACACGTTGAAATGATGGGTCTTATCGGCATGGGCAACAACCCCATGGTCGGCGCCACAGTGGCCTGCGCCGTTGCGGTAAGCCAAATATAGAAACGCTGAAAAGAGAGCTTTTAACAAGCTCTCTTTTTTTGTTTACATATTTTGCTAGAATAATCACGACATATAGCGTACCATAGTGGTAAAGAGCTATTGTGATGCGGCGTTTACATCGCTTGATTTTTACATAATGAAACGGTGATGCACGACGCCACCAACGCGCCGTTAACCCACCCGGTTGCCCGCCGTGGGCACCCTTTGCAAAGGAGCATCGTTATGAGCCTTGTAAGCCAATTTGATCCGACCAACAAAGCGGTTATCAACCCGAGTGATTTTATTGCACCGATAAAGGATTTTCCCAAAGTGGTGGTGTCTACCTTTTCCCGCGGGATGGTTGAGCGATATGTTAAGCGGCACCGCCTTAAAGAGATAGCGTCGTCCAGTACGGCGGGCGGCAAAGTACCGATTTACGGCGTTACCTACGGCGGGGTTAAAATGGCGCTTTACATGAGCCCCGTCGGCGCGCCTGCCGCCGCCTGCTTAATGGAGGAAGTAGCCGCCATGGGGGCGGAAAGCTTTGTCTTTTTTGGTGCCTGCGGTGTGCTGGAGCGTAAAACTGTTGACGGGCACTTTGTGGTACCCAGCGCCGCTGTACGGGACGAAGGCACATCGCACCATTACCTGCCGCGCGCCAGTGAAATTCAGCTGCAGCGCCGGTCGGTCGCCAACATCACCGCCACCTTTGACGCCATTGGCTTTCCCTATGTTGTTTCTAAAACATGGACAACCGACGCCATTTATAGAGAAACCCATAAAAATGTGCGGGCACGCAAAAAACAAGGGTGCACCGTGGTGGAAATGGAGTGTGCCGCCCTTGCAGCTGTGGCGCAGTTTAGAGGGTTGCGGTTTGCACAATTTTTATACGCCACCGATAATTTAGACGCGCCTGAGTGGCAGCCCCGTGGACTGGTTAAAAAAGAACACGGCGTTACACACAGCGAAAAGTACCTTGCCGCCGCGCTGGAATGCGGCCTGCGGTTTGTGTAAACAGAATTTATGAAAAGAAAAAAAGAAGCCCCGTCACGGGGCTTCTTTTTGTTTTAGTACAGCCGTACTAAAAAGCGATACCTTTAGAATAAACCGTGGATAACGCCGCTTTCATCAAGATAAATGTCTTTGGCGGCGGGGTGTTTCGGCAAGCCTGGCATCGTCATAATATTGCCGGCAATGGCAACGACAAAGCCCGCCCCGGCGGACAGTTTAACCTCCCGTATCTCTACGGTGAAGCCTTGCGGCGCGCCAAGCAAAGCGGCGTCGTCGCTGAAGGAATACTGCGTTTTGGCAATGCAAACGGGCAGCTTGCCGTAACCCAGCTTTTCATACCGTTCCAATTGGCTGGCGGCGGCTTTGGAAAGCTGAATGCCGTCGGCGTGGTAGACACGGGTCGCCACCGCTGCTATTTTGTCTTGCAAGGGGGCGTCGTCCGCATAGGCAAAGCTCAATGCGTCGGCGTCGGCGCTTTCTGCGGCGGCAACCACCTTTTCAGCCAATTCGGCGCTGCCTTTGCCGCCCTCTGCAAAAGCGGTGCTGACGGCGCAGGCAACGCCCCAGCCGGCGCAAAGTTCTGTTAAAAGGCGGTGTTCTTCAGGCGTGTCGGCGGGGAAGGCGTTAATCGCCACCACCACGTTAAGGTTGTACACTGTTTGTAGGTTTTCAATATGCCGCTGCAGGTTGACGGCGCCTTTTCTCAGCGCCTCAACGTTCGGCTCGCTCAGCTTATCTCTTGCCACACCGCCATGGTGTTTCAGCGCCCGCACCGACGCTACCACCACCGCCGCCGACGGACGAACGCCCGACAGGCGGCATTTTATATCTAGAAACTTTTCAGCGCCAAGGTCTGCACCGAAGCCCGCCTCGGTAATGACATAATCGCCCAGTTTTGCCGCTAGGCGGGTAGCCACCACGCTGTTGCAGCCGTGGGCAATGTTGGCAAACGGCCCGCCGTGCACCAGCGCCGGTGTGCCTTCCAACGTTTGCACCAAGTTGGGGTCAAAGGCTTCTTTAAGCAGCACCGTCAGCGCGCCGGCGCAGCCTAAATCCGCCACGGTAACAGGTTTATCGTCATAGGTGTAGGCGGCGACGATACGCTCCAGCCGTTTTTGCAAATCGCTTAAACTATCTGCCAAGCAGAAAACCGCCATAATCTCGCTGGCGACGGTGATGTCAAACCCGTCTTCACGCGGGGTGCCGTTAGCGCGCCCGCCCAGCCCGTCGGCAATGTAACGCAGCTGGCGGTCGTTCATATCAACACAGCGCTTCCAGCTGATGCGGCGCGGGTCGATATTCAGCTCGTTACCTTGGAAAATGTGGTTGTCCACCATAGCGGCAAGCAGGTTGTTCGCCGCACCGATGGCGTGCAAATCGCCGGTAAAATGCAGGTTGATGTCTTCCATCGGCACCACTTGGGCGTAGCCGCCGCCCGCTGCGCCGCCTTTAATGCCAAAGACGGGGCCGAGGCTCGGCTCGCGCAGCGCAACCACCGACGCTTTACCGATGTGGCGCAGCCCGTCGGCAAGGCCGATGGACATGGTGGTTTTGCCTTCGCCGGCGGAGGTGGGGGTAATGGCGGTTACCAGCACCACTTTGCCGTCTTTTTTATCGCTTAAGTCACTTAATAAAGTGTGGTCTATTTTTGCTTTGTAATGGCCGTAGGGCAAAACACTTTCTGCCGGTAGCGCCATTTTTTTTGCCAACTCGGTGATGGGTGCAAGCGTCGTTTCGCGGGCGATTTCAATGTCTGTTTTCATCGTTTCTCCTCGGTTTATATAGGTGTTTTATTTGCACACGTTAACCCAGCTGCCGCCGGTGTATTGCTCCAGTTTATCAACGTCCACCTGCACGGCGCTGTCGGTGGTTCCGGCGGCGGGGTAGACGGTATCAAATTCTTTCAGCGATTCATCCAGATAGACAGCCACGTTGTCTGGCAAGCCAAAGGGCGACACGGCGCCCACCACAAAACCGGTTTTGGCTTGCATTTCATCGGCTTTTACCATCGTCGCTTTGCAATCAAAAACGGCGCGGTACTTTTGGTTGTCAAGCCGGGCGGTGCCCATGGCCACCACAATGGCGACGCTGTCGCCCTGTTGCATGGCAAGGCTTTTGGCAATTTGCCCCGGCTTTACGCCAAGCACTTCAGCGGCTTTTTCAACGGTGGAGGTGTCTTCGCCGGTAAAGTGGGTGGGCAGCTTAATGCCTTGCTTTTCAAAATAGCGGGTAACGGGGTTGGTCATACTTATCCTCTCCTTGAATGCGCTTGTAAACATGGTAACAAAAACCGTCGTTCAGTTCAATAATAACTTTGGCGTGGCAAAAAGCGGCGGCTTTTTTAGCCGACGGCGGCTGTTAAAAAAAGAGCATATATGATACACTAAAAGAGACCGAAACGCATCGAAATTTTTAACTTGTGGAGGCTATTATGCAAAGAAGAAATATGTTAATTGCTCAATCGGGCGGCCCGTCGTCGGCGATCAACGCGTCGCTGGCAGGGGCGGTTAGCCGCGCGATGGCGAGCGATAAAATAGATACCGTTTACGGCGGTTTGAACGGGCTGGAGGGTATTTTAGAGCGCCGCATTATTTCCCTTTCTGACCAAATGCGCACCGCGTCTGATTTTACACGCCTTATTCACACGCCGGCCATGGCGCTGGGTTCTTGCCGTTACAAGCTGGATAAAAATAACACCGAAGTGTATGAAAAGATTTTAGCCATTCTACGCGATTATGATATCGGTTATTTCTTTTATATCGGCGGTAACGACTCGATGGATACCGTCGCCAGCCTGTCTGCCTTTTTTAAAGACAACGGCGAAGAGATAAAATGCATCGGTATCCCTAAAACCATCGACAACGACCTTGTTCACACCGACCACACCCCCGGCTTTGGCTCGGCGGCGCGTTTCATTGCCGCCAGCTTTGCCGAGATTATGATTGACGCCAGCATTTATTCGCCGCCGTCGGTTACGGTGGTAGAGGTTATGGGACGCAACGCCGGCTGGTTAACAGCTTCGTCGGTGCTGGCACGGACAGACGGAATGCACGCACCGCACCTGATTTACCTGCCGGAG
>CAYZSR010000007.1:27211-28700 GCA_964479715.1 uncultured Oscillospiraceae bacterium | reverse complement strand
GTCGCCCTTTAACATGGACGCTTTCTTAGAAGAAATAGATGAAAATCTTAAAACTGAAAAACAAGTGGTGGTTGCCGTTTCAGAAGGGGTTCGCTATGAAGATGGCAGCTATGTGGCGCAAAGCGAAAGCCGCAAAGTGGATATGTTCGGGCACAAACCGCTGGGCGGTGCCGCTGAGGTGCTGGAAGGCCGCGTACGGGACAACTTTAACGTAAAAACCCGCAGCGTTGAGCCAAGCGTGCTGCAACGTGTTGGCGTGCACCTTGCGTCGGGCGTTGACCTTAACGAAGGGTGCGACGTTGGCGTAACCGCCGTTCAAAAAGCGATAGACGGCGTCACCGACGTGATGATTACAATCAACCGCACCAGTAACAAACCCTACCTTGTACGGTATGACACGGCGCCGCTGAGCGATGTGGCAAACCACGAGCGCAAAGTGCCGCAAGAATGGATTTGTGATGAAGGCACCAACGTTACACAGGAGATGGTTGATTACCTACGTCCGCTTTTCCGCGGCAAAACCGATGTGGAATACGTTGACGGGATACCCCACTTTTTCCAATTGGATAAAACAAAAATTATTAAAAAATAACAGCGCATTCCGGCGCAACAAAAAAGAAGACGGCGGTTGCCGTCTTCTTTTCATTTGTTTTTTAGAGAGTTTTTTCAGCGTTGCTGAAAAAGGCGCAGCAGCGGCGGGTTTTGCTCGATAAACCAAACGATGAAAACACCCAGCGCACAGCTGAAAACTTGCCCCGCGCCGACCGCCGCCATATTCAGCAGATAAACCGACGGCATACATTGTTCGGGGCCGTAGAGGGTAGTGATTTGCGCGCCGATAATAACGGCGTTGAAGAACACCGGCGGCAGCGCCGACGGTATCGCCAGCCCGCGCCAGCGCACACCGCGTAAGCGGCGCGACGCCAAAGCGGCAAGCAACGTGGCGGCGGTGCCAACCACCATGTCGATGGGGTTGGAGGCAACCATGTTGGCGATGAAACAGCCGACACTAACACCGGCAACCGCCTCGGGGCAAAGCACCACCAACAGCGTCAGCGCCTCGCTGACGCGCAGCTGCACCGCGCCGAAGGAAATGGGTGCCAGCACCAGCGTTATCACCACATAAAGAGCGGCAATAACAGCGGCGCGTGTTAAACTTTTTACATTCATAGTGCGATACACAGCCCAACTATTATAAGGTATGGCGTTGGGTTAATAAGATTTACCCCAAACAACCATTTTGTCTGCCTTTTGGCCGCAGGCAATGCATTCGCCGCTTACTTCTTTTTGCTCAAAGGGCATGCAGCGGCTGGTAAGCCCCGCCTTTTCTCGCACCGTTTCTTCGCATTCTTCGCTGCCGCACCACATGGCCTCAATAAAACCGTCTTGCTTATCAGCAAGGGCAATCATCTCGTCCATGGTGGTGGCGGTAAAGGTGCGTTCTTTCATGTTGGCGGCGGCTTTGTCGTACATGGCGCCCGCCACGGCG
>CAYZSR010000007.1:25530-27201 GCA_964479715.1 uncultured Oscillospiraceae bacterium | reverse complement strand
GCCACGGCGTCTAAATGCTGTGGTACCGCTTCAAGCAACTCTGCCAGCGGCACAAAAGATTTTTCACGGTTGTCGCGGCGCACCAAAACACACTGGTCGTCTTTGATGTCCCGCGGGCCAATTTCAAGGCGCAGCGGCACCCCTTTCATTTCCCATTCGCTGAATTTCCAGCCGGGGGAGTTGTCGCTGTCGTCAACGTGCACACGGGCGATGGCGGACAGCTGTTCTTTGATTTCATAGGCTTTGTCCAGCACCCCTTCTTTGTGCGCCGCAATGGGCACAATAACCACTTGGATGGGCGCAATGGCGGGGGGAAGAATGAGGCCTTCGCTGTCTCCGTGGGTCATAATAATGCCGCCGATTAAACGGGTGGAAACCCCCCAGCTTGTTTCAAAGGGGTATTCCAGCGTGTTGTCGCGGCCGGTGTAGGTAACGTCAAAAGCGCGGGAGAAACCGTCGCCGAAATAGTGCGACGTGCCCGCTTGCAGCGCCTTACCGTCGTGCATCATCGCCTCGATGGTAAAGGTTGATTCAGCGCCGGCAAATTTTTCGCTGTCGCTTTTCTGCCCTTTCAAGAGCGGCATCATCAAGTGTTTTTCGCATAAATCGGTGTACATTTGCAGCGCCAGCAACGTTTCTTCCATCGCTTCTTCTTTGGTTTCGTGAATGGTGTGCCCTTCCTGCCACCAAAACTCACGGGTGCGCAAAAAGGGACGGGTGCTTTTTTCCCAGCGGACAACGCTGCACCACTGGTTGTATTTCAGCGGCAGCTGGCGCCAGGTGTGCAGCACCTGCGAGAAGTGGTCGCAAAAAAGTGTTTCGCTGGTGGGACGTATGCACAGCGGTTCTTCCAGCTCTTCGCTGCCGCCGCGGGTAACCCATGCCACCTCGGGCGCGAAGCCTTCCACGTGGTCTTTTTCTTTTTGAAGCATACTTTCCGGAATAAGCATCGGCATGGCCACGTTTTCATGGCCGGTGGCTTTAAACATGCCGTCTAAAATGTTGGTGATGTTTTCCCAAATGGCTAGCCCGTAAGGGCGCAGCACCGTAAAGCCACGGATGGAACTGTAGCTTACTAATTCTGCTTTTAGGCAGATGTCGGTGTACCATTGCGAGAAGTTTTCGTCGATGGGGGTGATGTCCTCCACCATGCGTTTGTTGTTTTGTTGGCTCATACTTACTCCAGTCTCAAAAGTTGTGCGTTTTTATTCGATAGCAAAGCCCCCGTTTTCAGCGGGGGCCTTTAATTAGCAAAAGACCATAACGTTCAGCAAACGGAAACGGTGCGAAAGCACCGGTTAAAGGCTTTTTTCAATATAGGCAACCACATCGGCGATGGTGTTAAACTCTTCAATCACTTCGTCATCCACTTCGATGTCAAAGTCATCTTCAATCGTCATTATCATGTCCACCACGTCAAGGCTGTCTGCGTCGAGGTCTTCAATAATGTCGGTCTCCATCGTGATGTCCTCTTCAGGCAAATCCAACTGGTCGCACAAAATTTGGCGAACGCGCTCAAACACATCCATGTTGTATCTCACCTTTCTTAAATTTAATTATAATAACGGGATGTTGTACTTTATAAACCTATTAAATTTATACCGTTTTTTACGACGCTTGTCAAGGTGGGTGTTATTTAAATGACGTTTTGTGTCGTTTTTTGTGGGTGCT
>CAYZSR010000007.1:11205-25520 GCA_964479715.1 uncultured Oscillospiraceae bacterium | reverse complement strand
TGCTTTATGGTACGCTTTGTGAAATATTTGTTGACAACTTTAATCTCATTTGTTATACTATGTTCAGGTATTTTCACACGAAGCAAAACAACAAGTGCGGCATCAAACATGAAGGTGAGAGGTATAATATGGAACTCAAAAACGTTGAAAAAACTGAAGTTGAACAGGTTGAGATGGAACAAGAAATAGAAGTGGAAGTAACCCCGGCTGAAAAATTGCAACAAGCGCAACCCACAGCGGGTGCGGTGCCCGGCAAAAGCAAGGCAACCGTTGCGCTGGTACTGAGCATTGTTTCGCTGGTGCTGGCCTGGTTTGGCTGGCTTGCCATTATTGGTTTAGTCGTGGCCATTGTTGCGGTGGCTTTGGGTGTGCAAGCGCGCAAAGAAATGCCGGAAGGCACCACAGGCATGGCAACCGCCGGCTTTGTAATGGGTATTATAGGCATTGCATTAAACGGCATTTTGTTTATTGCGTGCGGTCTTTGCTTAACGGCAGCAGGCGTTGCCGGCCTCAGCGGCTATTAATTAACCGCCAACGATTATAGAAAATTGAAATAAAACCGGGTATACTGTGTGTATCCGGTTTTATTTATTTTTAGCGAGGTAACGATGCACCCTTATTTTAATGTTTTCGGTTTTGCACTGCCGGCGTATTGGCTGCTTACTCTTTTAGGTGCCGTCGCCGCTTTTATTTATATTTATGTTGCCAACCGCAGCGCTGAAAGCCCCCTTGCCGGCGACGACATGTTGCATATGGCGGTGCTGGGCGGTGTGGGCGCTATGGTGGGCGGCAAGGTACTTTATGTTATTGCCACGCTGCCACTCGTTATAGAAAATTGGGCGCTGCTTTCAGCAAACCCCCGGTGGCTGGTGTACACTTTGTTCGGCGGACTGGTTTTTTACGGCGGTTTATTCGGCGCGTTGGTTGCCGTTTATTTATACTGCCGCCATTACAACCTTTCTTTTAAAGAGGTGATGGCGATAGCGACACCGGCAACGCCTCTTTTTCACCTGTTTGGGCGGGTGGGCTGCTTTCTTTCCGGCTGTTGCTGGGGTATAGAGGTGCCATGGGGCGTGGCGTTTAATGCGTCTCTCGCCGCACCGAACGGCGTGCCGCTTTTGCCGGTACAATTAATTGAGGCGGGCTTTAACCTGTTGCTCTTTATCTTTTTAGCGGTGGCGGTAAAACGGCTCAAACGCCGCTGGATGGTACTGCCTCTTTATCTAATGCTGTATGCGGCGGCGCGGTTTGTGCTGGAATTTTTCCGTGGTGATTTAGCGCGCGGCGTCTTTTTGCTTTCAACCAGCCAGTGGATTTCCCTTGCTATTTTGGTGGTTGTGCCATTGCTGTATTTTACACGGTGGCGCCAACCGAGAAAAGATGTGAACCCAGCAGATGGCGATACAACGTTTTGAACCGCGAGGGTTCTGACGGGGTGACGTGTTCAGCCAATCGCCATAAGAGGTTTTAGTACAGGCGTGCTAAAAGGGATTATGCTGCCAATGAAAGATAAGAAAGCCCCCTAACTTTTTAAGCTATCACCTAATAAAGTGGGTGCTAATAAGAAATAGAGTAAGAGCGACATTTCTCTTACTTAACTACTTAACGAATTACTATTAAGCATAAAAGTATAACCGCCCGCTGACAAGCTGTCAGCGGGCGGTTATGTTATTTATCAGTTTGCCGAAAAAGTGGCCAGCCGCCTAGTGGTCGGCGTCTTTTTTCTTTTGCTCCACCGAAAGGTAAAGCTCATCCAATTGTTTTTGGTCCACCGTTTCGGGCGTGCCGGACATCAGCTCGCTGGCGTTTTGCACTTTGGGGAAAGCAATAACGTCTCGGATTGATTCTTTGCCGCACATCATGGCTACCATGCGGTCAAACCCGAACGCCATGCCGGCATGTGGCGGCGCACCATAACGGTAGGCTTCCATTAAAAAGCCAAAGTCCCGTTCGGCAATTTCGTCGGTAAAGCCGAGTGAACGGAACATTTTTGCCTGCAGCTCAGGGTCGTTAATACGCACCGAGCCGCCGCCCAATTCAACGCCGTTAACCACCATGTCGTACGCGTTGGCGCGGCAGTTGGCGCGGTCGGTGTCAATTTTATCAATGTCTTCTTCAAGGGGCATGGTGAAGGGGTGGTGCATGGCTACGTAGCGGTCTTCCTCTTCGCTGTATTCAAAGAGAGGAAAGTCAACCACCCAAAGGAAATTGTAGCCGTCCGTATCAATTAAATCATAATCACGGGCGAGAGCGAGGCGCAGCGCACCCAGTGCGGCAAAGGCAACGCTGTCTTTATCCGCCACCAGCAGCAGCACGTCGCCTTTTTCGGCGCCGGCACGTTGGCGAACGGCTTCTTTTTCGTCGTCGCTTAAAAACTTCTCGTAGCTGCTACTTTCAGCGTCGTCAGTCAGCCGCAAAAAGGCAAGGCCTTTGGCGCCATAGGTTTTGGCGGTTTCAGTCAACCCGTCTATAACACGGCGGCTCAATTCATCGGCGAGGCCTTTGGCGTTGATAAGCCGCACGCTGCCACCATCTGCAATAGCGCCGGAAAAGACGCGGAATTCGGTGTCTTTCAGCAAATCGCTCACATCGCACAGCTCCAGCCCGAAGCGGGTGTCCGGCTTGTCCGAGCCGAAGCGCTCCATCGCCTCGGTGTAGGGCATACGCGGGAAGGGGGTGGCAATGTCTACATCAAGTGTTTCTTTGAAAACATATTTAACGAGGTTTTCATTCACCGTTTGTACGTCGGACGCATCGGCGAAAGCCATCTCCATATCAATCTGTGTAAACTCCGGCTGGCGGTCGGCGCGCAGGTCTTCGTCTCTAAAGCAGCGGGCAATTTGAAAGTAGCGGTCATACCCGCTGAGCATTAAAATTTGTTTGTAAAGCTGGGGGCTTTGTGGCAGCGCGTAAAAGTGGCCCGGCTGCACCCGGCTGGGCACCAAATAGTCTCGTGCCCCTTCGGGGGTGGATTTTATAAGCATCGGCGTTTCAATTTCAACAAACTGTTCGCCAAGATAAAATTCCCGTATTTTTTGCGCCGCCAAACTGCGGAAGTGCAGTGTGCTGTGCAACGCTTCACGCCGTAAATCAAGGTAGCGGTAGCGCAGGCGCAACTCGTCGTTAACGTTGATGTCATCGCGTATTTCAAAAGGCGGTGTTTGCGCTTTGCTCAGCAGACGCAAATCGGTTACAAAAACTTCTACATCGCCGGTGGGCAGCGCTTTGTTAACGCTTTCCCGCTGGCGCAATTCACCCTCTGCCATAACAACATATTCGGCGCGCAGGCTTTCCGCCACGTTAAAAATGGCGGGGTCGGTTTCGCTGTCAAAAGCCAGCTGAACCAGCCCGGTGGTGTCTCGTAAATCGGCAAAGACAACGCCGCCTAAATTGCGGCTGCGTGCTATTGAACCGGCGACAACCACCGTTTCGCCGTGGGTGGCAGTCACTAAATCGGCGCTGTAGTGGGTGCGCCGCAACGTTCCCATTGAACTCATGTGTAGTTCCTCCTTAAAAGACGGGCGGTGTTTATGCGTTGGTTGAGCGGTGCTCTTTTTCTTGCAAAATGGGCGCCACCTGCTCTAGGGGCAGTGTGATTTCTTCGGCGCTTTGCATGTGCTTTAAAGTGACTTCGCCGCTTTTAACTTCCGAGCTACCCAGCACCACCGAGTAAACGGCGTTAAGCTGGTTGGCGGATTTCATCTGCGCGCGGAAGCTGCGGGCGGATAAATCATGCTCGGCGTAAAGGCCGGCGGCGCGTAGCGCCGCCACCAGTTCACCCGCTAAATCACGACCGGCGTCGTCGGCGGCAACAACGTAAAGCAGCGGCCCTTGCGGCGGCTCTTTCAACGTTTCTTTTTCTTCCGTTAAAAGCAGCAACCGCTCCATCCCTAGGCCGAAACCGACGGCGGGGGTGGGTTGGCCGCCCATTTGCTCTATCAAGCCGTCGTATCGCCCGCCGGCACAAACGGTGCCTTGGGTGCCAACGCCGTCGGCTATAAATTCAAAAACGGTGTTGGTGTAATAATCCAGCCCGCGCACAATGCGGGGGTTTAAAACATACGCTATTTGGCGGGCGTCCAGCAAACGGCGCACCTCGTCAAAGTGCTCGGCGCAAGCGTCGCACAGATAATCCAGCATAACGGGGGCGTCGGCGGCAATTTCGGCGCATTGCTCGTTTTTGCAATCTAAAATACGCATCGGGTTTTTATCAAGGCGCTCGAGGCAGGTGTCGCACAAATCGTCTTTGCGCGCCTCAAAATAAGCAACAAGCGCTTGGTGGTAGGTGGGGCGGCAGCTGGGGCAGCCGATGGAGTTTACCTCAAGGGTGATGGCGTCGGCAACGCCGAAAGCGTCCCATAGCGAGACGGCTACCGCCATCGCTTCAACGTCGGCGGCGGGCTCGTGGGTGCCGAAGCACTCGATGCCCAGCTGGTGAAACTCTCGCAGCCGTCCTTTTTGCGCTTTCTCATAGCGAAAACAGCTTTGTATGTAATAGTTTTTCAGCGGCAGCGGCGACGTGGCAAGCAGGCCGTTTTCCAGCACGGCACGCACCATGCCGGCGGTGCCTTCGGGGCGCAGCGTCACGCTGCGGTCGCCTTTGTCGGTAAAGGTGTACATTTCTTTTGAGACAATATCGGTTGTTTCACCGACTGAGCGCGAAAAAACCTCGGTGTGCTCAAAAGTGGGCATACGTAATTCGCGGTAGCCGTAAAGGGTAACCGTTTGGCGCATAATGTCTTCTAAGTGCTGCCATTTCCAGCTTTCATCGGGCAGAATATCTTGGGTACCGCGTGGGCGTGCAAATTTATCAGGCATTGACATCTCCTACCATTTCTACTTGTAAAACAATATAATGATACCACGGCAAACGGCTAAAAAACAAGCCGACTGCCGCCGTGTGTTATAAGCTGAAACCGTTTGGCGTAAAAAAAGGCTCCGCATTGCCGCCTAGCGGCACGGAGCCAGAACGAAACCTATCTATGCAGCCCGTTATTTCGGGTTGACAATGTCGCGCCAGTCTAAGTCTCCGCGCTCTAAACCGTGGATTAAAACCTCGGCGGTGGCAATGTTGGTGGCCAGCGGAATGTTGTGCATATCGCATAGGCGTAGCAGGTTCATCTCATTGGGTTCGCCCGGTTTCGCGCTGATGGGGTCGCGAAAGAAAAGCAACAGGTCTATCTCGTTGCAAGCAATGCGCGCGGCAATTTGTTGGTCGCCGCCGTGGGTGCCGGATAAAAATTGTTTCACCGGCAGGCCGGTTGCCTCTTGCACCATTTTACCGGTGGTGCCGGTGGCAACCAGTGTGTGTTTATTTAAAGTTCTTGAATAGGCGGTGCAAAACTGCACCATCAATTCTTTTTTAGAGTCATGTGCTATCAACGCAATATTCATACATGTCCTTCCTTTTCGCGCGGGTGAAATAACGTTGCGTTAACGGTATATTAAAGGCACATCTTTGCCAAAAATCCGCTGTGCAATAGCGTTAAATATTTTTTGTTCTCTTTGGTGGCTGTCTAACGGTTTGCCATCGCCCGCCGCTTTTAAAATAGCCTTGCTTTCAGGGATAACGCCGATAAGCTGGGTGGCGGTAAGGTCTATCGCCTCATCCAAATCAGACAGCCCGCTGCTTTGCAGCACCAGCTCGCGGTTCACCCGGTTGATAATTAAGCGGGTGGGTAAACCGTGTGCGTACGCTTCGTCGGAGACGAGACGCCCATCACGCAGCGAAACGCGGTCGGGCGTAACAACCAGCATCAATTCATCGGCGGCAGCAAAGGTGGCTTCCAGCGGTAAACCAATGCCACCGGCGCTATCCAGCACAATGTAATCAAACTTCGGGGCAACGCCGCGGCAAAAGGTGCGCAGCGCCTCCGGTGCGATGTGGCCCTTTTCATAGGGCGCCGGGATAATCCACAAATTGTCATGCCGGGGGCTTTTTATCATCGCCCGGTTGGCCTTGGCGGCACCGCTAAGCACGTCTTGAATATCAAAAACAGCCATGCTGCTGATACCGGCAATAATATCCATGCTGCGCAAACCGCTATCCAACTCAATCAATAAAACGCGGCCGCCCAGCTCAGACAGTGCGATACCGACGTGAACCGAACAGGTGGTTTTACCGACGCCCCCTTTACCGGAGACAAAACCTATCACTTTTGCGCTCATTGCCAACCTCCGAACGAATACATAATAAATATAACACAAAGAGAGGGCGTTATTCAACCTTCAATTTGTGATAATTGAATAAGTATTTTATAAAAAAACACGCTTATATGTACAAATAGACATATTGTGTTTAGCTAACATGTGTACAAATCGCCGCATTTGTGTGCTTTTAGCAAATGGTAAAGCGACGAAACGGGCAACCCCATCACGTTGTAAAAGCACCCTTCCACCCGTGAAATAAACCGTGCCGCCCAGCCTTGAATGGCGTAGCCGCCGGCTTTGTCATAGGGTTCTTCGGTTTCGATATAGCTTTCTATTTGCGCTGCGGGAATGGCGGTAAAGTCCACCGCGGTGGTTTCAACAAACCCTTCCCGCCAGTCGGGCGCAAAAACGTAAACGCCGGTGTGCACAAAGTGCCGCTCGGCAGACAGGTGGCTTAAAACATCAAAGGCGTCGCGCTTGTTTTTCGGTTTGCCGAGCAAAGCGCCGTTTAAATCGACCACGGTGTCACACCCGATGACAACGTCGCCGGGGTATTTTTCGGACACATGTTGTGCTTTTTGCTTAGCAAAGTGCAGCGACTGCGCCGCCGGGGACAGCGTGCCGTCGGGCACTTCTTCCACGTCGGCCGTTACAACATGAAAATCCCCCGCAACCAGCTGCATCAGCTGAATGCGACGGGGGCTTTTAGACGCCAATATCAAAGCCATAAGAATACCTTTTCTTTAAGGGGTGGGGTGGCGGGTAACGTTATTTTTTGCCGGTGGAGCCAAAGCCGCCACCACCGCGCTCGGTTTCGCTTAAACTTTCAAGCTCAATCATCTCCGGGTTCACGATGGGCAGCACCAGCATTTGGGCGATGCGCTCACCGTTGATAACGCGCACCACTTGGTCGGACAGGTTAACCAGCGGCACTTTAATTTCGCCGCGGTAGTCGGAATCAATGACGCCGACGCCATTCGCCAGCGTAAGCCCTTGTTTAAGCGCCAGCCCGCTGCGGCTGCAAAGAAGCGCCACCATGTTGGGGTCTGGCAGTTCAATGGCGATGCCGGTGGGCACCGCTCTGCGCTCGCCCGGTTGCAACGCAAAATCATCGCAACAGGCGCGCAAATCTATACCGGCAGAGCCGGCGGTTGCCCGCCCCGGGATGTGTGCCCCCGAACGCAGGCGTTTTATTTTTAATGTCATACAAACATACCTTTTCTAAAACCGGCACCTTGGCGGCGCCGGTTTGTTGTTTCTTTTATTTATCCAGCTCTATTTGGCTGTTGGGTGCCGGCGCTTGCGGGGCGCGCTCTTGCGGCGCCTGCTTGTTGGCGGTGGGTGCCGGCCGCTGGGGTGCCGCGGTGGGGCGCCCGGCTGCCTTTTTGTTTTGGTCTCGGTAATACTCAAGCTCGCGGCGCAATCTATCCACTTCACCGCGTGCCTCGTCTTCGGCAAGGCGTGCCCGTGAGGCGTCCTCTAAATATTCTTGCAACTGCTCACGCAGGTTGTCGGCCCCGAAGGCGCTTTTTTCTGCCTCGTCCAAATAGCGCAATGCGGTAAGTACCGCCGCCGCCGTAACCGAGGCGTTGGGCGTTTCAACCATAATTTGGTTCATATCTTGGTCCAGCCGTTCCGCCAAACCTCTAAGATAATCTTCCGGCTCGTTGGTTGAGATGGTATAGGTGGAACCGCATATCTCAAGTTTAACTCTGGTGGGAGCCACTGCAAATCCCTACTTTCCATAACAATAATGTTTAACTGCTTACTAATCATTATAGTATAAAAAGCCGCCATTGCAAAGCTTTTATGGCAGGAGATTAATATTTCCCGCTGGAACGGGCTGTAAATATCGCTGTACTTGAAAAACAGCCTTTATTTAGATATAATTTAAGTATTAAATACAACCTGAAAAGCATCTGTTTTAGGCGTTGAACAACCACCCTTTTAAACGACATTTTTTTTAAAATAGCGTCCCAAGGCGAAAGAAACAACCCAGTGAAAAGGAGCTCTTTTTGAAACAGCTATACACCGACAAAGAATTTGAAAAAATACTGGAGCAACGGCTTGATAACGATTTCAATACCGACCTTGAAAAAGCGACGGAGAATGAAATTTACCGTGCCCTTGCCCATATTTCCCGCGATATGTTAAGCGACAAACGCAAGCAATTTATCGCCCGCACCTATGGTGAAAACCAAAAACAGGTGTATTACCTGTGTATGGAGTTTTTGCTGGGACGCAGCCTTAAAGACAACCTTTACAATTTGGGGCTTAGCCGCTCCGCTGAGGCGGTGTTGGCGGGCTACGACGTTAGCCTCGCCCATGTGTACGAGCAAGAACCCGACGCCGGGCTTGGCAACGGCGGGCTGGGGCGTCTTGCGGCGTGCTACATGGACGGAATGGCAACCACCTGCCTGCCGGCGACGGGGCACTCCATCCTTTATAAATACGGCATTTTTGAGCAGGAAATTATAGACGGCTGGCAGCAAGAGTTGGCAGACAACTGGCTGCCGGAAGGCTCTGTCTGGTTTAAAAGCCACCCTGAATCCACCATCGACGTGAAGTTTGACGGCACGGTGCACGAGCATTGGGACGGCAACCACCATTACGTTTCCCACGACGATTACACGCTGGTGAAAGCGGTGCCGAGCGACATGTACATCTCCGGCTATGATTCCATGGGCGTCAGCCGGTTGCGGCTGTGGCAAGCCAAAGCGCCCGGTTTTGACATGAGCGCCTTCAACGCCGGCGAATACACCGACGCGCTGTTTCAAAACGCCAACGTAGAGCTTATCTCCAAAGTGCTTTACCCCAACGACAACCACTTGGAAGGCAAAATATTGCGGCTGCGGCAGCAGTACTTTTTGTCGGCGGCGTCGGTGGGCAACATCGTTAAAGAACACCTTGACCAATACGGCACGATGGACAACTTTTCAGACAAGGTGGCTATCCATATTAACGACACCCACCCAGCCTTAGCGGTGCCGGAGCTGATGCGCCTGCTGCTGGACGAATGCGGCTATTCATGGGAACAGGCGTTTGACATTTGCACCCACACCTTTGCCTACACCAACCACACCGTTATGAGCGAAGCGCTGGAAAAATGGCAGGTGGATATTTTTAAGCGCACCTTGCCGCGCATTTACTCCATTTTAGAGGAGATGGACCGCCGCGCCCGCGCCGAGTTTGAGCTGGTATTCCCCGGCGACGACGGTAAAATTAACCACATGGCCATTCTTAACAACGAGCAGGTGCACATGGCGAACATCTGCTGTTACGCCGCGCATTCTATTAACGGCGTCTCGCAGCTGCACAGCGAAATTATCAAAGAAACCATCTTTAATGACTATTATCTTTTTGAGCCGGAAAAGTTTACCAACGTTACCAACGGCATTGCTTACCGCCGCTGGCTGCTGCAATCCAACGAGCCGTTGACGCAGCTGCTGGAAGAAACCATCGGCGACGGGTTTAAAAAAGACGCTGCAAAACTGCATCAATTCAGCAAATATCAACATGATAAAACGGTGCACCAACAGCTGGCGGACGCCAAACGCATTAAAAAAGAGTCGCTGGCGAAACACCTTGCCGACACCACCGGCGAAGTGATTGACCCCCACTCTATTTTTGATTGTCAGGCAAAGCGCATGCACGAGTATAAGCGCCAGCACCTTAACGCGCTGAATATTTTGGCGCAGTACCTATACATTAAAAACAACCCCACCGCCACTGTGGTGCCGCATACCTATCTGTTTGCCGCCAAAGCGGCGCCCGGCTACTACATGGCAAAGCAGATGATTCGCCTGATTTATAAAATCAGCGATTTGATTGAAGCCGACCCCGCCGTGCGGGACAAAATGCGCGTCGTCTTTTTAGTGGACTACGACGTAACCACCAGCGAACGGCTAATACCCGCCAGCGAGATTTCTCAACAGATAAGCCTTGCCGGCACCGAGGCATCGGGCACCGGCAACATGAAGTTTATGATGAACGGCGCCATTACGCTGGGCACGTTAGATGGTGCCAACGTAGAAATTTCCCAATCGTGCGGCAAAGAAAACTTTATGCAGTTCGGCATGCTTGCCGAGCAGGTGGAAGCGCTGAAAAAACAAGGGTACCACCCCTCGCCCTACATTCAAAGCGATGAGGTGGCGCAGCAGGTACTTCGCCTGCTTGAACAAGGCTGGCACGGTGAAAAATTTGACGACATTGTCAGCAACCTGCAAACGTCGGACCCGTATATGGTGATGGCGGACTTTAGAGATTATCGCCGTGCCCAAGCGGAAATTGTAGACATCTACCAAGACCCGCAGCGGTTTTATAGCATGAGCATTGCCAACATAGCCGGCAGCGGCATTTTCTCTGCCGACCGCGCTGTGATGGAATACGCCGACCGCATTTGGAACATCAAGCCGGTGGATTGCACTTAAAACAGCCGGTTTGAATGGATAAACAAAGCGAGGACCCATGGTTTGCCTATATAACAGCCACGATGAAATGTATAAAAAACCTTTCGGCGCCGTTAAAACCGATGAGACGGTTGATTTTACGCTGACGGTGCCGAGCCGTTACCGCTGCCGCACCCCGTACCTTTTTATTAAAGAAGACGGCGGCGACTTTGAAAAGATACCGCTGGCGCGCGGCGCCAAAGAAAAGGATACCGATGTATTCACGCTGCGTTACACGCCGCCCCGTGCCGGGTTGTATTTTTACTATTTTGATTTATGGGTCGGCTACCGCAAGCTGTACCGCGGGCTTTTGGGGCGCGCCGTTGAAAAAACAGAGGAGCCGGGTGAATTGTACCAGCTAACGGTGTACGACGCCGACTACACCACCCCGCAAAGCGCCCACGGCGGCATTATGTACCAAATTTTTCCCGACCGATTTTTTGAGGGCGACCCCCACAAAATGAAAGAATACAACGAGCGCGTCTACCGCAGCGACAAAGAAAACGAGCCGTATTTTTGGCCCGTTGAAATGGAAGATGGCTTTTTAACGATGGACTACTTCGGCGGCGACCTAATCGGCATAGAGAAAAAGTTGCCGTTTTTAAAATCGCTCGGTGTCAGTTGGCTTTACCTCAACCCTATTTTTGAGGCGCACTCCAACCACCGTTACAACACCGCCGATTATTTGACTGTCGATCCGTACCTTGGCAGCAACGAAGATTTTGAAAGGCTGTGCGCCAAAGCGGCAGAATGCGGCATTAAAATTATTTTGGACGGCGTTTTCAGCCACACCGGCTCGGACAGCATTTATTTTAACAAAGAGGGGCGCTACCCAAGTTTTGGTGCGTGGCAAGGTCCCGCCAGCCGTTACCGCGATTGGTACCTTTTTAACCCCGACGGCAGCTATGAGTCGTGGTGGGGGTTTGACACGTTGCCCGAGTGCAACAAAGAAAACCGCGCTTATCGAGATTTTATCTGCGGTGAGGGCGGCGTGATAGACCACTGGCTGCAGTTGGGCGCGGCGGGCTTTCGCCTTGACGTGGCGGACGAGTTGCCGGACGATTTTATCGCCGAGATACGCCGTGCCGTTAAACGAAACGGTGACGACAACCTGTTGATTGGCGAAGTGTGGGAAGACGCCTCCAACAAAATGGCGTACGGCAAACGCCGCCGCTATTTTTTAGGGAACGAATTGGACGGCGTGATGAACTACCCCTTCCGCACCGCTATTTTAGAATTTTTAAAAGCCCCTGACGCTCTCGCTTTTAAAGAAGCGGTGCTGTCCGTTGTGGAAAACTACCCGCCGCCCGCCATGGCGGCGTGCACCACCCACCTTTCCACCCATGACACGGTGCGCGCCATCACCGAGCTTGCCGGCGACCCGGTGTCTACACATGGGCGCGCTTGGCAAAGCGGCAGACAGCTTACGCCGGAGCAATACCATTTGGGCATGGTGCGGCTGCGCCTTGCTTTTGTGCTGCAATACACATTGCCCGGCGTGCCGTGTGTTTATTACGGCGACGAAATTGCCATGCAAGGATACAAAGACCCCTTTAACCGTGGCTACTACAATTGGCACAGCCACGAAACGGAACTGATAGAACTACTGCAACAATTGGCTGACATAAGAAACCGCTGCGACGCCTTTAAAGACGGCACGCTGCGCTTTATCCACGCTAAAGGCGGCTTGCTTGTCTACCGCCGCGAAGGTGGCGGCGCCACCGCCGAGATAGCCATTAACTGCACCGGGCACCGCCGCACCCTTGAGCTGCTTGGTGAAACGGTGGAACTGCAAAATATGCACCACGCCATACGCACCTCAAACTAAATGGATGCGCTTCGGCGGGTGAGGGGCTGTTTTGCTTTGCCAAAGGCGGCTACCATGCCGCCGAACATTTCAGTTTTAGGCGGGCGATGGGCGGTTAGATTATGTGAGCTTTGCCGCCACCAGCACAAGCTGTTAGTGAGCGCATTGCTTTTTAAGCGTGTGTGAACGCCGACAAATAAAATACTAAAAGTATAGTTTGCAATGTAAGTACAAACTGTATATGGTGCTTTTTAAAAGTGGCACAACCGTGTTGCCAAATTTGCAGCAAAATATGTTGCTTTTAGAACACGCCACCATGTTGTCGTATTGGCGGTACAATGCATTGTCTTTTTGGCGCATGCGCGTCTTAAAGAGAAACAAGCAATTAATATAACCCGTCTTGCTTTTAAGCCTGCCTTACTTTTAGCGGTTGTTCGATGGCGCAAGAAGGGCACAAAGCGAAAAAATGGCGCCGTGCCATAAATATACACAATGTATAGAACGTTAGTGTAAACACAGTTTGTATAAAGTGTGCGCGGTAAACATATGGTATAATTTAACCATCAACTCACTGTATGCACTCTACGCCTATCATTGCCCGCTTGTGGCTGATGCATAGCAAGATAACTATAAAAATAACGTTAGATAGAGATTTAATGTTCGCGTTAAGCGCAAAATAAAAACCGCCCAGTTTATACAATAAGTATAAACTGGGCGTGTAATACACTTTTTTGTTTTGAATGGTTGCAGCGTCGGTCTCTTTTTCTTGTATTATCTGCTGATGTGGCTATGTAAAACCACAGGCAGAAAGCCGCTACGCCGTCTGCGCGCCTTTCATAAGGCAAACAGCTTGTTGGCGGCTGTTTAAATATTAAGCAAACCCAAGACGGTGTAAAGCGTATTGACCTTACACCGTAGATGTTACTTAATTTTGCTTTTGGCGTAGCACGCCATTGAATGTCCGCTTTTATCGGTTACTTCTTCGCCAAGGAAGGGCGGCGCTATAAACGCCTTTGCCTCGGCGGTGGTTTCAAACTCCACCTCGGCGTAATAAAAGTTTTGTGGCGTTTCTTTATCCACCCAATTGCAAAACAGTTTTTCACCGCTCGGCAGCTGGTATTCACGGTAGTCTTTGCACACCATCGGGGCGATGATAATTTGCTCTAACGCGCTGAATTCATCGGCGGTTAGCGGCACCTCTACTTCAGCCCGCTTTAGTTTACCGGGGCCTTTAACGGTCAGCTCATAATCACAGCCATCGCTGTGTTTTGTTTTGCGTATACGCACCGTGTTGGGGTAAAAAGCAAGGTAGCCTTGCTCCATCTCAGCGCTGAAAATAAGGGGCAAATCAGGAAAAGCGTCAAGCAACCATTTTCTTTCAATCTCTACAAATTGCACAGTCTACACCCTCTTTTAAATTTATACCGCACTATTAAAAGTTAATAGCAAACTTTAGGGCACCGTTTTCTTAAATTTTGATATGTATATTATACGCCAATAAAAACTAAACGCAATGGCAATGAACTGAAAGGGGCAGATGAATGGCTAACACAAAAGTGCAACAATGGGTAGACAGTTACAACAGCTGGAGCGCGCAGCCAAAACAAGAGATAGACAACCAAGCGGGTGGCATGGCACGCATGACGAGTGACTTGCACCCGTACACCGAGATGTTTTCGCCCATTCAAATTAACCGCACCACCATTAAAAACCGTTTGGTGATGGCGCCGATGGGCAATATTACCATGTGCGAAGAAACCGGCCGCCCCAACGACCAAATGCTGCAATACTTTTTTGCGCGGGCCAAAGGGGGCACCGGGCTGCTGACCACCGGGCTGATACCGATAAGCTACGGCATTGATACCACCATCACCGAGCTGGGTGATTTATCTTATTTCCCACGTATCGAC
>CAYZSR010000007.1:0-11195 GCA_964479715.1 uncultured Oscillospiraceae bacterium | reverse complement strand
GCCGCACCGTCTTTTCCGCCTGGCGGGATTTAGCGCAAGGCGTGCACGCCCTCGGCAGTAAAATTTTTGTGCAACTAACCCCGGGGCTGGGGCGGGTGGGCAACCCGGAGTGCCTTTTAACGCAGTATAAACTGCCCGTTTCCGCCAGCTTTAACCCCAACTACTACATGCCGCAAGTACCCAGCCGCCGCCTGTCTGACCGCAAGCTGAAAAAACTTGTTAAAAACGCCGGGCAAGCCAGCGCCGACGCGTTGGCCATGGGGCTGGACGGCGTTTACCTGCATGGGCACGAGGGCTACCTGCTGGAGCAGATGACCAACCCCGCCTTCAACCGCCGCAAAATAGGTCGCTACTCCGATTGGATGCGTTTCGGTCTGGATATGGTGCGTGAAATGCGCCGCCGTGTCGGCCCGCATTACCCCATCATGTATCGCATTGATTTATCGCTGGCGCTGGAAGAAACCTACAACCAAGGGCAGATGGAGCAAAAGCCCCTTAAAAAATTCAAAGGCGGGCGCACCGCCACCATGACTATCGATTATATGGAAGAACTGGTAAAAGCCGGCGTTGATATTTTTGACGTAGACCTTGGCTGTTACGACAACTGGTGGCTGCCGCACCCACCCAGCAGTATGCCGGCAGGCTGCTTTTTGCCGGTGGCGCAGCTGGTTAAAGAACATTTTGAAGAAAACAACGTTGTTTCCAACGCGGGCGTGCCGGTGCCCATTGTCGGTGTGGGCAAACTGGGCTACCCCGATGTGGCAGAGCAAGCACTGCGTGACGGCGCCTGCGACATGATTATGCTGGGGCGCCCGCTGCTTTGCGACGCCGAGTGGGCCAACAAAGCCTACGCCGGCAACGTTGAAGCGATTCGCCCCTGCATCGGCTGCCAAGAGGGCTGCATTAACGAGTTTGTTAACGCGGGGCACCCCCAATGCGCCGTTAACCCGCGCACCGGTTTTGAGCACCTTATGCCGGCGGTACCGGCACCGGTGAAAGCCGCCAAAAAAGTGGCGGTGGTGGGCGGCGGGCCAAGCGGCATTGTGCTGGCGGTAACGGCGGCACAGCGTGGGCATAGCGTAACGCTGTATGAAAAAGCAGATGCTTTGGGCGGCAACATTGTGCCGGGCTGTAAACCCATCATTAAGTTTGACATTCAAAACTATCTGAAATACTTAAACCACATCGTTAAAAAAGCTGAAAAAGAGGACGGTTTAACGGTTAAACTTTCAGCGGCTGTAACGGCAGAGCAACTTAAAAAAGAAGGGTATGACACCGCCGTCTTTGCGGTGGGCACCAGCCCGATCAAGCTCAACTTGCCCGGCATGGAAGGCGCCAACACCATTGACGCCACCGATTTATTACTGCAAGAGCAACCCGCCCAAGGGGCAAAGCGCGTCGTTGTCGTTGGTGGCGGTTTAGTCGGCTGTGAAGTGGCGCACTGGCTGCGGTATCAGCACGGCAAAGAGGTAACGGTGGTGGAAATGTTGTCCCACTTTATGGACGGCGTTTGCACCGCCAACCGTGGGCACATCATCCACGCGCTGCACCAAGGCGACGTTGAGCTGTTAAACTACACCAAGGTAACCGGATTTGGCGACGGCACCGTTAAAATTGCCCGCAACACAGATAAAAATGTGCCCAACCCTTACGACAGCTGGAGCCCCATTTTGCCGAAAAACATTGAAAACCCGCTTGAGCCGACCATTGAAGAAAGATTTGTTGGTGATGAGTTAGAGGCAGACCTTGCCGTGCTGGCTATCGGCGGCAAAGCGGACAACGCCCTTTATTTTGAGGCGCAGCGCATTCAAGCGGCGCCGCAAATGTACAACATTGGCGACAGCTTTAGCCCCGGCATGGTACTGCAAGCGGTGCGTGCCGGTTACCGGCTGGGTACAGAAATTTAGCGGTGAATTAATAAACCATTATTAGAGCGATGAAAGAGGCGAAAAATGGCAAGACCAACCACCAAGTTAGAGTTGATTCAAGCCGGCAACGAGCAGTTTCGCCGCCTGTGGGAGCTGATTGATTCAATGGATGTGTTGGTGCATTTGTACGAGTGGCACCAGCTGCTGTTGAACTGGGTTGCGGCAAACCAAAGCGGTAATGAACAACCCTTTTTGCCGCCGCCCTACAACTGGAAAAGCTACGGAAAGATGAATGAAGAGTTTACGGCAAAATACCAAAACACCAGCTATGAAGACGCCGCCGACAAGGTGCGCCAAAGCCATGCTGAAGTAATGGAGCTGATAGACACCTTTTCAGATGAAGCGCTTTTCACCAAGAAATACTTCCCGTGGACGGGCACCACATCGCTGGGCAGCTACTGCGTTTCAGCCACGTCCAGCCATTACGACTGGGCGATTAAGAAAATAAAAAAGCACATTAAAACGCACGGCGCCCGCTAAATGCCTTGACTGCCCAGAAGTTGAGGGTGACACGCCGGCAAATAACAATGATTGGCGCCGCGGCTTTACTTTGCACAACAAGCCTTTGATACAACATAAACCGCCACGCAAATTTGCGTGGCGGTTTTAGCTTGTCTTTATATATGGTGCCGTTTGCGGCATTTTTTGTTTGGCACCTTTGGTAAAAACTTATAAATTACACAGAAAAAGTAGTTGGCGTTTCCTGATTTAAAAGCCTACCCACTGTCTGCAATGCCGCCAAATAAATTGTTGAACGCCTTTTTAATATTCAACAAACGATATTTTAAGGCGGTGCCGCCGCTGTGGTAAAAAAAGCAAAGCATGATGAAAATGTGTGCTAAAACTTTCAAGCATTAAAAACGCTATTGAAATGGGTGGAAGGCATTTTTCCGTTCGCGGCGGCGTGTGACTTAAAAGCTTAAACATAAAGAAAAAATAAAATACAGCATATTATGCAAAAATCGCTAAAAAGACACTTTTGTTAAAACGCTGCCAATTGGTTCATTAAATCTTGGTTGCGCAGATACAATTCTTCAAAAATGGGGTACAGCTCGCCGTACACTTCCACCGCTTGTGGCTGCGGTACATAAAGGTGGCGGTCGTATTCCACCAGCTTTTCTACCGCGTCGTCAAAACCGCTGTACAAACGGGAGGCAACGCCCGCCGTCATGGCGGCGCCCATGCACGCCTGTTCTTTCACCGGGTTGGTTTCAATCTCACGGTCAAACACGTCGGCTAAAATTTGCAGCCACACGGCACTGCGTGCGCCGCCGCCGGCGGCAACAATGCGCGTGCACGGCACCTCCAATGTATCGGTAATTAAAAGCATACAGTCTTTAAGTGAAAAGGCAACACCCTCCATAACAGCGCGCGCCAAATGGTAGCGGCTGTGCTCATTCTTCAAACCGAAAAAGACGCCCCGTGCCCGCGGGTGTAAGTGCGGTGTGCGCTCGCCTAGCAGATAGGGCAAAAACAGCAGCCCGCCACCGCCCGGCGGCAGCGTTTCGGCGTGGTGGTCCAGCGCTTTATAGTCCTGCGTTTGCAACACATCGTCGGCGTACCAATCAAAGGCAGAGCCGGCGTTCAGCGTTGTGCCCATTAAATTCCATCGCTTTGGCACGGCGTGCGCCAACGTTAAGGTGCGGCGTGCCGGGTCGACAATCGGCGCGTCGATAGTGGTGGATATCTGCCCGCCGGTGCCGATATTGCAGGCAAAGACGCCGGGCGACAAAACACCGTTGCCAACCGCTTGCAGCGCTTGGTCGGCGCCGCCATTTGCCACCCTGGTGGCGGTGGACAGCCCCGTTTGAAGTGACGCCGCCCCGCTGATGGTGCCTATAATGGTGGCGGACGGCTCAATCGGCGGAAAAAGCGACGGGTTGATGCCCAGCTCTTGCAGCAAGGGCTTTGCCCATTCACCGTTGATGTTGTTGTAAGCCAGCGTGCCGGCGGCGTCAGACGGGTCGGTCACCAGCTGCCCGCACAGGCGGTATTTAATATAATCTTTCGGCGGCAGTACCATGCGTGTGCGTTGGTAGCTTTCCGGTTCGTTTTCTTTAAGCCACAGCAGCGACGCCAGTAAAAAGCCGGGGGAAACGCGGTTTTGCACTTGCGATGCAATGTATGAATCGCCCAGTTTACGGTACATTTCACGAATGGTTTTTTCGCTGCGGCGGTCTTGCCACACCATGGCAGGGCGCACCGGGTTGCCATCTTTATTCAGCGCCACCAGCCCGTGCATCTGCCCCGTTACGCCAACCGTCATAATATTTTTGGGTGAAATGCCACTTTGGGACAGCGCGGTGCGCAGGGTAGACACAGTGGCTTGGTACCACTGCTCAGGGTCTTGTTCGGCGTATTGCGGTTGCGGTATATTTACAGGGTAGCTTTCGCTTGCCACCGCTAAAATTTTCCCTCGTACCGTCATCACCATTGAGCACACACTGGACGTGCCAAGGTCTATGCCAACTAATGCTTTCATGGTACACCCTCCTTAGGCGGTACCGCCGTTGCGGGGCGGCGCAGCGTACTTAAATGTATAGGCGGTTGCTGTCTGTTTATTACCTTAAGTATACCATATCGCTTGGTTGAAACAAAGAAGTGCGGGGGTAAGTCGCTCTGCTTTTTTATTCAAGTTGGCGTGGTTCTGTGTTATACTACCCTATATTAAGCTGTATGGTGCAGGGAGTTGATTTTTTGATTAAAAATTTGTATAAAGAGAAAAAACCGGTGCTGTCTTTTGAGATTTTCCCACCCAAAGCAGACAGCGGTATTGAAATGGTTTACAACACGGTGAATGAGCTTGCCGGGTTAGAGCCGGACTATATCAGCGTTACCTACGGTGCCGGCGGCAGCCAAGAAAGCCAGCGCACCGGCGACATTGCCGCCAACATTACCGAGCGGCACGGCATTTCGTCGCTGGCGCATTTAACCTGTATCACCACCGGCAAAGAGGCGGTGCACAGCCAACTTGATACCATGAAAAAGCGCGGGGTGCGTAACGTGCTTGCCATGCGGGGCGACAAGCCGCAAGATGACAGCGTCGCCGTTTCTCAAGATTACCGCTACGCGTCAGATTTAATTACCGACATTAAGGCACGGGGTGATTTTTGTATCGGTGCCGCTTGCTACCCGGAAGGGCACATTGAATGTGAAAGCCTTGAAAAAGACATCGGCTACCTGCTTGAAAAACAAAACGCCGGCGCCGACTTTTTTATAACACAGCTGTTTTTTGACAACACGCTCTTTTGGAACTTTTTGGAAAAAGCGCGCGCCCGTGGCGTCAACGCCCCTATTTCGGCGGGCGTTATGCCGATATTGAGCCGGGGGCAGATAGAGCGGATGATTTTCATGTGCGGCGCGTCACTACCGTCGTCTATCATTCGCCTTTTACATAAATATGAACACCGCCCCGACGATTTGCAAAAAGCCGGCATAGAGCACGCCGTCCGCCAAATGGAAGAGCTGGTTGAGGGCGGCGCCGACGGGGTACACATCTACACGATGAACCGCCCCGGTATTGCTCAAAAAGCGATAAAAAGGCTGCGCAAATAGCCGCTTTGCAGTACCGTATAGACAAAATGAGGCAAGAAAGAATACCGCAGAAACAACAAATAAACTATGTTATGAACAGTGATAAAGATTGAATACCGCAGTGTATTTTGCGAATAGCTGAGAGATATAGCTTGAGTATTGCACTTTTCAAGAATTGTAAAAGCACAGGCTTGCCTTGCGGGGGTATATTCCACCTTTACTTTCTGTCAACTAGCGCCATGAATGGGTGCCGCAAAGTGTCCTTTGCAATAGACAGCGACGATGTAATATGTTATAATTTCCGCGTTTACGGTACAATAAAGCCAACGTGTCATGCGTTGTATAATAGGTTTTAAAGAATGGAGTTTTGTATGCAAACAGAACAGCAAAGTGAACGGCAGCCGGAGCCGCCCGCGCCAAAAAATGGTAAAGATTGGCTCTTTAGGTTTGTAAAAGGTATGTTTATCGGCTCGGGCTTTATATTGCCCGGCGTTTCCGGTGGGGCGCTGGCCGCTGTCTTCGGTCTTTATGAGCGCCTTATTTCTTTTTTGGCGCACATCACTAAGGATTTTAAAGAAAACTTTTTGTTTTTTCTGCCCGTCGGGCTGGGCGGTGCCGCCGGCGTTGTGCTTTTGTCTTTTGCGCTCAGCTTTCTTTTGGGCAGCTACGAGCCGCAAATGCGTTGGTTCTTTGTCGGCTGTATTGCCGGTACGCTACCGGCGCTGTGGCAAGAAGCCGGCTTAAAAGGGCGCCGCGGCAACCATTACGTCATTATGGGTATATCAGCGGTGCTGGGCACGCTCTTTTTATGGTTCGGTGAGGCGCTTTTTGGTGGCAGCAACATGCCGCTTAACTTCGGCACATGGGTTATGGCGGGCGCCCTTATCGGTCTTGGTGTTTTGCTACCGGGGCTTAGCCCGTCCAACTTTTTAATGTATTTTAACATGTATAAACCGATGGTAGACGCCTTTAAATCGCTGGATTTTAGAGTGATTATCCCCATCGGTATCGGCGGGCTTGTCTGCCTGCTGGCGTTTTCCAAAGTAATGGATTATCTTTTTAAACGCATTTACACCGGGCTGTATCACTTTATCTTAGGGGTGGTTATAGCTTCCACCATCATGATTATTCCGTGGGATTATAACTACGCCAGCTGGGGCACCGCCGCCATGGCGCTGCTGTGTTTTGCCGGCGTGGCGCTGGGCCTTTGGATGAGCGGTTTAGAAAAACGCTACAAACCGGCGGGTGAATTATAAAAGAGTTCACTCTATAAGGTAATAACAAACAATATAAGGCGCGGCACCAAAAATGGTGCCGCGCCTTTGTGTTTAGGTTGTTTATTTTGCATTAGATAGTGTGCGCCACAGGCTTTCTTTCAACAGCGCAAAGAAGGGTTGTTAAATAACAACAACCTCATACCCTGCCTTTATGTAAGGCATCATACCGGCGTGCCCGCTCATGTCTTTGAGCAGTGGAAAGGGCAGCTTTTCATTTTCTTCCAGCACACCTTTTACTTGAGAGCAGGCGTAGCAGACACCGGCAATCAAATCGTTTTCAATGGCGTTCAGGTAAAGAATGTTTTGCTCTTCTTGCAGCTCGGTGGGCAGCAAAACTGATTCCCCTTCAAAAATAATTTGAACTTCGTGCCCTGTTTCATGTAGCTGTGCCGCGTTCATTAACGCGTGCATAAAGCATAATTTTTCACCACGTAAACCATAAAAAAGATATTTTCTCATCGGTTCATTCCTTTCACTCAATAAGATAGTAAACCCTCGCGCACGGCGCAAATGGCATAACAGGTGGCAATTTTCTACAGAACTCTCACTTCAGTATAGTGTAAGCGGCGGCAAACCGCAATAGAATAGTGCACCATTCACATAAATTGTATGTAAAATGATGATATCGACGCCGACAATTTTGTTTATTGCCGCAAAATGATGGAAAACCGTGGTTTTATAAGACGAAACACAATATTATCACACTTATAATGGGAAATTGTACAAAAATGATGAAGTTAAAAATAGTTTACTATTCATATTGACAAAGTCTTGTGGCGCGATATAATCATTATGGAGCTTATCTGTCCACTTTAATTTGTAGCTATCCAACGCTTATTCTGGTCTGCGCATCTGTTTTTTAATTTGGCAACTAAGGTTTTTAATGGTAATGACGAAATAACGTACCCTAAAACAACGGATAGACAAAGCAACTGCCAAATAAAAACAGAACCAACTAAAAGTGTTGTGTAACAGGCGGGGTACATCAACTGTAATATAGCGATGAAAGGGAGGCAATGGTATGTATTTTACAACGACCGAGCAGCAAGAACAATGGCGCGCGAAGGTTCGCGAATTTGCGGAGACCGAGATTAAGCCGATTTCAACCGCACTGGATAATGGGGAAGTTGCCACTGATGAAGTAGTTCAGGGTATGGTAGATTTAGGCCTTATGGGCTGCACCATTCCCAAAGAATACGGTGGTTCTGAAATGGACACGGTCCAGTATATTATCGCAGGTGAAGAAATTGCCCGCGTTAACGCTGGTATTGCGGTTATTCTTGGTGCCCACGCAGGCCTCGCCTGTTTCCCAATTGTTTTGGCCGGTAGTGAAGAGCTAAAACATAAGTATTTGCCGGGCTTGGCAAATGGCGAGCTTTTGGGCGCTTACGGCTTAACTGAAAGTGACGCAGGCAGTGACGCCGGCGGCATTCAAACAGAAGCTGTTCTTGATGGTGACGATTATATCTTAAATGGCAGTAAAATCTTTATCAGTAACGCACCAGACGCCGACATTTATCTTGTCTTTGCACGTACTTCCGTTGAAGGCGGTACGAGAGGCATTAGTGCTTTTGTTGTTGAAAAAGGTTGGGAAGGCTTTACCTTTGGCGAACATTACGCAAAAATGGGTATTCGCTCTTCTTCCACAGCTGAATTGCTGTTTAACAACGTAAGAGTACCAAAAGAAAACCTCATTGGCGGCGAAGGCATTGGCTTTATGCTTGCCATGCAAACGCTGGACAGCGGCCGCATTGGTGCCGGTGCCCAAGCCCTTGGTATTGCCCAAGGCGCCTATGATAGCGCACTGGAATACGCCAAAGAAAGAGAACAATTTGGCCAACCAATTGCTTTTAACCAAGCTATTTATCACAGATTTGCTGACATGGCCACCGAACTGCGTGCAATGCGCATGATGGCTTACAGCGCAGGCGAAATGAAAGACGCCGGCGAAGTATTCAGCAAAGAAGCGGCTATGGCTAAAATGTACAACTCAGACATGGCGCTTAAAATTGTTAACGACGCGCTGCAAATTTATGGCGGTTCTGGCTACATTGAAGGTATTGACGTTGAACGTTTCTACCGCGATGCGAAAATTACCACCATTTATGAAGGCACAAACGAAATTCAACGTGAAGTTATTGCTAACCACATCGTTGGCAGAATCCCAAGAGGCGGCGTTCGCAAAACCAAACCCACCTCCGCCACCGGTGAACGTAAAAAAGAAATTTGGTCTGACGGTAACTACCAAGAAAACGTTGACGAACTGGTTGAAGCCCTTAAAAAAGACGGCTACGACTTCTCCGTCGGTATCGCCATTGATACACCTATCCCAGAAGCTGAGAGAGTTGTCAGTGCGGGTAGAGGTATTGGCTCCGAAGAGAACCTTGCCGTTGTTGAAGACCTGGCCACCCAAGCAGGCGCCGCTATTGGTAGCTCTCGCCCCATCGCGGAAGAGCTTAAATGGCTGCCGCTTGAACGCTACGTTGGCCTGACAGGTCAAAAGTTTAGAGGTAACCTCTATATCGCCGTTGGTATTTCCGGTGCTGGTCAGCACTTGAAAGGCATTAAAGACGCAGGCACCATCGTTGCCATTAACAGCAACGCAAACGCGCCTATCTTTAAAAACGCCGACTACGGTATTGTGGGTGAATTTGAAGAAGTTGTACCGCTGCTCGCCGCTGCACTTGACACGGGCGAGCCAAAAGGCGAAGCGCCACCAATGGTCAAAATGAAACGCGTAAGACCGAAGAAAGTGGCACCCAACTATACGTTCTATGTTTGCAACGGTTGCGGACACGAGTATGACAAAGCAGAAGGCGACGATGAAGCAGACGTAGCCCCAGGCACCGATTTTGACAACCTGCCAGACGGCTGGACCTGCCCCATCTGCGGTGAAGAAAAAGATATGTACATTCCGGTTTAATGAATCCAAACCGGTCTAAATAAAATAATTACAGGAGGGCTTACTATATGAGTACTGTCAGAAAAGTAGTTGACGATATATATTGGGTAGGTGGCAACGACCATCGCCTAGAGCTTTTTGAAAACGTACACCCCATTCCACAAGGTGTTTCTTACAACAACTATCTCCTGCTGGATGAAAAAACCGTCCTGCTGGATACCGTTGACCCAAGTGTTTGCGGTGAAATGCTAGACAACGTTGCCACATTGTTGGATGGCAGACCGCTGGATTACTTGATTATTAACCACATGGAGCCTGACCACGCCGGCTCGCTTGAGGAAATTGTCGTTCGTTACCCTGATGTGAAAATTATCAGTACCGAAAAAGCATTTTTGATGATGCGTCAATTCGGTTTCCCCGTTGACGGGCGCGACGAAGAAGTTAAAGAAGGCGACGTTCGCTCCTTCGGTACCCATGACCTTACCTTTGTTGAGGCACCCATGGTTCACTGGCCGGAAGCAATGGTCACCTTTGACACCTCCAACGGTGTTCTCTTCTCGGCGGACGCGTTTGGTTCCTTTATCGGGCTGGACGGCGTAATGTTTGCTGACGAAGTTAACTTTGACCGTGACTGGCTGGACGAAGCACGCCGCTACTACACCAACATTGTTGGTAAATACGGCGCCTTTGTACAAGCTGTATTGGCAAAAGCCGGCACCATTCCTATCCAAGTGTTGGCACCGCTGCACGGCCCTGTCTGGCGTGAAGACCTGGGTTATATCCTTGGTAAATATGACAAATGGAGCCGTTACGAGCCTGAAGAAGCCGGTGTTCTGCTGGTTTATGCTTCGATGTATGGTAACACCGAGTACGCGGCACAATCGTTGGCGTCTCGCCTGTATGACAGAGGCGTTAAAAACGTAAACGTGTACGACGTATCCAACACCGACGTGTCCTATCTCATTTCCGACGCGTTTAAGCTAAGCCACATTGTACTTGCCTCTTGCACTTACAACCTGAACATCTATCCACCCATGGAAACTTTCTTGCGTCACATGAAAATGCTGAACATGCAATACCGCAAGGTGGCCCTTATCGAAAACGGTTCTTGGGCGCCTCAAGCCGGTGAGAAAATGGCAAAATTCATCGACGAAGAAATGAAAATGATGGATATTATTGGTGACACGGTAACCATCGCTTCTAAACTGAACCAAATCACCGAAAAAGAACTAGATACTTTGGCTGACGAAATTGCTGAATCTGTCAAAGAATCAGAAGCAAAACTAGCCGAAGCATAAATTTCACTTTCTATACCACAAAATCACCCAACCCATAGTGGGGCTGCCCCTCAACTGGTCTGCGCTGTACCAGTTGGGGGGTAGCTATTTTTATTTAAAGCATTATAAAACGCACCGGTATGCCACCGGTGCGTTTTATGGTTATTAATTAAAGGACGGGGGTATCTTTGAAAATTTCCACGCTGCGCTTTAAAATACCCTGCGCTTCGGCAAAAAGCAGCCCGTAATTGGTCATTGGTATCTGCATCGTCGCCGC
>CAYZSR010000006.1:31448-36337 GCA_964479715.1 uncultured Oscillospiraceae bacterium | reverse complement strand
GCCCGCCTTCAAAGAAAAGGCAGGCTTTTATTGCGCCGTTATTAAGCACGGCGAGTTCTTTCACTATTTTTTGCGCCCATTTTTATAAGTTCGCACTCTCTCAGCACTTGTTTTTGGCTGTGTTTTCAAGAACGATTATGCGGCGGCGCTTGGGTAAAACACTGCGGCACGCCGCCCGATAAAAAAACAGATGCGCTACGGCACCTATTGCCAAGGCGGCAAAACATCGCCACTCACCGAACCACATTTTAAGGTGCTCGTCAGCGATGCGGCACCCGCCACACTGCTATTATGTCTATAAAAACAAGCAACGTAAATAGTGCCCTGCCTTTAATGGTTGTTAGGGCGATGACGACTCTTCGTCTTGCTTTTTAAAGTGATTGTAAATGTTCAGGGCGGTGGGCTTGGTTACCCCTTTTACCGCTTCAAGCGCGGCAAGACCGGCCTTTTTAACATTGCCCAGCGTTTTAAACTCGCGCATAAGTACCTGCGCCGTTTTGGGGCCAACGCCGTGGATGGCTTGCAGCGTTTTGCCGTGGGTGCTTTTTTTAGCCCCTTTGCCCGCTGGTTTTTTTGTGGCGGGTATTTTGTCTTTTGCTTTTTGGCTTTTTGGGCTTTCAGCGGTGCCGCTCACCTGCTCAAGACGCCACCGCTGCGAGGCGCCATCCACGTCGTGCCAAATGTGCACGGTGGTTCCCGCCTCGGTGCCAAGGCTGGCCAGATCAAGGCATTTGTCGGCGTGCTTACAAATCAGTTTTACCAGCCCGTTGCCCGCTTCATCCACACGCCACAGCTGGCTGTCCGCACCGATGTATTCCCACTGGTGCACAGCGGTGCCGTCCTGCGTGCCTTGCATGGCCACGTCAAGCACTTTGCCGGAGTGCAGGTTGGCAATTTTATAGTAGCCGTCTAACACCTCTTCAAATTGCCACTGCTGCGCCGCGCCGCCACTTTGGCTCCAAAGGCGGATAACGCCGCCGTCTTGGTGGCTTAATTCACCCACTTCAAGGGGTAAACCGTCTTGAGTCAAAATGGTATACACGGCGTAATTTGCAATTTTGGAATCGCTTTTCATCAGCGTTTGCTCCTTTCGTCATTGTATAAAGGTACTTTTAAACTTAACAAAAGTATAGCATGCGCCATAATAAAAGACAACGCAACGCTTGATAAAGCGCCGCCCAGCCGTCTATTTTAAAAAGCCTTGGTAAACGTCTGCCGTTTCAGTTGCCAAGATAATTTGTGTGTTGGTTTGCCCAAATTTTTGAATTTTAGAAATAAGCTTTTCAAGCGCCTCAATGTCTTCACAGTTTACCTTAACCATATGGCTGTAATTGCCGGTTATTTGGCAGCAATATTCAAACGCCGGTTGGTTTTGCAGCACCTCAAAAAACTCTTCGCGGTGCTCCGGATTAACCGAAATAGAGATAAACGCCCCCACCTGCCCTTTGGTAAGCTCCGGGCTTAGGCGCACCGTGTAGCCGGCAATAACGCCTTTGCGCTCCAGCCGCTGAATCCGCTCAGACACCGCCGGTGACGTTAGCGAAACGCGCGACGCTATCTCTTTAATTGTCATACGTGCATTCATTTGCAGCAGCGCTATAATATTTTTATCCAGATCATCCATCGTAGTACCTCCAAAAGTCTTTAGATTATTAAGTTCACCCTTTATCAAACCAGATGTAACCTGTGTATATTAGGTAAAAAGCCGCTATTGTTTGTGTTATGGCTCGCGGCCACCACCATTTGTTAATTAAATTAAGGTTTTTAACGCTTTCTCTGTTGACAAATATAGTCCCCTGCGTTATAGTTTAACCATTCCCTTTATTTGTATTTTCCCACCCCTCTATTATACGAGAAGGGCTGCGTGCACGCAGTCCTTTTCGTGTTTTTTTATGCATTTTTTTAAACGAGTTATTAAGAAGCACTTAGTCTTGAACACTGAGCCGCTCTACCGGCTCGGTTTTTCCATGCTCGTAAAGGCTAAAAACACCGTCTTCAAAAACCAAGTAGCTATGCCGCCCGTCTTTCGGCAGTGAGAGTGAGCCGGGGTTGGCACAAATAAAGCGCTTGTATTTTTTCAGCTTGCCTTTGTGGCTGTGCCCGCAAATCAGCACATCACCCTCTGCCATCAGCGGCGGGTTTTCTTCGTTGTAAACGTGCCCATGGGTAAGCTGCATGGCGGTGCCGTCCACATAAAGCAAAGCGCTTTTTGCCATGATGGGAAAGGACAGCATCATTTGGTCCACTTCCGAGTCACAGTTGCCCTGCACCGCCGTAATGTGAGGCGCCAGTTCATTTAAAATATCCGCCACGGCGGCGGGGTCGTACTCTTTCGGCAGCGGGTTGCGCGGGCCGTGATAGAGTAAATCGCCCGTTAGCACAAGGCGGTCAGGCTGGTGTTTTTCATATAGTTTTTGCAATTCTTTCGCCCAGTGGGCGGAGCCGTGTATATCGCCGGCAATAAGTAATTTCAACGTCGTCATCCTTTGCTGTAAAAACCGTAAAAACAGATTCTTTACAGTTGATATATTTCTAAAATCGTGTTATTTTGTTATAAATAATAGAAGTTTATTCGCTTTTTACAGGCACCTTTTTAGTGCCGCTATACCATTGGGGGAAAAATGAAACGTACCGATTATATTTCATGGGCAGAATATTTTATGGGAATTGCGCTGCTAAGCGCCGAGCGCAGCAAAGACAACCACTCACAGGTGGGCAGCTGCATTGTAAGCCCCGACAACAAGATTCTTTCGCTGGGTTACAACGGCATGCCAACCGGCTGCTTAGACGATTCTATGCCGTGGGGCCGCGAGGGCGAGCCACTGGATACAAAGTATATGTATGTGTGCCACGCCGAGCTGAACGCTATTTTAAACCACTCCGGCACCAGCCTAAAAGGCGCCAAACTATACACCACGCTGTTCCCGTGTAATGAGTGCGCCAAAGCCATTATTCAAAGCGGCATCTCAGAAGTTATCTACCTTTCTGACAAATACGCCGACACCGACGAAACCGTTGCCAGCAAAAAGATGTTTGACATTGTCGGCATTGTTTACACCCACTACCAGCCAACGGGCAGACAAATAACCGTCGAGCTGTAGCCTTTATATTTGCTTATAATAAACTTGCAAAAGCAGCTGTATTAACGGCTGCTTTTTTGCCGCCCGCACCAAAAACACCATGGTTAACCTTTAACAGGTTTAGGCGGTAAAAAACATTATTTATGTAAAAGCAGACAGAAAAACAAAAGATAAGCGTATTATTTTGGTGGTAAAGCTTTGTTTAGTATAGCGCACCAAGCCCTGTTTTGCAATTGTGAAAACCGACAAATCGACAGCGATTGCACTTTCCTTTATACACCACCAGTAATTAACGGCGTTTGGCGGTACAATCTTACAGCAGACGTTCAGACGCATTCAAAAAAATAAAATGACGGCTATTGGTAGCCGCCCTAATGTGCTGCCGCACACGTTGCAAAGCTAAAAAATACCAAAAAGCCAAACACCTTTACGTGTTTGGCTTTTTTGAAAAGATAAACGGCGCAAGTAATGGGTGCTTCACCGTTCTAAGGGCAGTGCGCTAGCACTCCACCACGTCGGCAGGTTTTTCGCACTTGCCGCTTTCCGGGTCGATGTAACCACAGCTGTTGCAGGGGTCTCCCAGCGGGTCACCCAGCAAAAAGGCACGCACCTGCTGGTCTGCGTTGCCGGAAGCACCGGTTGATACGGTGATGTCCGCTTTGGCTAGCACATTCTTTTGAAAGCTTGGAATGCCGCTGCAAATAACGTCTGTTACGCCGTGTGACGTAAGCAGCTCAACCAAATATTCTTTGTTCATCGTTTTGGTCGACGCCACCACTTCATCGGCAGCAATTTTACCGTCTTCAATGTGGTACAGTTTAAACTCTTTCGCCATACCAAAGTTGGTATGCACGTCTCCGTTGTCGTAGGCTACGGCAATTTTCATGGCATTATCTCCTTCGGTTAACTCGCTCTTGTAACACAGTAAAGTATACTAACTACTTTAAGTATACTAGCTTGGCGGCACAAGTCAATAAATAACTTTTAAACAAACGTTGATTTCACGGGGTAAACCGCCGCTTTATTACCACAGCGCCGCTGTTTCTTTATATAGATTTTGGTACTCTTTAGCGGAGGCACTCCAGCTGAAATCGCACGCCATGCCCCGTTTAACCAGCTGGTTCCAGCCGGTGCGGTTGCGGTAACCGTCGCGGGCGCGGAAACAGGCGGTTTGCATATCATAAGCGTTGTAGCTTACAAAGGTAAAGCCGTTGCCGCCGCCATCGCCGGAGTCTTGAATGGTGTCTGCCAAGCCGCCCGTTTGCCGCACAATGGGCACCGTGCCGTACCGCAGCGCCACCATCTGTGCAAGGCCGCACGGCTCAAACCGGCTGGGCATTAAAAACAAATCAGCGCCGGCATAAATCTTGCGTGCCAAGGCGGGGTCAAAATCAAGGCGAACGTTAAAGACACCGGGGCGGCGGCTTGCCATGTCAGAGAAAAAGTTCTCATAGCCGTAATCGCCCGAGCCTAAAATAACCAGCTGCATCCCGTCGGAGACGAGAGTGTCTGCAACGTGGCGCACTAAATCCAGCCCTTTTTGGTTAACCAGCCGCGTTACAATGCCGATGAGCGGCGTGTCGTCATCATTCAATTCAAAAATATCGCGCAGCTCTTTTTTGCAAGCGGCTTTGCCTTTTTCAAAATCTGCCGCGCTGTAGTTTTTAGCGATGTTTTCGTCGGTTTCAGGGTTGTATACATCGGTATCAATGCCGTTTAATATGCCGGACAGCTTAAACTGCTTTTTCTTTAAAAAGGTGTCCAACCCGTAGCCGTACCACGGGTCTAAAATCTCGTTGGCGTAGGTGG
>CAYZSR010000006.1:20963-31438 GCA_964479715.1 uncultured Oscillospiraceae bacterium | reverse complement strand
GCCATCTCGATGGCGCCCTTCATAAAGTTGACATTGCCGTCAAAATCCAGCAGGTAAGCGTCTTTGCCGCTAATGCCGAGTGTTTCTTCAAGCAGCTCCATGCCGTATTTGCCTTGATACTGTATGTTGTGTATTGTAAACACCGTTTTAACGTCGGCAAGGCTTGGGTTGTGCCGATAAAAGAGGTTTAAATACACCGGCACCAACGCCGTTTGCCAATCGTTGCAGTGAATGATATCGGGCTGAAAGTTAATGTGCAACAGCGCCTCTAAAATCGCCCGTGAAAAAAAGGCGAAGCGCTCGCCGTCATCGTAAAAGCCGTAAAGGCCTTTGCGTTTAAAATAATATTCATTGTCTACAAAATAATAGGTAACCCCTTGGTGCGAAAGCTCAAACAAACCGCAGTATTGTTTGCGCCAGCCCAGCGGCACGGTAAAGTTGGTGATGTACTGCAATTTGTCGTGCCACGCGGGCGGCAGCTCATCGTAAAGCGGCAAAATAACACGCACCGACACGTCGTTTTTATTAAGCGCCAGCGGCAAACTGCCCGCCACATCGCCCAGCCCGCCCGAAGCAAAAAACGGATAGGCTTCGCTGGATGCGTATAAAACCTTCATTTTGTATCCTTTCTGTTTCGGTGGGTGCGGGCAAAGACGCTTTATTCCACCACGCTGCCTTTGCTTACAAAGACGGGAAAACGTCGCGAGCCTCGCAGCTGCTGCCCCGCTTTGACGAGGACATTTTTATCGGTGACAACGTTTTCTAAAACGGCGCCGTCTTCCACCACACTGCCCTGCATAATAACGCAGTTTTTAAGGCGGGCGTTTTTGCCGATGCGTACACTTCTAAAGAGCACACAGTTGTCTACCGAGCCTTCAACAATGCAGCCGTCCGCCACCAAGCTGTGGTTCACCGCCGAGCTGATGGCGTAGCGCACCGGCGCTTCGTCGCGCACTTTGGTGTAAACGGGGCGGTCTTCAGGGAAAAGCAGCTGCAGGTTGTCGTCTTCAAGCAGCCGCAGGTTTTCATCAAAATAGCTTTGCATATCATAAATGCGGGCGCTGTATTGCTCTATCTTGTGCCCGCGCATTTTCAAAATTTTAAGGTTGCGCGCCAGCGTGTCTCGCTCAAAATAATTTTCGCCGCGCACCACCGCGTCTTTCACTAAATCAATCAGCAGCTCACGCCCGATAACAAACACACCCATCGAAAGGTTTTGCAACCCTTTGCGGTAGTCGTTGCTGCGTATTTCAGTGGTGAAACCGTCGTCGTCAAAGGTGAAGGTGGTGTTGTCTTTCAGCATGCCTTCGTGGATGTGCCCACGCTGGTAAACCGCCGTGATGTCAGCGTCGCTGTCCGAGTGTTGTTGAATCAACTTTTTATAATCCAAGTTGCAGGCGATGTCACAATCACTCATAACAACAAGGCGTTCTTTTTTATCTTGCAGGTATTCCAGCACCATGCCCAGCGCCTCAATGCGCCCGCCGAACGGCTGCCCTTTGCCCCGCCCGTACGGCGGAAAGACAATAAGCCCGCCCCGCTTGCGCGAGAGGTCCCACTCACGGCCGCTGCCGAGGTAGTCCATCAGGCTTTGATAGTTGTGGCTAAGCACCACACCGATATTGGTGATACCGGCGCCCGCCATGCCCGACAGGCAAAAGTCTATCATGCGGTAGCGCCCCGCAAACGGCACCGACGCCATGGTGCGGTGCCCGGTAATTTCCGGTATGTTGGCGTCGTGCGCGTTGGGGAAAATAATGCCCATTGCTTCAGCTCTAATCACTGCATACCACCATCCTCAACATCTTCTTCAACCATGGCCAGCGGTTTTATCTTGGCGCCGGCACCGATGGTCACGCCTTCCGCCACCACCGCCACGCCCCACTGCGATAAATCGTCCATGTATTCCGGCCGTTCACCGATGATGGCGCCTTTTTTTATCACGGCGTCTTTCGCCACAATGGCGTAGCTTACCTGGGCGCCTTCTTCCACCACGGCGCCCGGCATTAAGATGGAATCTCGCACCACGGCGCCTTGCCCCACCTTTGCCTCGGCAAATAGCACGGCGGAATCCAATTCGCCGTCGATGACGCACCCCTCGGTGATAACCGAGTTTTCCACCGTGGCGTGGGTGCCGATGTAATGGGGCGGACGCCCGGCGGTGCGGGAATAGATTTTCCACTCGTCGTCCCACACATCCAGCGGCTCGTTGGGGTCCAGTAAATCCATATTGGCTTCCCATAGGCTGTTGATGGTGCCGACATCTTTCCAATACCCTTCATAGGGGTAGGCGTAAAGATTTTGCTGCTCTTTAATGATGGTGGGGATAATATTTTTACCAAAGTCATTGTCAGACGCTTTGTTCGCTTCATCTTGGTGCAGGTATTGCTTTAATTTATCATAGGTGAACACATAAATACCCATCGACGCCAGCGTTGAATCGGGCTCGTCGGGTTTTTCTTCAAACTTGGTGATACGTCCCTCACCGTCGGTGCTCATAATGCCGAAACGGCTTGCTTCTTCCGGTGCCACGTTGATAACGGCGATGGTGCAGTCGGCCTTATTTTCTTTGTGAAAGGAAATCATTTTAGCGTAGTCGATCTTATAGATGTGGTCGCCGCTAAGAATAAGCACGTATTGCGGGCTGTAGCGCTCTATAAAATCAAGGTTTTGATAGATAGAGTTAGCGGTGCCTTTGTACCAATCGCTGCCGGTGGCGGTTTGGTGGGGCGGCAACATATGCACGCCGCCGTAAAGGCGGTCCAAGTCCCACGGCTGGCCGTTGCCGATATAATCGTTCAGCACCAGCGGTTGATACTGCGTTAAAACGCCGACAGTATCAATGCCGGAGTTGACGCAGTTGGATAGCGGAAAGTCGATAATGCGGTATTTACCGCCAAATGGGACGGCCGGCTTTGCCAGTTTGCTTGTTAGCGCGCGCAAACGTGAGCCTTGCCCACCGGCCAGTAACATTGCAACACATTCTTTCATTAGGCACTCCCTCTTTGCTGATTTATTATGTTAAGCGGCCTTGCCGCCTATAAAATACATCGGTTGAAAAGGTATCGTGCGGGGGCGGCGCAAAAAATGCCGCCCAAAAAATAGTCGGTTCTTTATGCAAACCGCTGAAAACGGCGTTTTATCGGTTCGTCGGCACCCTTTTGTGCAAAACATGGCAGCCGTTAGCAACGCGCCACCCTACGCCGCCAACACTTTCATCAAAAAGTACGTTGAACAGCACTTTATCAAAAAGTAGGCCGCCCTTAGTTATCTATAATTTTACTCAATAGCCCGCTAAATTGCAAGGTATTAACGGTGCCGCACGGTGGTGTTGTTCCTTTTGCAGTTCTCTTTTTACCCGCTAAAAAAGCCCCGCGGCACACGCCGCGGGGCTTTTCTTATTAAGTTGCCTAAAATCTACAGAATATAAACGTCCAGCGCCCGTTTGCCAAAGCGCATCGCTTCGCCGTTGGTGCCGAAGAACAGGTCGATGTCAACACGCCCGTCCATCATGGCGCCGCCGGTGTCGGTCGCAATGGCGTAGCCGTAGACAAAGCTGTTGTCAGACGCGGTGATGTAAAGGCGGGTGCCGTAAGGTATCACACGGGGGTTTACCGCCACGGTGCCGCAATAAAGACCCAACCCGCTGGCGCCGCGCCCGCGAGAAGCGGAATAAGCGGTGCACACCGCGCCGCGCATCACACGGCGGTAGTTGGTTGGCAGGCCGTTTTCGCCCAGCTGCACGCCGTCAAACCCTTGAATGGTGGAGCAGGGTATGCCCGGCGTAAACGAGGTGGAGCCGGCCGGCCGCGGCGTGATGATGGGCGCCAAGCTGGCGATGAATGATTGTTCAACCACGCCATCTATCAGCTTGTGTCTATACACAACGTCGTAAACACCGCCGTTGCTTTTTCTAAATTGACTGGCGGGGTTTTCCGCCAAAACGCGGGCTTGGTAATCGCTGACCAAACTGTCCGATACCTGTTCGCGCTTTTTCTCTTCTTGGTAGGTTACGCGGCGCACCGCCACCTCCATATCCCGTTGAAGCGGTGTGTTCAAGGCGGGTTCAACAAAATCTTCACCCTCCAGCTGAATATCGCAGCGGGTCAGCAAATCGCTGACGGTACCGTCTACAAACTCAGCGCTGTGTACTTCGCCGTCGGCGCGTACAAAGGCGGGAAACGCCCGCTGAATAAGCAGGTTGGCGCGCTCGTTACGAGTGGTGTAAACAAGCTTGTCGTTCACGCCGACCATCGCCGCCATTTTATGCATTAGTTGGTAGGGCTTGTCGTTCGCGGTCAGCATGGTGTAGCTGCTGCCGCCTTGGTCGGTTATGGTCACCAGCCCGTGTGTACCGGTTACCCCCACCAGCATACCAAGCAGCAAAACGCTGCATAATACGCCGGCAATAAGCCGTGAAGACCCGGTGAGTTGAGAGCGGAATTTTTCAATATAACGTCGCATAGCAGTAAAAATACGCCTCCAAAAGTTGGTGGTTGGATAGACTCTTTACAAGGTGGTTATTGTAACACATAAAAAAAAGAAAGGCAATTGCCTTTCTTTTTAATTAAACAGCGTTGCATTCCGGCGGCTTGCCGCCGTCTTTGGCGGCACGGCGGACGGCGCCCTGTGACGGTTTTGCACGGCACAAAAAGCGGACAATTTGTGAAATTTTCGCCGCCGCCATTCGTCATTTCTCGCCATATTTTAGCTGTGCGCCGCATTTTTGCAGCGCGCAGCCAAAAGAATTTATTGTTTTTTAGCGACACGCTCGCATTTTTCCGGCGCGCCGACAAGGTGGTCCATACTTTCAAGTAGCTCTTCGCCACTTTCAAGGCTTTCAGTTTGTACTTTAATAAGGCTGTCGCCAACGTATTTATCGCGCAGCGCCGGTTTTTCAATTTTGCCGGTGCCGTTACGCGGCACGTCGTCAAAAAAGATAATACGCGGACGCTTGTAGCGCGGTAAGGCGGCGCAAAACTCCAGCAGCTCTTCTTGGGTGGCGCTGCGGTTTGGCTTCAGCTCTACAATGGCGGCGGGTATTTCACCCAACCGGCGGTGCGGCAACCCGATGACCGCCACGTCTTTAATTTTATCGTGGCTGTGCAAAAAGTCTTCAATTTGCACGGGGTAGATATTTTCACCGCCCATAATGACGACGTCTTTTTTGCGGTCAACCAAAAAGATAAAGCCGTCTTCATCTTCCTTTGCCATATCGCCCGTTAAAAGCCAGCCATTGTGTAACACTTTAGCGCTTTCTTCGGGGTTTTTGTAGTATTCTTCCATCAACCCGTCGCCGCGCACAGCCAATTCGCCCACTTCGCCGGGCTGTACTTCATTGCGCTCTTCATCGACAATTTTAGTTTGCCAGCCGTAGCCCGCTTTGCCGATGGCGCCTACCTTGTGGGTGTTGCCGATGCCAAGGTGCACGCAGCCCGGGCCAATCGATTCTGACAGCCCGTAGTTGGTGTCATAATCGTGGTGGGGGAAGTATTCTTTCCACCGTTCAATCAGGCTGGGCGGCACCGGCTGGGCGCCGATGTGCATTAGCCGCCAGTTGTCTAAATTATAGTCATCAAGACTTATTTCGCCGCAGTCTAAAGCGTCTAAAATATCCTGCGCCCATGGCACAAGCAGCCACACAATGCTGGCGTTTTCTTCGCTGGCGGTGTCTAAAATCCAGTGGGGTGATGTGTCCCGTAAAAGAACGCCTTTGCCGCCCGTTTTCAAACTGCCGAACCAGTGCATTTTAGCGCCGGTGTGGTAGAGCGGCGGGATGCATAAAAAGATGTCGTCCTCTTGCTGCCCGTGGTGCTTTTGCTCGGTGGCGGCGGCGTGCATTAAACTTTTATGTTTGTGCAAAATGGCTTTGGGAAAGCCGGTGGTGCCCGATGAAAAGTAAATGGCGCCGAAATCGTCATCGCTAAGGGGTATGCCAGGCGCCGTCTTGGGGCAGTTGGCCGCCATTTCTTCGTAGTGCAGCGCGCAATCCGGCCCTTCGTTGCCGACAAAGAACTTCAGCTTTACATCGGGCATATCGTGCTGTATCGCCTCAATGCGCTCGATAAACTCCGGCCCGAAGGCAAGCACTGAAATATCCGCTAAATCGAGGCAGTACTTAATTTCGTCGCTGGTGTAACGAAAGTTAAGCGGCACCACAATAGCGCCGGCTTTCAAAGCGCCGAAGTAGATGGGCAGCCACTCGATGCAATTCATCAATAAAATGGCTACTTTGTCGCCTTTTTTAATGTCGTTTTCAAGCAACAGGTTGGCAAATTGGTTAGCGCGCTCGTCAAACTCTTTCCACGTTAGCTCTTTGCGGTAGCCCACCACGTTGCCACCTTCAACCAGTTGGTATTCTTTCCAGTGGCGGCTGCCCCGGCTTTGCAAATCGGGGTTAATTTCCATTAAACAGGTTTTGTCCGGAAAGTTTTGCGCATTGCGCACAAGCATCTCTGTAATTGGCATGGTTTTCTCCCTTGTGTTTGATAGGTTTTTTCAAACAGCAACACCAGCGGTGAATTTTGGCAATAAAAAAACCCGTCCTAATCAAAAGGACGAGTGTTATCTCGTGGTACCACCTTAGTTTGCGGGGCTGCTCACACAGCGCCGCCTTTTCAAGTACGCCGTTTGCACGGTATACTCTAGCACGATAACGGATGCCCCCCGTCACAGCCTACTGGATAACTCGTTCGGTGTGAGGCTAAAAGATGTATTCACAAAACCCTGCCAAGCCCCTCTCATCAACCGGTTGCTTTCTGTTTGGCGGTGTTTTTGTTACTTGTTCTTTATTGTTGCCAGTGTTTGCTACTTAATTATGTGCTACCCAGTATAACAGGAAAATTTATTTTGTCAACCACTTTATACGCTCTATTAAACAAAAAATTGCGAGCCCTCGGCAATCAGCTTTTCCGCCGAGATGGCAAGCAGCGTTAGCGGCACATCGGGGTTTTGTATGCTGTAACGCACCAGCCCCACCACTCCCCAGGACACATAAGCGTATAATATCTCTGCCTGTTGCAGGCTGACCTGCGGGAAAATTTGCAGGTATTCCCGTATGCTCTTTTCTTTGCCCGCTTCAACCATTTTGCTTAAAAACTGGCGGTTGCCGTTGTCCCCCAGCAAGATGGTTGCCATCTCTCGGTTGTTGTCATAAAACTCAAAAACCGATTGAATAAACTCCCGCTGCGTATCCACCTGCCCCGCCTCTGAAACAACACGGTTGGCGTCCAGCAAACGCATTAGCTCATCAAACATTTCGTCTTCCAGCTGCGTTTGCAAGTCATAAATATCTTTATAATGCAGGTAAAAGGTACCCCGGTTGACGCCGGCATTGGCGCACAGCTCTTTCACCGTTATCTTTTCTATCGGCTTGGCGTTTAAAATCGCCAAAAATGCGTCACGCAACAGCATTTTAGTAACCCGCACCCGTTGGTCTTCTTTTTTTGGTGAACGCTGTTCCATAGTTTGTTACCTTCCTCAACAGATGTTAATTTTTTGTCTAAATGGGTCGCATTTTTTTACATATTGTTTGTTGTTTGGTGTTATTTATTATAGTATACTATAAACAGTGAAAAATAATCAACACCCCGTCTTATATAAGACACAGCGTTAAGAGAGGCATCGATAGATGGATAGAGTATATATTATAACCGGCGCCGACGGCCACCTCGGCCGTAATTTAATTGCGCTTTTAAAGGAGCAAGGCGCCGCCATACGCGCCCTTGTTTTGCCGGATAGCCCTCTGCCGGACGAATTAAAAGAGGGCGTTGATGTGCTGTACGGCGACGTGCGAGACCCCGCCACGCTGGCGCCGCTTTTCAGCGGGCTGGAAGACGCTGAAAAAGTGGTTATCCACGCCGCCGCCATTGTGGACATACGCTCTGAAACAACACCGGCGCTTAAAGATGTCAACGTGCAGGGCACGATGAACATGGCGGAAACCGCACTGGAACACGGCGTTTATCGGTTTATTCACGTTAGCTCGGTGCACGCCATCCCCGAGTTAAACCACAACCGCTGCATGACCGAAGTGAGCGAATTTTCAGCAGACAGCGTGCACGGCGGCTACGCTAAAACCAAGGCGATGGCGTCGGACCAAATAATAAACTATGTGCAAGAACAAGGGTTGCCGGCGGTTATTTTACACCCCTCCGGCATTATCGGCCCACGGGATTCCGGCAGCAACCACTTGGTGGCCGGTATCAAAGCTTTTGTGCAGGGCAACATTCCCGCTTGCCCCAAAGGCGGGTATGACTTTGTTGACGTGCGCGACGTGGCCCAAGGCATTGTCAGCGCGGTAGACAATGGGCGCATTGGCGAAGCGTATATTCTAAGCGGCCGCTATTATGAAATGCGCGACGTTTTCCACATGGTAAGCAACCTATTGAAACGCAAGTTCCGCTGCCCGTCCATCCCCATTTGGATTGCGAAACTTTTCGCCCCGCTTATTGAAAAATGGAACCTACTGCGTGGCAAAAAGCCGTTAATTACCGAATATTCCGTGACGGCACTGTGCAGTAACGCCAACTTCAGCCATGAAAAAGCCAGCCGCGAGCTGGGCTACTGGCCGCGGGATTTTTACGACACATTAAAAGACACGTTGAAAGATTTACTCCCCAAAAAAATGCAGGGGAAATTGGCAACGGCTTAACAAAACCAATTAAATTATAAAAAAGGCTGTATCCGTGATGGATACAGCCTTTTTGTCTTTATTTTTGGTGGATACGCTCGTACAACAGCTGCGCCAATAGGTCACCGTCCAGCACCGACGGCAACGCAATGCCTAAAAGTGACTGCCCGCTGCTGTTAAGCAAAAACATGTGCCGCCCTTTTTGCCAGTTTAGCGTTTCCGTTCCATCGCGGTCGCCGCTGTATTTTCTATAATGCACACCGTGGATATATTCAAAAGGAATGGTGCGCCCACCCACCGTGATGGAATCGTTCGTCAACTCAATGTTGGCGATGGTGGGAATAGGCATTTTCACCGGCAGTTTTGCGGCATCGCCCTCACTGCAAAGTTTTGCATCAAAAGCGTTCTGTACGTTTAAATCGCTGCGTCCATCGTCATTTGGCTGCGCCAAGTAGGGAAAATACGCCGCCTTGCCATGGTTCATTCGGTTGTTTAAAAACGTTATCTTGGCGCCGCGGTACCGCTCTAACAGTTCGCCATAAATGGTGTATAGATCGGCGGAGCTTTGGTAATAAGGGCCGAGTACCGTCCACTCGTTACTTTTTAAAAAGGCGAGCGTGTCATAAAAACCGTAGCGCCCCGCTTTGGGCGCAGAGAGCAAATGCAAGTGCTCCGCTTCGGTTACATCAAGGGTGTACCGCCCTGCTTTTGATTGAATATGCAGCATGTTGCCGTCAATGGTGACACGCTGCTTTTTGCGGCGGCTTAGGTGGTGCACAAGAAAAAAACCGCCGCCTGCCAGCAAAAGAATCCCTATAACCAGCAAGGCAATGGATACGTTTGCCGACACCCCGGCCACCCTACCGCCGGGCAACACAGGCGGAAAGGTAAGGGTGTACCACAGCCATAAAAGAAAGGCGCCGCAAACTGTAACCAGTGCCAGTAAAACAATTTTATAAGCCGAATATTCTGTTTTGCGTTTTAAGATATACATGGCACACACCCCTTTCTTTTTGCTTTTAGTACAGCTGTACAAATTACTTGATGTTGTCTTTTCCAGCGGCAAGCGCCCCCTCTTTTTCAAAGAGATACGTCGCTATTACCTGCGCCCATCAATAAATTTTTGAGGGTTGTATCCGTTTTTATAAATCGATGCGCTCATCTTCTTCAAAATCTTTTTTAGCCACGCGCCCCAGTACTTCGTACCAATGCATGGGTGAAATGCCGTCGCCTGGGCGCTTCGTTGTAATGTTTTCTTTGCTAAAAATGGTGCCTGCTTTTATATACTCTGCCGCCACAATGCTTTTACGTGTCAGGATTATATTTTCCTGTTCACTGTCGGTCACTATTTTTTGCCCTTCACCCATTGCCAGCTCGCACTGGCGCACGGCTTGCACCATGTGCCACAATTCACCTGCGTCTAAACTCGCTTGGTGATCGGGCCCGTCCATTTCTTTATCCAGAGTAAAGTGCTTTTCAATTGCCACCGCGCCCAGCGTTACCGCTGCGGCAGGGCAAACCCAGCCCAGTGTGTGGTCTGAATAACCCACCTGCAAACCAAAAACATTGCGCAAATCGGTAATGGCTAACAGGTTGGCGTCTTCAAAAGGGGTGGGGTACGCGGTGTTGCAATGCATCAGCGTAATGTCGCCGGCGCCGGCGTGTTCCAGCGCACTTAAAGCGTCTTCAATTTCAGCCAGGTTGCTCATCCCAGTGGATAAAAGAACCGGTTTGTTAAAAGACGCCACCCGTTCTAAATAAGGCAGGTTAGTAATTTCACCGCTTGGTATTTTGTAAAAGGGGACATCGAGCGAATCTAGAAAATCCAAACTTGCCAAATCAA
>CAYZSR010000006.1:16597-20953 GCA_964479715.1 uncultured Oscillospiraceae bacterium | reverse complement strand
CCTAGATACTGTATGCCAATGGTATCACAATGGGCTTTCAGCTCACGGTGCTCGTTAAAGGTTAGCATTAACTCTTGCAACATCTCAAGCTGGCTTTCTTCATCACCCGCCATCTCTTTTTGATAGCTTGCTTTTTCGGCGTAGCGGCTTACGATAAGCTCCGGCACGCCGATTTGGTACTTCACTGCATCGGCACCAGCTTTTTTGGCGGCGTCGGCCATTTCTTTTGCTTTTTGCAGGCTTCCGCCGTGGTTCACACCGGTTTCTGCAATTATTAGTACAGCCATACTAAACTCACTTTCTATGATAAATTGTTATTATATTCAATCAAAGGTTATTGCCTTTACTGCAATATGCAGCTTATTTTTTTGGACTTTTCAGGTTAATCTATAAACCCATATTCCTTCCTGCATACCGCTATACAAGGCAGCCCCTATTTCACTACCTGGGTGGCACCACTTTTCAATGGGTTTAATTTTAGAAAAGACAGTTGCCTCTAAAGCGCTGTATATGCACTTTTCATGGACATCGCTCAAATTAAATTTTCTACAATGCCGGCACATAATACAGCGGTACACCGCTCGGTAGCTGCTCGGCGGCTTGCATGGCCACCTCATTGTCACTCAGCGGTAGCGTGGCACGGACAGAAGAAAGCTGGTTGCCAAGGGCGGTGCGTTTTGAGAAGTTCGGGTAAAACGGTTGGTAGCCGGTGTGTTCTTCAAAAGCGGCAAGCGCCTCATCCCAGTTGCCGATGTCGTCAATCAACTTTAGTTTTTGCGCCTGTTTTGCGGTGAAAGGACGCCCGTCAGCTACGTTCGCAACACTGGCTTTATCCAGTCCGCGCCCCTGCGCCACAATGGATTCAAACCGCTCGTGCTTTTCTTCAACAATGCCTTGGTAGATGTCTTGTTGCGCCTCCGTTATTTCAACGCCGGGCACGCCGACACCTTTATTGTCGCCCGAGCCGATAAGCACCGTTTCAATGCCCAGTTTTTCATACAGGGCGCTGGTGTCGGTCAACGCAATATACACCCCGATGGAGCCAGTGGTTGTGTTGGGGTTCGCGATAATTTTGTCGGCCGCCATGGTTACATAATAACCGCCTGAGGCGCAGCTGTCGCCCATGTAAGCCCAAACGGGGCGCTCGGTTTTTTCTTTGTATTCTATCAGCGCATTATACAATTCATCACTTTCATAAACGCCGCCGCCTCCGGTGTTCATATATAAAAGAATGCCTTTGTCGTTGGGGTTGTCCGCCAGTTGTTTTACGTAATTAACCGTTGAGGCGTGGTGGTAACTTGGCTCATTGGCGCCGGTGCCATCGCTGCCGATGTTAAAGATATCACCCACCACCTGCACCACCGAAAAGGTGTCGTTAGGGGTGGTAGCGTTCCAATAAAGCGGTTTTGACAGTGAACCGAACAGCGTGCTCAGCGCAAAAAATCCAACAACGCTCAGCGCCACCATCACCAGCAACGTAACGGAAATGGCAACCAGCGCAATTTCTAGCGGTTTTTTACGGCGCTTTTCTTTTTTAATGGCAGCCGGCACTTCGCCCGCTGTTTTTTCAGGCTGGTAAAGAGTGTCTTGCTGTGGCTCTTGCGGCCATTCCGCTTCATCTTGCGGGGGGCTGTCCGGTGCTTCAGAAGAGGGGTCATATTTCCATTTCATAAAGGTGGCTCCTTGCCATAATAAGGCCGTTAACCGGCTGGTGTATCATCCTTGTTGTTTGGGGTTTTCTCGTCAGTTTCGACAAACTGCGTTGCGGGGCGCAGCGTTTTTTCGCTAAACTCAGTGCCACGGACAACGCTTTTGCGTTTGGTACCACTGGCGGTGTAGCGCCGCATAATAACCGCCGCAGGAAAGAGACCTATGGCCAAAAACAAAAGGCAAAAGACCATTTCTCGCAGCGCGCTGAGAAAGGTGTGCGTTTTAAAGTAAAGCGACGTTGTGTAAGCAATGCTTAAGTTTACGCCAGCGTCATTTGTTACAATAATCCAGTACCAGACAAGCTCTAAAGCGAACGCCGCTAAAAAGCTGGTGGCCAGCACCGTTACTAAAACGGCAATGCGGTTTTTACGCCCACGGAAAACACGATACATCAGCGCCGCAAAAACCGGAATTAGGGCGTAAAGGATAGGGCTTATTTTGTTTTTAGAAATCGCCTGCGACCAATTGGGCAGCACGGCGATAAAGGCACCGATAAGCGCGCCGATGGCGCCGGTAAAGTAGTTGCCTTTTTTAATGGGCTCGGTGCTGTCTTGAGAAGCCGCCTTGGCGTGCTGTTCTTTCACACAATGGGCGTGCGTGTGGCGGTAGCCACTGTTTAAAAACGCCAAACTATCGGTGGCGGGCTTGCCGCACAGCGGGCACACAACGGGCGGCTTTAGGTTTTCTTTTTGCAAGGCCGTTACTGCGTCACCCAACAAGGTGTGTATTGTTGATTTAAGATAAAATTCACTGGGGGTGTCCACCAATGCTACCAAAACACCACCTTGAGAGAGAGCGTCCTTTTCCCAAAACCAGCGGATGTATGGCCGCTTTTTTTTGCGCAGACTTTTGGCGGCACTTTTGGGCGACCCGTCGACGACAAAGCGCACCAAAACGTCGTCCATGCTGCGGTCGTAAGCGGCGCTATAAAGGTAGCCGTCCTGCTCGCCGAACGCAACATTCTCAACAACATAAGTGTTAAAAAAACGCATTAAATCTCCATAATAGCTTAAAGTCATCCCACGCTACTTTCTCTGGTGTTTGTTTGGTGTATGGCTTTTATCAATCGGTTTTCTCCAGCCCCAGCCGCTCTTTTAATGTGGTTAAGATAATGGACAGCACCGACAGGCCTAGCTCGATAGTGCGCTTAAGCTCCGACTGATACATCAAGCAGTAAATACCTATGCCGATGGCGCTGCAGAGTAACTTGAGTAAAAACCGATGGGCGAAAAAGGTGCCGGCGGCGGTAACCGCCACAGCCACGCCGATAGCCACCGCTGTTTTGGCGGGGTAACGGATGGTGCGGTAAAACCGCTGGGCGGTGGCGGTGCGGAAAAGGAACATAACAAAGTTGGACAACGCAACGGAAAAAGCGGCGCCGTACAGCCCGTACTCCGGGCCTAAAAGCGGCACTAAAATAATGCAACCTAAAATGTTGGTGCCCAGCGAAAGACCGATGCCGATGGTATCAAAAATGGGGCGGCGTGCCAACGCGTTGCCGTACACCGTGGTTTCACACAAGATGGTGAAAACGGCGCCCAGCATCATCATCGGAAAGACGCTTTGTGCCTGCGTGCCGGTGTATTGGCGGAAAAACAAAAACAAAATATCTTGGGCGGCCACCAAAAAGGTAAAAAAGCTTAGTATAATAAAGTTGATAAAATCGTGCATCTTCATGATACGGGCTTTTTGGGTGCGGTAGTTTTCCATCATATAGGCGCCCCAAAAGGCGGCAAACCCGCCTTGTATCAACGTTACCACATTGGACAACATATACGAAAAGCTGTACAGCCCCTGCGCGGTGCGCCCCAGCTCTGCCGTGATAAAAGATTTGGGTATCTGCGCATTTAGGGTAACAAAAACCGCAGTGGGCGCAATGGATAGGCCGTACGGCAAAATGGTTTTGTAAGCGCCGCTTTTAAACTCCGCCTTGGAAGGACGCAGCGTTTTTCTACGCACAAAGCTGAATACCAGCGCAAAAGAGCCAAGCCCTAAAACGCTGCAAATCATCATCGCGAACACTTTGTTGGTGAAAAAAGCGCCCAACAGGTAGAACATTTTGTAGAAAAACTGCATTAAAATAGTTTCTACCGTGTAGATGGCAACGTTCATTTCCATGCGGTAAAGCACGTTAAAATAGCGTGCCACCATAAAGAAAAAAGCGTTTAAAAATAGCAGCGGCACCGCCTCGTAGCCAATCATCTCAAACCCTATCAAGTTGTACAGCGGGCGCAAGAAAACGGTGCTGCCGAAAACCCCCACCACAAAGAGCACCAGGCTTGAAAAATAAAAAGAGATTCTAAAAAGCCCGTTGCTGGATAGCCCCTTGGGCGGCTCATAATAAAAGCGGATAAGCGCTTGGTCCAAGCCGAGAATGACAAGGGTCATGATGGTGTTGGTGTAACCGATAAAGAGGTCTATCTGCCCACCCTGCTCAACCGTTAAAAGGTTGCCGGTAATGAGCATGGAAAGGCCGAGTATACCGATGTTTACAAAGGTGGATATAGAAAACTTGAAAACCGATTCAACAAACGCTTCAGCGGTGTTGTCTTTTGTTTTGGCGCTCAAACGCATTCCCTCCCAGCTTTTATTGGTGCCGCCATCAACGGACAAAACGGCTTATTCTTTGTCGCATCGCCAGCGCCT
>CAYZSR010000006.1:6438-16587 GCA_964479715.1 uncultured Oscillospiraceae bacterium | reverse complement strand
CTTTTTTAGAGATGGCGGCTTTGTCTATAGAGCCATAAATACGGCTCGCAAAGGTGGCAAAGCGGGGCGCAACCCGCTTAAGGCGAATAGGATCAAACCCTAACGCATAAAATGCCTGTATACCGATTAAGGCCGCCCATTTCAGCGCGTTAAAGCGCGGCTTAAAAGGCTTACTGAAAGGCTTTCCCCGTGGCGGGGCGTAGTATATATCTTCCAATAAATCAGCGGTATGAGTATAGATAGGTTTATGCTTACGTTAAAATAGTCTAAAATAACTGCACCGCTTACAGCGTATGAGATACGTGCAAATAGATAGACAGCAGGTTTCAAGAAAAACCTGCTGTCTATCGTTATTCTTAAATTATTCCGCTGCTGAGCCGCTTGTGTCTTGAGGCGGCTGAGACGCTGAGGTGTCCGCTGCGTCGTCAGGTATGTCAGACGGCTCAATCATCGACGGTACGTCGGGGTCAGACACGACGTGGGTGGTGTTGTTTTGTAGCGCAAAGAGATAGTAGCCGCCGTCGCCTTTTCTAAAGAAATAATCCATGTACTTAACGGCGCGTTTTAAGTCGGCCGCGGCAACCAGCTCATTGTTGCTGCCGGTGGTGCTGATGTAGCCCACCGTTACCCGCTTAACGCCGCCTGCCTGCCGTTCAATATCCACCACTTCGCCTAAGTATTGCGGCGTTAAGCCGGTGGCGGGGGCGGTGTACATTTCACTTTCTTCGTCGTAGGTGTAGACAAGGTTTTCAACCTGGTCTTCAAAGGCGCCGTGCTCTATTTTATAATCCGGCCCGAAAAGCGCTTTGGCGTATTGGTCTATTTCAATGGCGGGTATCATCGGCTCGCCCTTTTCGGTAAGCTCTATGGCGGTTTTGCTGTCGTTCAATACGCCCCAGATAGCCACCTGTTTCAGCGCGTTTGGGTCTGCCGTTTCAAGAGAATCGAAGGGCAAAAGGTCAAACCACACAAGGGGTTCTACCCGCTTTGCGTAATCGTCATATTCGGCGGTGTGGTCGCGCAAATCTTTCACCAAGTTGGATGCGCCGGACACGATGGATACCGCCCCCACGACAATTAATATCGACAAAACAAAGCCTAAAAGCTGGCGCGTACGCCGTTTGCGGCGGCGGTTTTGCGCTTCTTTTCGCAGCAGTTGCTGTTGTTCTTTTTGTTGTTTTTCGGTTGCCATATCTTTTTCCTTTGCACAGGTTGTAAATTAGCCGCGCACCTGACCGGTGCCCTTTACAACGTATTTATAGCTGGTTAATTCATACAGACCCATCGGCCCGCGGGCGCCTATTTTTTGGGTTGAGATACCCATCTCGCAGCCAAGACCAAAGACGCCGCCGTCGGTAAAGCGGGTGGAGGCGTTATGGTACACCGCCGCACTGTCTACGCTGTGTAAAAAGGCGTCGGCAGCCGCTTGGTTTTGCGTTACAATGGCGTCACTGTGCCCGCTGGAGTGCGTGTTCACATGGCGAATGGCGTCTTCAAAGCTTGGCACCACGCCGATGGCGATGGTTTTATCTAAAAACTCGGTGTCAAAATCTGAGGGGGACGCCTTTTTGCCGTCTATCAGCCGGGCGGCGGCTTCATCGAGCCGCATTTCCACCTGATGCGCCTTCAGCATGGCGGCGGCTTTGGGTAAAAAGTCGCCCGCAATGGCTTGGTGCACCAGACATACCTCGGCGGAGTTACAAACGCCGGGGCGGTTGGTTTTGGCGTTTTCTAAAATGGTCAGCGCCATATCCAAATCGGCGTCGGCGTCGATATAAACATGGCAAATGCCGGTGCCCGTTTCGATAACCGGCACCCCTTTGGCGCCTTCCGTTACGGCGGCAATTAAGTTTTTACCGCCACGGGGAATCAGCAGATCCACCAAACCGCGCGCTTCCATCAACGCGCGAGAGCTGGCGTGCGATGTGTCTTCAATAAGCTGCACCGCGTCTTGCGGGCCTCCCGCCTCGGCTATGGCGCGGCGCATAATGCCCGCCACCGCCGTGTTGGTGTGAATGGCGTCGCTGCCGCCCCGTAAAATGCAGGCGTTGCCACTTTTAATGCACAGCGCAGCGGCGTCGGTGGTTACGTTGGGCCGCGCCTCATAAATAATGGCGACCACCCCAATGGGTACACGTACCTTTTGTATCACCAGCCCGTTGTCACGGGTGGTTTCGCTTTCTATCATGCCGACAGGGCTTTTTAGGGCAACAACGTCTTCAATGCCTTGCACCATGCCGTCTATACGGGCATCATCCAATTTAAGGCGGTCGTAAAAATCGTCGCTTATGTTGCCTTTGGCATTTTCTAAATCAATGCGGTTGGCTTGTAAAATAGCGTCTTTGTTTGCTTTCACCGCGTCGGCCACGGCTTGTAAAAGTTTGTTTTGCGTTTTTTCATCCAGCGCTGCCATCTCGTACTTTGCGTGGCTAGCCGTTTGTAAAATATGCTCTACTGTTTTCACAATGCCTCTCCTTTATTTTTCTTGCCCGTCAAAAACAAAACGCGTACCCACCGGCTCGCCCGCCATAATGCGGTACAGGCACTCGGGGTTTTGCCCGGCGGTGATAACCATGTTAATGTGGTGGTCTTGCAAAATTTGCGCCGCCTGCAGTTTGGTTTTCATGCCGCCGGTGCCGAAATCTGTGCCGGAGCCGCCGGCGCTGTGCACCATCTCGTCGGTGATCTCGGTAACAAGGGGTATCAGCTCGGCGCTGTCGTCTTGGCGCGGGTCGCAGGTGTAAAGGCCGGGGATGTCGGTCAGCATAACAAGCAGGTCCGCCTCAACAAAGACCGCCACCTGCGCCGACAGTTTGTCGTTGTCGCCAATGACGCCGCCTTCCAGCTCGGCGGTGGCCACCGTGTCGTTCTCGTTGATGATGGGCAGCACATCCAACTCTAACAGGCGGGTAAGTGTCGCTTTTACGTTGGAGCGGCGGTCGCCGCTTTGAATGTCTTCCGCCGTTAAAAGCACCTGCCCCACCACGTGGTTGTACTGCGCAAAGAGGCGGTCGTACATATACATCAGCTCGCACTGACCCACCGCCGCCAGCGCTTGCCGGCTGGGCACGTCGTCGGGGCGCTCGCTCATGTGCAATTTACCGGCGCCCAGCGCAATCGCCGCCGATGAGACGACAATCACCTCGTGCCCGGCATTTTTAATGTCGGCTATTGTTCTGCACAGCAGCTCGATGCGCTGAAAGTTTGCGCCGCCGCCCTGATGCGTTAACGTTGATGTACCTATTTTAATTACAACCCGCATGCGTTGCCTCCCACACTTTTCGGCTATCGGCAGGCAGCGCCCACCGTGTTGTTATCTGTTTTTATACATTTCTTCATAATAATCGCGGTAAGCACCCGACGTCACGTCGTTAAGCCACGCTTCGTTGTCTAAGTACCATTCAATGGTAAGTTTAATGCCGTCTTCAAAGGCTGTTTCAGGCTCCCACCCGAGGTCGCGTTTAATTTTCGCCGGGTCGATGGCGTAGCGCCAGTCATGCCCTTTGCGGTCTTCAACGTAGGTAATGAGCGATTCGTCGATGCGGCTATCCACCTTTTCATGCAGCAGGTTAATAATGGTTTTAACAATGTCTATGTTGGTGCGCTCGTTGTGCCCGCCCACGTTATAAGCTTCGCCGTCTTTACCGTCGCGCATAACCATGTCTATCGCTTTGCAATGGTCGTCTACGTAGAGCCAGTCCCGCACGTTTAAGCCGTCGCCGTAAATCGGCAGTTTCTCAAGGCGGCGTGCGTTGTGAATAATCAGCGGTATCAGCTTTTCAGGGAACTGATACGGGCCGTAGTTGTTGGAGCAACGAGTGATGTTCATCGGCAGGCCGTAAGTGTCATGGTAAGCTTGCACAAAAAGGTCGGCGCTGGTTTTGCTTGCCGAATAGGGCGAGTGCGGGTTGAGCGGCGTTTCTTCGGTGAAGAAGCCTTCATCGCCCAGCGCGCCGTACACTTCGTCGGTGGAAACCTGTACGAATTTAACGCCGTCTTGGTAGCTGCCATCTTCTTTTTCCCAGGCGGCACGGGCGCAGTTAAGCAAGTTCAATGTGCCCATAACGTTGGTTTCAACAAAGATGTTCGGCTCTTCGATGGAGCGGTCAACGTGGCTTTCCGCCGCAAAGTTAACCACTGCGTCAAAATTGTGTTCTTCAAACAGGCGGGTTACCAACGCTTCGTCGCCAATGTCGCCGTGTACAAAGGTGTGGCGCTCGTCGCCCTCAATGCTTTTTAAGTTTTCAAGGTTGCCAGCATAGGTTAAGTGGTCAAGGTTTACCACGTTGATGTCGTCGTGCTTTCTCAGTACATAAAGCACATGGTTTGAGCCTATAAAACCGGCGCCGCCGGTGACTAAAATATTCTTCATCGTTTATTTACTCCTTTATTTGTTGCATGTAATCGGCCAGCGCCTCTTGCCACGGGCGCATATTATCGCCGATGGTGCTGCGCAACATGGTGTGCTCCAGCGCGGAAAAGGCGGGCCGTTTCGTCGGGCTTGGAAATTCGTCCGACGTCACCGGTTCCACCGTCGCTTCAATGCCGGAAAGGCGCACAATCTCGGCAGCGAAATCATACCACGAGCAAATGCCGCTGCCGCTGCAATGGTAAATGCCGTATTCATCGCTGGTTGTTAATTGCAGCAGATGGTGGGCTAAATCTTCGGCGTTGGTCGGGTTGCCGCGTTGGTCGTCCACCACTTTTAAGGCGCCTCTCTCTTTAGCAAGGCACACCATGGTTTTAACAAAGTTGTTGCCTTCTCGCCCGTACAGCCAAGCGGTGCGCACCACAAACCATTTGGAGCAAAAACTTTGCACGTATTGCTCGCCCAGCAGTTTGGTGCTGCCGTAAACCGATTGGGGGCTTGGGATGTCGCTCTCTCTAAAGGGGGTGTCACCCTGCCCGTCAAAAACATAGTCGGTTGAAACGTGTATCAGTTTGGCGCCCTGTTTTTCACAGGCGACGGCAACATTGCGTGCCGCCAACGCGTTGCCGGCAAAGGCGGCGTCCGGGTCGCTCTCGCAGCCGTCTACATTGGTGAACGCCGCGCAGTTAATAACCACGTCGGGCGCTTCGTTTTTAAGCAGCGTCTGCACCGGGTGCAGCTCGGCTAAATCAACGTCTTCAAGGTCTACGCCCACCACCGTCGCTTGGTTGAGGGCAGACGGCAAAGAACCGAGCGCGCTTTTGCCGTTTTCCAGCTGGCGCAGCAGCTCGGTGCCAAGTTGACCCTTGGCGCCGGTTATCAGTATCTTCAAAAGAGTGCCTCCCTTAGGCTGTTTGTTGTGCTTTATACAATCTCGGCAACGTGTTTCAGGTATTCGCCGTAATCTGTTTTTTCCAGTTTTTGCGCCGTTTCAAGCAGCTTTTCTTTGGAGATAAACCCTTGGCGGTAGGCAATTTCTTCAAGGCAGGCAATATACAGCCCCTGCCGTGTTTGCACCGCTTCCACAAAGTTTGCGGCGGAGTGCATCGCTCGGTGGTTGCCGGTATCCAGCCACGCCATACCGCGCCCGAACAGCTCTACTTTCAGCTTGCCTTGTTCCAAATACGCGTTGTTGACGGAGGTTATTTCAAGCTCGCCCCGGGCACTTGGCTCAACATTTTTGGCAATGTTGATGACGTTGTTGTCATAAAAATACAGCCCGGGAACGGCGTAGTTGCTTTTGGGCTCTTGCGGCTTTTCCTCGATGGAAAGCACGGTGCCGTCATTGTCGAAATCCACCACACCGAATTCACGCGGGTTGGAAACGTGATAGCCGAAAATGGTGGCGCCATCGGGGCGTGAGGCGGCGGCTTTAAGGCGTTCTGTAAAGCCCTGCCCGTAAAAGATGTTGTCCCCTAAAACCAGGCAGACGTTGCTGTCGCCGATAAACTCTTCACCGACGATAAACGCGTCAGCCAGCCCACGGGGTTCTTCTTGCACCTGATAGGTAAAGTTAACGCCCAGCGCTTCGCCGTCGCCAAAAAGGCGCTCAAAGCAGGGCAGGTCGGTCGGGGTGGAGATAATGAGAATGTCCCGAATGCCCGCCAGCATCAGCGTAGAGATAGGGTAATAAATCATTGGTTTGTCGTAAATGGTTAGTATTTGCTTGGATACAGCAATGGTGGAAGGATAAAGCCGTGTGCCAGCACCACCAGCAAGTACAATACCTTTCATAAACAGCCTCCTGTAATGTTTGTTTTAATGAACGTGCTTTATTAATGAAACCGCCGCCACAATACAGCCAGCGGCTTTATAACGAATAAATAAGCTACAGCCAATTGTAGCATAAATGCCTGTCATCAACAAGTTTTGGCCGTGCCGGCAAAGCGGCAGACGGCGCCTTAAAACCATCAACAACTCGTATTATTTTGGCGTGTTATGGGCGCCGCTCTCTTAAATGGCATAAAAAGTGATACCCATCACTGCAAAATGCACAAAAATATTTCTTCTTTATAGATTATATCACCGATAAGCTAAAAAACAAATTTGACGCATTCATCGCTATTAAGGTAATATTATATCATTAATACGCCCCCGCGTATAGAAACAAAGGAGTGTTCACAATGACGCTGAAACGTTGCTCTTGGGCAAAGCACCCGCTGGAGATAGATTACCATGACAACGAGTGGTGCCGCCCCACCCATAACGACGACGAGCTTTTTGAGTGGCTGATACTGGAGGGTATGCAAGCCGGCTTAAGCTGGCTGATTGTGCTGAAGAAACGCGACGCCATGCGCGCCGCTTTTGACGGCTTCAACCCACACATTATAGAGCGTTACGACGACGCCAAAGTTGATTTATTGCTTCAAAACAGCGGCATTATACGCAGCCGCCGCAAACTTGCCGCGCTGGCAACTAACGCCCGGGCTTTTCTAGAGGTGCAAAAAGAACACGGTACCTTTAGCAATTATCTGTGGCAATGGGTTGACGGCACCCCGCTTATCAACCCCATTAAAACACCGCAGGATGTACCCGCCAAAACGGCACTTTCCGCCGCCCTGAGTGACGACATGAAAAAACGCGGCTTTAAATTTGTCGGCCCTGTTATCTGTTACTCTTTTATGCAGGCCGCCGGCTTGGTGGACGACCACGAGGCTGACTGCCCCTTTAAAACCGGCAACCGAAAGTAGCTCTTTATCCACCATAAAAACGCCGCCACGGCGCAGAAAATCGTATAAAAAAAGGAGCCGTCTAGACGGCTCCTTTTAATAATTATTCTTTCCCTTTGTCTTTGGTGATAACGTCGTGGGCGCCGCCCTCAACAATGCTGGTGGAAGACACCAGCGAAAGCACCGCTTTGTCGCGCAGTTCTTCCAAGTTTAAAGCGCCGCAGTTGCACATGGTGCTGCGCACTTTGTGCAGCGTTACGTTAACGTTATCTTTCAAACTGCCGGCGTAGGGCACGTAGCTGTCTACCCCTTCTTCAAAGGTTAGGCTGTGCTCGCCGCCGTGGTCATACCGCTGCCAGTTGCGGGCGCGGTTACTCCCTTCGCCCCAATATTCTTTAACGTAGCTGCCGTTTAACAACAGGCGTCTTGTCGGGCTTTCGTCAAAGCGGCTAAAATAACGGCCCAGCATAACAAAGTCTGCCCCCATGGCAAGCGCCAGCGTGATGTGGTAATCCAGCACGATGCCGCCGTCGGAACAAATGGGAATGTACATGCCGGTTTCTTCGTAATATTCATCGCGCGCTTCAGCCACTTCCAGTACGGCGGTGGCTTGCCCGCGGCCGATGCCTTTTTGCTCTCTTGTAATGCAGATGGAGCCGCCGCCGATGCCTACTTTGATAAAGTCGGCGCCTTGTTCGGCAAGGTAGCGGAAGCCTTCACGGCTGACAACGTTGCCACCACCAACGATGACATCGTCGCCGTAGCGTTCTTTAACCCACGTCAGCGTTCTGCCCTGCCATTCGGTAAACCCTTCTGATGAATCAATGCAAAGCAGGTCGGCGCCGGCGTCTACCAACGCGGGCACCCGTTCTTTATAGTCATGTGTGTTAATGCCGGCGCCCACCACATAGCTTTTGTTGGCGTCAAGCATTTCATTAACGTTTTCTTTGTGGGAATCGTAGTCTTTACGGAAGACAATGTGCTTTAAATAGCCATCTTTATCCACCAGCGGCAACGCGTTAATTTTGTTGTCCCAAATGATGTTGTTGGCTTCTTTCAGCGTGGTGTCACAGCTGGCGGTAACCAAATCTTTCATTGGTGTCATAAATTCTTCCACTTTAAGGCTTGGCACCATGCGGGAGACGCGGTAGTCTTTCGACGACACAATACCCAGCAGTTTGCCGTTGGCGCCGCCGTCGTCTGTCACCGCCACGGTGGAGTGCCCCGTTTTTTCTTTCAGCGCCAAAATGTCGCCCAGCGTTTGGTCGGGACGAATGTTCGAGTCAGACGTTACAAACCCTTTCTTATAGCTTTTAACGCTGTTAATCATCGCCACTTGGTTTTCAACGGGTTGGCTGGCGTATATAAAAGAAACGCCGCCCTCTATCGCAAGCGCAATGGCCATTTCATCACCAGAAACACTTTGCATAATGGCGGACGTCATCGGGACATTCATGTACAGGCGGGATTCTTCACCTTTTTTGTACTTTGCAACGGGGGTGCGCAGGTCAACGGCGTCGGGCACACAGTCTACCGAAGAATACCCCGGCACCAACAGGTATTCGCCGAAAGTTCTAGATGGTTCGTCATATATTTTTGCCATAGTTTCCTCCTCAAAGGTAACAGTTTAGTGGGTGTTAAGATTACAGAACATAGTACCACATAAGCGGACAGATGAAAAGGCGTTTTTAACGGCAATTGAAGAGAAGCCACTTGCAACGTTAAAAATAAAAAACAAAAAGTTCCCGTTTAGAATGACGGGAACTTTTTGTACAAGGAGTTTTGAGCACTCCTGAATCACAAATTATATGTGGTGATTGGAGGAGGAGTACTACATCATGAAAAAAGCTTGCACTAGCACTTGTTTACAAGAAGGTCCTGGCTGTAACTTTCTTGCAATTAAATTGTAACTCTTTTGACATTAGTTGTCAACCCTTATTTTGTAATAATTTGCAACTAATAGTGCGGATAGCAAAACCCGCGTTACTTCGCGGGTTTTGCGCCATTTAGAAGCCTGCGTAACCTTCAAAATTATGTTTTTTACCTGCTTGCGCCACAAAATAATACGAGTTATCGTCAACTGGGGCGCCGGCAAACGCAAAATTTTGACCCATTCTTATCTCATTATGAAAGAACAGTAACATTTTACTTGGCGGGTTGCCGTGCATTTGTTCCAGCGGCAGGTGGTTGCAAATTAAATCGGCGTATTGGGTGTTGTTGATGTGCCCATTTCTGTCACACATGGTGTAACTGGCCTGTGTTTCACTTAGGCTGCGCAGCGGCTGGTCGGGTTTTAACAGCACCATTGAGTGTTGCTCTTTAGGCACCTTTTCTTGCACTGTTTCCGCCAAAACCGGCGGCACGTGGCGCAGTATACGGCGATTTTTAGTGTCGTACAGCAGCCAGCGGGTGTCTGCCTCGCACAATTTATCGCCCCGTTTAGAGTAAAGGGTGGTTACCCGGTGGTACATGGCGCGCATAATACCGTAGCCCCTTGCCTCCATAAACACTTGCTGCCCAAACTTCGGCATTTGGTTCACTTCCAGCGAAATTTTTGAAACAAGAAACACAAAATGATTGTCGCGGTAGAAATTTTCATCCCAACCCAGGCTTAACGTTTGCATCATGCCAATGTCTTGCACTCTGCGAAGCACCGCGCCCGGCGTCATATTGTCCCACGCGTCGCACTCAAATTGCAACACGCGAAACGTGTCTTCAAAACATAGCGGCAACGTCTATCTTCCTCTCTGCTCCATAGTGGGTGGTGCATATCTTGCTGATACCCGTTATACTGAATGGGTATTGTTATTAGAATAACACAACACACTGCAACTAACAAGCATTTTCGGGGTGCCTTACAGTGCCACCGGCTGCCCGTTTTGGATAATTTGCTGCAGCTGAAACTGTTGGTTTAAAATAAGAATGTCGGCCCGTTTGCCCGGCGCAAAGCTGCCCACCTCATCTTCCATGCCGCCCGCTTTGGCGGGGTTGATGGTGGCCGATTGCACCACCCGCTCCAGCGGCACGCCAAATTGCAGCGCGTTTTGGCAG
>CAYZSR010000006.1:0-6428 GCA_964479715.1 uncultured Oscillospiraceae bacterium | reverse complement strand
GCACTCAAGCAGCGATGAAACGCTGCCGGCGATGGTGCCGTTTTGCAACGTGGATTTCGGCCCTTGTTTGTGGATGCTTTGCTCGCCCAGCGTGTAGTTGCCGTCTGGCATACCGGTGGCACGGATAGAGTCACTCACCAGACAGACACGCTCCGCCCCGAACAGTTGGTACGTTGCCCGCACCACCGATGGGTGGGTGTGAATGCCGTCGCAGATAAGCTCCACCCGGTTGGCAAAATCAAAGGCGGCGCCGATAACGCCGGGGCTGCGGTTTAACAAGGGCGGCATACCGTTAAAAAGGTGCGTTACATGGCTGGCACCTATTTTAAATGCCGCCGCCGTGGTGGCGTAATCGGCGTCGGTGTGGCCGATGGATAAAAAGCAGTTTTGCCGTGCTTTTTTAATTAATTCCATGGCGCCCGGCATTTCCGGCGCGATGGTAAATATTTTTACGTTGCCTTCGGCACGGTGTTGCATATTTTTGTAAATCTCATAATCGGGGTTTTGCAGGTAGTTCAGGTTTTGGGCGCCGCGGCGCTTGCCGTTTAAAAATGGCCCTTCCATATGTATACCGCGTAAAACGGCACCATACCCCTCTTTTTTGTAATAGCTTTGCATAACCTCAACAATGTCATACAATTGGTTGGGCGGGTAGGCAAGCGAGGTGCCCAGCACGCTGGTAACACCATTTTTGAGGTAATAGCGCAGCAAAATCTCTAAGCTATCGCCGTCGGCGTCGCTAAAATCATACCCTTTGGCGCCGTGGGTATGGATGTCTATCAGCCCGGGGATAACAAACCCACCGTCGGCGTCGATGCCGTTTTGACGGGCCGATTTATCGGGCGGCGCAATGTTCACAATGCGCCCCTCTTCAAAGAAAATATCCGCCGCTTCAAATGTCATCTCTTCGGTAAAAACCAGTCCGTTGTAAATAACCATATGCCCTACCCTTTCTAACGGGAAAATAAATGCGTTGAAAGTTTATAAAGAAAGGAACGTTTCATGCCACAAAAAAATGTCGGTTTTGAGCCTGTTTATAACAACCAATCTAAACTGTTGATTCTTGGCAGTTTTCCGTCGCCACGTAGTTTTGAAGAAGATTTTTACTACGGGCACCCGCAAAACAGGTTTTGGCCGCTGCTGGCGGCGCTGCTTAAAGAGCCGCTGCCGCAAACAAAGGAACAAAAAACAGCGTTGCTGCTAAACCACCGTATCGCGCTGTGGGACACGCTGCAAAGCTGCACCCGTCAAGGCGCCAGCGACGCCACCATTCGGCACGCCGTGCCGAATGACATCGCCCGCCTTGTAAAGCAAAGCGCCGTTGATACCATTTTATGCAACGGCGCCGCCAGTTATACTTATTATAAACGATACGCTGAAAAAAATACAGCCATTGAAGCGGTGAAGTTGCCCAGCACCAGCCCCGCCAACGCCCAATATTCCTTTGAGAAGTTGGCCAACCTATGGGGGCGGTACCTTCCTTTCTAGCGGCGTTACCGCACACTGTACAGGCAGCCGCAGTAGTTTTGCCGGTAAAGGTCCAGCTCGTCGGACAGGCGGTTGCTTTGCAAAAAGCCGTCCTGTTTTTTAAAATCCGTCGCCAGGTAACGCACGCCGTGCCGCGCCGCCGCTTCTTCTCCCAACCGGTTGATAAGCGGCGCGTTTTTGTGCGGGCTTAGCGTTAAAGTGGTGGCAAACCAGCCGACGCCAAGGTCGGCGGCTTTTTCAGCCGTTTGGTTAAGGCGCAGCGCAAAACAAGCGGCGCAGCGTTTGCCGCCTTCCGGCTCGCTTTCAAGCCCCTCTGCCGCCTTTTCAAAATCTTCTGTCCCCCATGGGGTGGGCAGTTTTTTTATCGGGTAGCCAACCTCTTGGCGGTGCGTCAGCTTTTCAAGCTGCGCCGCCCGTTTTTCAAACTCTGCCTCGGGCTGGATGTTGGGGTTGTAAAAATAAAGCGTTAGCGCAAAGTGCTGCGCCAGTCTTTCAATGGCAACGGTGCTGCACGGCGCACAGCAAACATGCAATAAAAGCGGCTGCCCTTTTTCAAGCTGCGCCAGTGTTTTTTGCATTTCTCGGTGATAATTTATACGGTTTTGGGTGGAATCAACTTGGTATTTCATAGTTCCTTCACAGTTTCTTTTGAAAAGTTATACATATTGCTAATGGTTCTATCATATTCGGTGCTTATACTGTGGGTAGCATCAAAACAAGGGGCAACACGCCCCACCTATAGAACAGGAGGGATGCCTGCAACAGCTGCCGATGGTTTGGTTGCCAATTTATGAAAATTGGCTTGGAGCGGCCAAACCGCTACCATTCTATAGCCTTGCTAACGGAATAGCTCCCCTTTCCCTCGAGGATTATTGCAGAACATGGTTCTGTGTTACATGACTGCCGTCCCGGCTTTCCACCGGCGCGGCAGACCAAAAAATAACCCGCTTTTGGGCGGTTTATATAGATGCAAATCCCTGCAAAAAATCACTCCGTACAAAACCCGGCTATTTCGATAGCCGGGTTTTGTATTGCCTTTATTCGTACCCCATCTCTTTTAAAACGGTGTCTATAATATCTACGCCGGCTTCAATTTGTTCCAAGCTGGGTGTGGAAAAATTGGCACGGAAGTAACGGCACGGCTCGCTGTCGTCCACATAAAAGGCGTTGCCCGGCACAACCGCCAGCTTTTTATCCAAGCAGCGCTGTACAAAATCTTCCATATCGGCGCCGTCGGGCAGTTGCGGCCAAATAAACATGCCGCCTTGCGGGCGCTGGTAGTGAATGCGCCCCGCCAGCTTGGCGTCAAACTGGTCGCACATAAAATCAGCTTTTTCGGTATAAATACCGCGCAGGCGCACCAAGTGCTCGCCCATATCACACTCCCGCAAAAAGCTGTCGCACACACGCTGCGACCACAGGTTGGTGTGCACGTCGCTGGATTGTTTGGCGGTAACCATTTTACCGTTCACTTCTTTGGGGGCAACACAAAACGCCACCCGCATGCCCGGCGCAAAAACTTTGCTCATTGAGGCAGCGTAAACAACAATGCCCTCGGTATCGAACGATTTAATGGGCGGCACCGCGTCGGAGTGTATCAGCAGCTCGCCGTAGGGGTTGTCTTCTAAAATGGGTACGTTGTATTGCAGGCAAAGGGCGTAAATGGCTTTGCGCTTTTCAAGGCTTTGCGTCACGCCCGTCGGGTTTTGAAAGTTAGGAATGGTGTAAAAGAACTTGGGTTTGGGGGTGGCGGAAAGCACCGCTTCAAGGGCCTCTAAATCTGGCCCGTCCTCTTGCAGCGGCACACTTACCACATCGCACCCGTGCCCACGAAAGCAGTTGATTGCGCCTAAAAAGGCGGGGTCGTCGCTGGCGACGACATCGCCCGGGTTGCATAAAAGGCGGGTGAGCAAATCCATAATTTGCTGGCTGCCCGACGTGATGATAACGCTGTCTTCTTCCCGCACAACGTCGAAATCGGTGTTGAGGTAATCGGTACCTGATTCAATCAGCCCGGGGTAACCCTCGGTGATGGAGTATTGCAGCACACCCATGGGGTCTTCCCGCAGCAAACGCTCTGACAGCGTTTGAATTTGCTCCAGCGGAAAGGCGTCGGAATCGGGGTTGCCGCCGGCAAAACTGATAAGGTCCGGGTCGCTCATTTGTTTTAGCAGTTCCCGTATAATGGACGGACGCATGTTTTTTACGTTGTCACTGTACTGGTATGTCATTGGTTAGTCCCCTCTATCCTTCTATATTTTGTACCGGGGCGTAGCCCTGGTTTATTTCCATCGTTAACTGAACCGGCTTGTTGTTATACACCATCTTCTTTTTAATCTTTTTATCAAGGGTGTCGCTATCCAGCTCATAATCGGGCGGGGTGGTTACGTTAAAGGTAAAGTGCAGCTTGCCATCCACCCAGTCTGATTCAAAATCATGCACCACAAGGCGCTTATCAATGCTGTGCACTTGGTCCAGCACAAATTGGCGCTTATGGTCAAATTCATCGACGGGGTCGTGGTGAATAATCATGTGTATCTGGTCTTGCTCTAAAAAGTCTTTTTCAATTTGGTCGATAATGCGGTGGCTTTCCACCACGTCGTCATGGCGAGACATCTCAACATGCGCCGACGCAAAACGGCGCCCCGGCCCGTAATCGTGAATCATTAAATCGTGGGTGCCAATCACGTCGGGGTAGCCACTTATTTTGTCCCGCACATAGCTAACCATGGCGGCGTCCGGCGCTTCCCCCAAAAGCGGGTCGAGCGCTTCCTTCACCAGCTGCCCGCCGCTGATTAAAATAAACAGCGACACGGCAAGCCCCATCCAGCCGTCTAAATGCACACCGGTAAATTGCGCAATCACCGTTGAAAGCAGCACCACAAAAGTGGCAATGGCGTCGTTGCGGCTGTCTGCAAAGGTGGCTTGCTCCAGCGCGGGCGAATCGATGCGCCGCCCGATGTTGCGGTTAAAAACCGCCATCCACAGCTTTAATACGATGGAGAATATCAGCGCGGCGTAGCTGAGCCACGAGTAGCTGACGGGTTGCGGCGTAACAATGCGCCCGATACTGCTGATGCTTAGCTCCAGCCCCACAATCATCACCATCATGGCGACGATAAGCCCGGCGATGTATTCAAACCGCCCATGCCCGTAGGGGTGCTCGTCGTCGGCGGGTTTGGCGCTTAGATGAAAGCCGAAAAGCGTTACCACCGAGCTGGCGGCGTCACTTAAGTTGTTAATACCGTCCGCCATGATGGCGATACTGCCGGCAAAAAAGCCCGCCAGCACTTTGCTTATCGTAAGCACCAAGTTGGAAACAATACCCACCCAGCCCGCCATTTTACCGTACGCCAAGCGCACGTCGGTATTGTCGGTGTCGTCCGGGTTTTTAACAAACAATCGAACCAATAGGTTAATCATAATTTTCCTTTATATAAGTGTCTATCGCCTCGGCGGCGTCTTTGCCCGCCCCCATCGCCAAAATAACGGTGGCGGAACCGGTGACCACGTCGCCGCCGGCAAAAACACCGGGACGGCTGGTCAACCCATCGTCGCCGTCGGTTACAAGGCGACCCCATCGGTCGGCCTCCAAACCGGGGGTGGTGGTGCGGATAAGCGGGTTGGGTGAGGTACCAATAGCCATAATGACCGATTCGGTCGGCACGATAAAATCGCTGCCTTCAATTTCTATGGGGCGGGCACGGCCTGATTCATCGGGCTCGCCCAGTTTTGAGCGCACGCACCGCATGCCGGTTACCCAGCCTTCTTCATTGGCTAAAATCTCTTTGGGGTTGGTCAGCATTTGAAAGACGATGCCTTCTTCCACCGCGTGGTCCACCTCTTCTTTGCGTGCCGGCAGCTCTTCCATGCTGCGGCGGTAGACAATGGTTACGTCGTCTGCGCCAAGGCGCTTGGCGCAGCGGGCGGCGTCCATGGCAACGTTGCCGCCGCCCACCACCGTTACTTTGTTGGCGCGCATTACAGGGGTGCGGCTGTCCGGCTTCCACGCTTCCATTAAGTTAACACGGGTTAAAAAGTCGTTAGCGGAAAAAACGCCGTTGTAGTTTTCACCGGGAATGCCCATAAACCGCGGCAAGCCGGCGCCTGAGGCGATAAATACCGCTTTGTATCCGTCTTCAAAAAGCTCGTCTATCGTTAGCACTTTGCCAACCACCATGTTGGTTTTAACGGTGGCGCCCAGCTGTTCCAAGTGGTTTATCTCTTGTTCAACAATGGCTTTGGGCAGGCGAAACTCCGGTATGCCATACACCAGCACGCCGCCCGGTTTGTGCAACGCCTCAAACACCGTTATTTGGTAGCCTTTTTTCGCCAAATCGCCCGCCACCGTTAAGCCGGCAGGCCCGGCGCCCACCACCGCCACCTTGTGCCCGTTGGAAGGGGGCGGCACAATGGCCTCGGTGCTGTGCTGCATGTTCCAATCGGCGGCGTAGCGCTCCAAGCGGCCAATCGCCACCGCCTCGCCACGGCGCCCTCGCACACACAGCGCTTCGCACTGCGTTTCTTGCGGGCAGACACGCCCGCAAACAGCGGGCAGGTTGGTTTGTTCGCTCAACACATCAAAGGCTTTTTGCATATCGCCTTCGGCAATGGGTTTTATAAAACCGGGAATGTCTATTGCCACGGGACAACCGCCAACGCACGGTTTGTGGGGGCACTGCAAACAGCGCTCTGCCTCTGCCATCGCCATTTCTTGGGTGTAGCCCAGCGCCACTTCATCAAAGTTTCGGCTGCGCTGGGCGGCGTCTTGCGTCGGCATCGGCTGTTTTACTTGTTCCCGGTTGGCCATGTTACTTCACCTCTTGGTTGTATAAGTTGCAGTCGTCATCACGCATGTGCTGTTCAAAATTGCGGTAGGTTCCGCCGCGACGAATCGCCTCGTCAAAATCAATCAAAAAGCCGTCAAACTCCGGCCCGTC
>CAYZSR010000005.1:33670-38978 GCA_964479715.1 uncultured Oscillospiraceae bacterium | reverse complement strand
CACAGCAAGTGCCTTTTTATTATTACCTGCAGCAGTTTATTAAAGACGGCACCGGCACGTGGAGCTGGGCAACCGACCTTGGCACCTCCGCCGTTAACTCCTATTCCTTTTATAATTTAGGTTCCCCTTTTATGTGGCTCACGCTGCTTTTCCCGCAGCGCTGGTTGCCCTATTTAATGGTGCCGCTTTTCATGCTTAAATTCGGTGGCATTGCCGCCGCGGCGGCGCTTTATTTAAAGCGCCACACCACCAGCCGCAACGTAACGGTTATCTGCAGCGTTATTTACGCTTTTTGCGGCTTTAACATCTACAACATCTTTTTCAACCACATGCTTGAGCCGGTGGTCCTTTTTCCGTTAATGCTGTGGGCGCTGGACAGCTTTATGATAGAAAACAAACGGGGTTGGTTCGGGCTTTTTGTTGGGCTGGCGCTGCTTAACAGCTATTTTTTCTTTGTTGGCAACGTGGTTTTTATCCTTATCTATTTTGTCGTTAAAGTGGTGCAGGGCGATTACATTTTAACCCCCGCCCGCTTTGGCGGGCTGGCGGTGGAAACGCTGCTTGGCGTCGGCATTGGTATGGCGCTGGCGCTGCCCTCTTTCTTTAACTTGATACAAAACCCCCGCACCAGCAACTTTGCCTCCGGGTATGACACCATCATCTACCCCCGTTCGCAGCAGTATTTCGCGATTATTTCATCGCTGTTTTTACCGCCCGAGCCGCCGTACGACCCCAACCTGTTTACCAGCGCCGCCATAAAATGGACCAGCATGTCGGCATTTTTGCCGGTGGTGTCGGTCGCCGGTGTGGCCGCTTATTGGAAAGGCACTAAAAAAAGCGCCGCCAAAACCTTGCTGATTATCTCCGCCGTGATGGCGATGGTGCCGATATTAAACGCCAGTTTTTACGCCTTTAACCGCAGCTATTACGCGCGGTGGTATTATATGCCGCTCTTAATCATGGTGCTGGCTACCGCCAATGCGTTGCAACGCAAAGGACCAAACCTTGTTTACGGCGCCAAAGTGGCGGTGATTGCCACCGGTTTGTTCGGCTTGCTGGGGCTTATCCCCACCAAGCACGAAGACGGCTGGTGGCAGCTGGGCGTGGCAGAAAACGGGCTGCGCTTTTGGGTTAACTACCTCACTGCCATGCTGGCGGTGGTGCTCTTTTTTGTTATCGTTTGGTTTTATAAAGACCGCAAGCGCTTCACCAAAATATTGTTGGCGCTGGTGCTTGGCTTTTCGGTTTTTTATTCGGTTATTCATCTGTCCCTTGGCAAATTCCAATGGTGGGAGCGAGACAGCAGCTACAAAGACCAGCAGTACATCGCCGCCCAAAAGCTGGATTTGCCCGACGACGAATTTTACCGTATCGACGCCTATAAAGCCCACGATAACTTAGGGCTGTGGGTAGATAAAAGCTGCCTGCAAACTTTTAACTCGGTGGTTACGCCGTCTATTATGGAGTTTTACCCTTCCGTCGGTGTTGAGCGCGACGTTTCCAGCAAGCCGAAGCCGCACCTTTACGCGCTGCGCGGCCTGCTTAGCGTGCGCTACACGGTTATGCCCACCCACGCCGTGGCCGCTTTTGAAGAGGAGCTTACCGGCAGCAAAGGCTGGCAGCCGATACAAAAAGCCGATGATTTAGTGCTCTACGAAAACGACAACTACGTCCCCCTTGGCTTTTATTATAACCATTATATCGATACCGAGCAGCTGGAAACCGTGCCCGAACAAGAGCGCAGCGCTATTCTTATGCGCGCCATCGGCTTAACGCCGCCGCAAATAGAAAAATACGGCTATTTGTTTGACGGTGCTTTGCCAAAACAAAACCGCGCCACCGGGTACGATTATTATGTGGAAGACTGCAACGCCCGCCGCGCCGCCAGCAGCCACACCGTAACGGCGGATGCCTCCGGCTTTACAAGCCGCATCACGCTGGATAGGGACAACCTTGTCTTTTACGCCGTACCCTACGATGAGGGCTTTACCGCCACCGTTAACGGCGCCGAGGCAGAGATACTTAAAGTCAGCAACGGTTTAATGGCGGTGCCGGCACAGGCGGGTGAAAACGACATTGTTTTCAGTTATAAAACGCCCGGGTTCCACGCGGGGCTTGCCATCACATTTGGCTCTTTAGCCCTTTTAGGCGTATACTGGTTTGTAGGGCACCGCCGGGACAAACGCGGCAAAACGCCCCACCAGCCTGCCACCTCAACAGATAACAACACTTTATTATAGCTTTATACAAAGACCATTTAACCAACCGCTCAGAAAGGACTAGTATGGATTTTACAAAACAAATTGCCAGTGAACTAAACCTGAACCCACCCCACGTAGAGGCCGCTATCGGGCTGATTGACGAGGGCAACACCATCCCCTTTATTGCCCGTTACCGCAAAGAGGCGACCGGCTCAATGGACGACCAAGCGCTGCGTGAATTGGGTGAACGGCTTGAATACCTGCGCAACCTGCAGAAAAGAAAAGAAGAGGCGTACGCCTCCATTGAAGAACAAGAAAAAATGACCGACGACATCGCCAAGGCGCTGCAAGAAGCGGTTACACTTTCTGAAGTGGAAGACGTCTACCGCCCCTTTCGCCCCAAACGGCGCACCCGCGGCAGCGTGGCAAGAGAGCGCGGCTTAGAGCCGCTGGCGCTACAACTGCTGGAGCAAAACACCGGCGACGACCCTGAACTGCTGGCGCAAGACTACGTCAGCGAAGAAAAGGAACTGCCCACCACCGAAGAGGTGCTGGCAGGCGCCCGCGACGTATTGGCGGAAGACTTTTCAGACAACGCAGACACCCGCAACATTCTGCGGGAGCTGTATTGGAAAAGCGCCGCCATCACCAGCGAAGGCACCACCGATGAAGAAAGCGTTTACGACGGGTTCTATGAATTCAGTGAGCCTATCAGCAAAATTGCCGGCCACCGTGTGCTGGCAATAAACCGCGGTGAAAAAGAAGACTTTTTACGCGTTAGCGTTGAGGTGGATAGCGAGCGTGCCATTCATTTAATGAAAAGGGAATGGGTTAAAAACAGCAGCCTTGCCGCAAAACACGTGAACGAAGCGGTGGAAGACAGCTACGCCCGCTTAATTCACCCTTCTATTGAACGGGAAGTGCGCAGCGAATTAACCGAATCGGCCAGCGAGGGCGCCATTAAAGTTTTTGGCGAAAACCTGCGTCAACTACTTTTGCAACCACCTATCCGTGGCAAAGTGGCCATGGGGCTAGACCCCGGCTACCGCACCGGCTGCAAAGTGGCGGTGGTGGACGCCACCGGCATGGCGCTGGACACCGACGTGATTTACCCTGTAGAGCAATTCGGCCGCATTAAAGAAGCTGAGAAAACCACCAAACGCCTTATTAAAAAGCACGGCGTTGAAATTATCGCCATCGGCAACGGCACCGCCAGCCGTGAGACGGAGCAGTTTACCGTGCAAGTGCTGCGCCAGCTTGCCGACGAAGACATGCACCCCGAATATATGATTGTCAGCGAGGCGGGCGCCAGCGTTTACTCCGCCTCCAAACTGGCGGCGGAAGAATTCCCTCAATATGACGTCAGCCTGCGCAGCGCCGTTTCCATTGCGCGGCGGCTGCAAGACCCGCTGGCAGAGCTGGTTAAAATAGACCCCAAAGCCGTTGGCGTTGGGCAATATCAGCACGACATGCCCGCCGCCCGCCTGGCGGAAACGTTAGACGGCGTGGTGGAAGACTGCGTAAACACCGTTGGCGTTGAATTAAACACCGCCAGCGCCCCACTTTTGGAACGGGTGGCGGGTTTAACGGCGGCAACCGCTAAAAACGTGGTGCTCAAGCGGGAAAAAGACGGCCCCTTTAAAAGCCGCAAAGAACTGCTTGACGTAACCCGCCTTGGCCCCAAAGCTTTTGAGCAAAGCGCCGGCTTTTTACGGCTGCCCGACGCCATAAACAAGCTGGACGCCACCGCCGTACACCCCGAAAGTTACAAAGCCGCTTCTAAACTGCTTGAAATTTGCGGCTTTACCGAAGATGATATCGGCACCGACACCATCACCACCTTGCCTGACAAAAGCAACGAATTCGGCCTGACGGCGCTGGCGAAAGAGCTGGACATCGGCAAACCGACACTGCGCGACATCATCGACGAATTGCTGCGCCCCGGGCGCGACATTCGCGACAGCCTGCCGCCACCCATGCTGCGTAGCGACGTGCTGGATATGGAAGACTTGCAAGCCGGCATGGAGCTTACCGGCACGGTGCGCAACGTGGTGGACTTTGGCGCCTTTGTAGACATTGGCGTGGGGCAAGACGGCTTGGTGCACGTTAGCCAAATTGCCAACCACTACGTTACCCACCCGGCGGAAGAGTTAAGCGTGGGCGACATTGTAACGGTGTGGGTCATGCAGGTGGACATCCCCCGCAAACGTATCTCTTTAACAATGGTAGAGCCGGACAAACAAGATAGCTACTAAACCTTTTTAAGGCAAGCGGTTTTGCCTTTCAGGCAACGTTTATAAGGCAAATTAATTGAAATAGCTAACGCTATTTCTTGACACCGATATAAGCCCAGTGTATAATATGAGCTGATCCTGTAAACAGATGTATCACGATGCTATGCATCCTACGCTGTTTTATGTGACCAACTTCTGCCCAGGGGCATTAGGGGGGACAGAAAATGCCAGAAATTAAAGTTAGAGATAATGAATCTTTAGACAGCGCGCTGCGCCGTTTTAAACGTTCTTGTGCTAAATCAGGTGTTATGGCTGAGGTTCGCAAACGTGAATCGTATGTTAAACCATCGGTTAAGCGCAAGAAAAAGTCTGAAGCTGCCCGTAAACGCAGCCGCAAACAAAGATAGGTTGCACACCGGGTGAACAGAGTTATTGCGGCGGGTTCCATAATGGGGACCCGCCGTTTTTATAATACCGTTGAAAGGACGCTCCATATGTCATTATTAATGCCGGAATACCTTTTTAAAGGCATCACCCATATTTCGGTTGATTTTTTAAGAAAGAACGACATCCGCGGCTTGGTGTTAGACGTAGACAACACGCTTACCGGGCACGGCAGCCAAACGCTGCGCCCCGATATTGCGCTGTGGCTGGAAGATATGAAGGCCGCCGGCATCAAGCTGATTATCGCCAGCAACAACTTTGAAAAAAGGGTGGCGCCCTTCGCCGATAAAATTGGGGTGGATCACCTTAGTTTTTGTTGCAAACCGCTGCCTTGCTTTGCACCCATTGCCGCCAAACGCATGGGGCTTTCACGCCGGCATATCGCCCTGGTGGGCGACCAAATATTTACCGACCGATTGGGCGGCAGCA
>CAYZSR010000005.1:30696-33660 GCA_964479715.1 uncultured Oscillospiraceae bacterium | reverse complement strand
CGTTTTAATGGTGCGCCCCATGGCTAAAGACACACAGCTGGGCGTGCGTATTAAACGCAAGTTTGAGGCCCCCATCTTTTTACGCTACTACCAACAAGGAGGCAAACTGCTCTGAGTAACCAAACCACCCCATTTTTTGGCCCCGCCGGGCTTAGTGAATCGTACAAAGGGTATAAAAACAGCAGCGGGGCGGTAGAACACGCCGCCTCATTCGGCTTAACAGCGTTTGAATACCAAAGCGGGCGCGGCGTGCGCCTGCCTGACGACATTGCTAAAACATTGCGGCAAGACAGCGAAGAAAAGGGCGTCGCCCTAAGCTTGCACGCACCGTATTATATCTCCATGTCCAGCATGAAGGAAGAAACACGGCTAAACAGCCTTACTTACATACGGCAAAGCGCCGAGGCGGTGCGCAAACTGGGCGGCAACCGCATTATTATCCACACCGGCAGCGCCGGCCAGCAAACCCGTGAAGAGGCTTTGGAAAAAGCCGCCGATACGCTGACCCGTGCCCGCACCATGCTTGACGAAGAAGGCTTTGAAGATATTTACATGTGCCCTGAAACGATGGGCAAAATAAACCAATTGGGCACGCTGGAAGAAGTGCTTGCCCTGTGCCGGCTGGATGAAAAACACATCCCCTGCGTTGATTTTGGGCACCTTAATGCGCGCACACACGGCGCCATAAAAACCAAAGAAGACTACGCCGCCATGCTGGACACCATTGAGCAAAAGATAGGCGCTGCTCGCGCCAAGACCATCCATGTGCACTTTTCTAAAATTGAATATTCAGAAGGCGGCGAAAAACGCCACCTGACTTTAGAAGACACCGAATTCGGCCCAGATTATAAGCCGCTTTTGGAATTATTTCACGAGCGGCGCTACACCCCCACCATTATTTGTGAAAGCGCCGGCACCCAAGCGGAAGACGCCAAGATTATGATGACCTATTACAATTCTCTATAAAACACACGTTGAAAGAGGGAGTAACGATGCTACAAAACAGAGTGGACAAACTACTGAAAAACCTGCCTGATGATTTTGAAGCGGCGCTTATTTTAAACGACGTTAGCCGTTTTTACTTCTTAGACTACGATGCCGACAACGCCGGCACGCTGCTTATCTTCCCCGATGAGCTGGTTTATTTTATTGATTCCCGCTACATTGAAAGCGCCGAAGAAACCGTTAAAAACGCCACCATCGTGCTGGAAACAAACCCGTTGGAACAGGTGGCGCAGCAGCTTCAAAAGCGGGGCGTAAAAAACCTACTGGTGGAAAACACCATTCCCATCGTTCAATATGAAACATACAAAGAAAAACTAAGCGGCATCACCTTACACGCCGGCGGCACGCTGAGCGAGCAAATTCAAACGCAGCGGGAAGTAAAAGACGCTGAAGAAATCAGCCGTATGCGCAAAGCACAACAGCTGACCGACGCCGCTTTCACCCACATTTTACCCTTTATCAAAGCCGGCGTTAAAGAGGTGGAGCTCACCCTTGAGATAGAGCACTTTGTCCGTCGCAACGGCGGCGATAAAATGGCGTTTGAAACCATTTCCGTTGCCGGTGCCAACACCAGCCTGCCCCACGGCGTGCCCGGTGATTACAAAGTGCAACCGGGCGATTTTATCACGATGGACTTTGGCGCTAAGTACCGCGGCTACTGCTCCGACATGACACGCACCGTCGCCCTGGGCGATGTGAGCGACAAGCAGCGCGCCATCCACGCCCTTGTCTTAAAGGCGCACCTTGCCGGCATTAAGGCGGCAAAACCCGGCGCCGCTTGTTTTGACGTGGACAAAATTGCCCGAGACATCATTGCCGACGCCGGCTATGGCGACTATTTCGGCCACGGGCTGGGGCACTCACTCGGTATTGAAATTCATGAAGACCCGCGCTTTTCGCCCAAAAGCAAAGCGCGCCTGCAAACGGGCATGTTCATGACGGTGGAGCCCGGTTGCTACCTGCCCGGTGAATTTGGCTGCCGCATTGAAGACATGGTGCTGATTACCGAAGACGGCTGTGAGCCGCTGCCCACCAGCAACAAAGAACTGCTTATTCTGTAACTTTGCGGCGCTTGAAAAACAGGGCGCAATAAGCTACTATTAAGGCATACATAAAAGTATATAATGCGCCATCGGCGCCAAGGAGGATATCTATGATTTCGGCGGGAGATTTTAGAAACGGTGTAACTTTTGAACAAGACGGTGAGTTGCTGCAAGTGGTGGAGTTTCAACACGTCAAACCGGGTAAAGGCGCCGCTTTTGTGCGCACCAAAACAAGAAACATAAACACCGGGGCGGTTACCGAAACCACCTACAACCCCAACGACAAGTTTCCCATCGCCCGCATTGAACGCCGCGATATGCAGTACCTTTATAAAGACGGCGGCCTCTACTATTTTATGGACACCGAAAGCTACGAACAAATGCCCATTAACGAAAGTGATTTAGGCGACGGCTTTGAATTTATAAAAGAAAACGAAACGGTGCAGGTGCTTTCCCACAACGAAGACATTATCGGCGTAGAACCGCCAAACTTTGTGGTGCTGGAAGTAACGCAAACCGAGCCGGGCGTACGGGGCGACACCGCCACCAGCACGCTGAAAGAAGCGGTGGTTGAAACGGGCGCCGAGGTACGCGTGCCGCTGTTTGTAAACATCGGCGACAAAATACGGGTAGACACGCGCAGCGGCGAATACGTTGAGCGCGCCTAAAAACCCTTCAAAGCCGCCACGCAAACGAGGTGAAACAATAATGACACTGTCTGAAAGAGCCGCCTACCTACGAGGCCTTGCCGAAGGTATGGCGCTGGACGAAAGCAAAGATGAAGTAAAAATTATAAATGAAATGCTGCTGCTTATTAACGACATGGCCAACGAAGTAGACGACGTTGCCCAAGATATTGGCAGCGTCTTTGACGTAATCGGCATCATTGATGAAGATTTAATGACGCTTGAAGAAG
>CAYZSR010000005.1:21017-30686 GCA_964479715.1 uncultured Oscillospiraceae bacterium | reverse complement strand
AACTGCTTGATGACGACCACTTCGGCGACGAAAAAACCGCTGAAGAGGTGTATGAAATTGCCTGCCCCAACTGCGATGAAGCGGTAACCATAACCGAAGAAGCGTTGATGAGCGGCGACGTGGTGTGTGCCTCGTGCGGCGAGCGGGTTGAAATTGAAGTAGACACCGACGACGAACCGAACGAAGAGCCCACCTCAAGCGACGATAAAAAATAAACTGTCAGTTGAATAAACTAAAGTGGTGCTGGCAAAAAGCATCACTTTTTTAATCGCCGTAGAAAGCCAACACCCCGATATTAATTAGGAGCATAGAATGGAAAAAAAGTTAATTGAACCCACCGTGCCAAAATCAGCTGTTGTTTTACAGGGCGGCGCCGTTGTTGGCGACGTTGAGCTGGGCGACAATTGCAGCGTATGGTACAACGCCGTGGTGCGGGGCGATTTAAGCCCCATCCGCATTGGTAAAGGCAGCAATGTGCAAGACAACTGCATATTGCACACCAGCGGCAGCTCCCCCATGATGGTGGGCACGTGCGTTACCGTTGGGCACGGCGCCATATTGCACGGCTGCAACGTGGGTGACAACACCTTGATAGGCATGGGCAGCATTGTGATGGACGACGCTGAAATTGGCAAAAACTGCATGATTGGCGCCGGCTCGCTGGTTACCGCCGGTACCGTAGTGCCGGACGGGCACCTTGCTTTTGGCAGCCCCGCCAAAGTGGTGCGCAAAGTAACCGAAAAAGAGCTTAACGCCAACCGCATGCAAACCAACTACTATTATGAAATGAGCAAAAACGCCGCCGCGTCCAACGTGGTTATTGGCAAATAAATAAAGTAAAGCCCACAAGTTAAACTTGTGGGCTTTGTTTGTTTTGTGGAAAAACTAAAACCATTTTTTGCGTTTAAAGTACCACAGCAGTATTATCGCTAAAATAATGCTTAGCAAAATAATAATCGGGTAGGCGTAGGGGTTTAAATATTCCGGCATTTGCAGGTTCATGCCGTACCAGCCGGCAATTAAAGAGAGCGGCAAAAAGATAGATGTAATAACGGTAAACAGCCGCATCGTTTCGTTTAAAGAAATATCCAACTGGTTTTGGTACGCTTCCCGCACCTGCGTAACGTATTCATTCAAAGACAGCACGTTGTGATAAAGCCGTTCGGCGCGGTTGGTTTGCAGGTGCATCAGCCGCAACTCTTCTTTGTTCAGCAGCTGGTTTTGGTTTTCTTCCAAATCTTCATGCATATCCACCAGCCCTTGGTAGTATCTTTTCAGCGTTAAGGTGCGGCGGCGTTGCTCGCTTATTTCGGCGGTGCAATCGTGGGCGTGTTTCATCAGCACGCGGTCTTCCAAATCGGCGATTTCTTGCTCCACCATTTTCAGGCTTTCAGCCTGCCCGCTATTGTGGTAGCTGAAAAACATATGCAAAACAGCGGCGGGGGTCATCGTCAGTTGGCGCTTTTCAATCTCGGCAATAATTTCATCCACCGCCGGGGCGCCGCCATCTACAATAAGCAAGCGGTTGGCTGCTAAATAGATGCCAATCCAGCTGCAGATTTGCTCCGGCTCGTCCATATCGGGTATACTTATATTAATAAAATCATACCCGAGGTGACTTTCATGCCGTGTGGCGCCATGCACCGCCACCGCCTCGCTGGAAACGGCGTGCTCGCCCTCGTCTTCAATGCCAAAACTTTGCAGTACTTGCTGCGCCTGCGGCGGCGCGCAAATGCAAATGGCAATGTCTTCGGCAGAAAGGGCGCCTTGCCCGTCACTTTCTTTGCCGTTAATGTAAAGCTTCATACCGCTGTCTCCTCTTTCTGTTGTGTGGTAATAGCCGTCTATATAATATGGTACCGTTGGCGCTGATAAAAGTAAAGACCGCTTTGACAAACGCATTAAAAGAACGCCTCGTGGCGTCTATTTTTGGTAGCGATGCCGCTTTATAAATAAAAGGAGTATCCCCCATGAAAGCAAAAATTATAAGGCTGATTCTTATCTTTAAAGAACGGTTTAGCGGTGCGCAGGTAACCAGCTCTTCGGTTACCATCGCCTATTATTTGCTGCTTTCGCTTTTTCCGTTAACCCTTGTGCTGGGCGGGGTGTTGCCTTTTTTAAACATCGACCCCGTCGCCGCATTGGAGTACGCAAAAATTATTGTACCGGAGGCGGTTCAGCCTATTTTAGAGCCGATTATTACCGACCTTTTGACCGCCGGCAGCAGCGGTGTGCTAACGCTTAGCTCCATTGCGCTGCTCTGGTCTGCCAGCAAAGGGGTTAATTACCTGCAAGTGGCGATGAACCGCGCCTACGGCATTCAAAGCAACCCAAACTTTATTGTAAAACGCATTCTTTCCATCTTTACGTTACTTATTATCTTTATCTTGATTATCGTGTTTGTTTTTCTTTTCGGCTTCGGCGAAATGATTCTCGACTGGATTGCCCCAGCGTTTGAGTGGGCACAGCCCGCCTACCAAGCGATACGAGATTTAAAGTGGCCGGTTACCTCGGTTTTTCTCTTTCTAATTATGATGGTTGTATATTACATCACGCCAGACACCATTGTGCGGGTGCAAGACACCATTCCCGGCGCGCTGTTAACCACCGCCGGCTTGCTGCTTTTGGTGGAGGCGTTTGCGCTTTATGTGCACTTTGCCAACCGCACCTTAAGCAGCTTTGGTGCGCTTAGTACCTTTTTTATTTTGATGTTTTGGATGAACTTTTCATCGATGGTGGTCATCGTCGGCGGGGTGCTGAACGCCACCATTTATGAATTTCGCTTCGGTAAAAGTGACGAGGAAAAAAGCGACCTTGCCTCATCCATCACCATGCAAATGGTGGAAAAAATTGCCCACCGTTTTCAAGATAAAGATGAGGACGATGAAAAAGAAAACAGCGAAACAGGCGACGACACAAGTGAAAATGACAGTAAAACGCCGTAAGCACCCCATTTTGCCTATGTGTTTTAATCATACAGCAGCCACTCAGCGCTATTTTGTCACTTTTTGCCACACTTGCTAAACCATACCTATTTAGGGTATAATAATAGCAAGTGTACATAGGAATATTTGTTCTAATGGCAACGCCCCATCGGGCGCCGCCACACGGACAAAGTTGCACGCTTAACGAACGACCATATTAAACATATTGAGTTAGGAGAGAATAAGATGACAGTCACTAAAGACACCATTATCAGCGATATTTTAGCCATGGACGACAGCACCGCTAAATTATTTATGGATTTTTGCATGGCCTGCATCGGCTGCCCCGCGTCCCGCAGTGAAACGTTAGAGCAAGCCTGCTCGGTTCACGGCGAAGACGTTGAAGAGCTGGTTGATAGACTCAACAAGCACATCAATGCATAAGCTGAAAAAACAACATAGTTTTAACCGCGCCGGGCAAATACAGCCCGGCGTTCGGCTTTGTGCCGCCGCCAGCTTTTACCGCAGCGGCCGAACCGCCGCCGACATTGGGTGCGACCACGGCAAGTTGGCCGGTTTTTTGGCGCAGCAACCCCATTGCCCCCAAGTGATTGCCACCGACGCACGCGAAAAGCCGCTGGCGCGCGCAAAAAATCTGGTGGCAAAGCACCGCCTGCAACACAAGGTGGATTGCCGCCTTGGCTGGGGGCTAAAGCCGCTTGTCCCCCACGAGGCGCAAGACATTATTATAGGCGGGCTAAGCGGCGAGACGATGGTGGCTATTTTAGAGCAGGCAAGCTGGGTGCAAAGTGACGAGGTGCGCCTTATTTTAATACCCACCGGGCGTTTACCGCTCTTGCGGCGCTGGCTGGCAGAAAACGGCTTTTCTCTCACCGACGAAACGCCGCTGCTTGAAAACCGCCGTGCTTACACCGTGCTTTGCGCCGACTACACCGGCAAAAAAGAAACCCCTTCCCCGCTGTTTTGTGAAGTGGGGCTGTTAAAAAAAGGGGATATGGCATCCCGGCGGCTGGTGCAATCCCGCTTAAACGACATTCAAAAACAGCTTAACGCACCGCTTGACGAACCACAGCGGCGCACGCTACAAAATTTAGAACGTGAGGTTGAAGCATGGCTACAGTGAATGAAATTGCCGCTTTTGTGGAGGAGTTTGCTCCGTCTGAATTGGCGGAAGAATGGGACAATGTCGGCACTTTAATCAATTGCGGCGGCACCGTTACATCGGTGCTCACGTCGCTGGATATAACCAAACAGGTCATGTTGGAGGCCGAACAACGCGGCTGCCAGCTGGTGGTGGCGCACCACCCCGTTATCTTTAACCCGCTGCGCAATCTTTCACACCACGACGTGGTGTTTCGCATGGTGCGCAAAAACATCTCCGCCATTTGCGCCCACACCAACCTTGACGCGGCGCTGGGCGGTGTTAACGATATACTGGCGGCCATCTTCAACCTAGCGGAGCCGGAGCCGTTTGCCCACATGGGGCGCATCGGCACACTACGCGAGCCCGTTACCGCCACCGAACTTGCCGCCTCGTGTGAAAGCCGCTTTTCCGCCCATGTGCGGTTTGCCGACGCCGGCAACCCCATTCGCCGTTTGGCGGTGGTGGGCGGCAGCGGTGGCAGTTTGGTGGAAGAAGCGGTTGCCGCCGGCGCCGATTGCCTTTTTACCGGCGAAGCGGGCCACCACGACGCTATAGATGCGGTGGCGGCCGGCATGTCCTTAATTGCGGCGGGGCACTTTTCTACCGAGTTTCCGGTGGTGCCGGTAATGGCCGACCGCTTGATAAAGCGCTTTCCCGACCTTGAGGTGCACGTTAGCCGCAAAGACAACGACCCCTTCTCATACCTACCGTAAAGGACTGTAATATAAATGGCTTTAGACGCAATTACGCTGGCTTTAACCGCCGATGAACTGCGGCAGCAACTGGCCGGCGCACGCATTGATAAAATATACCAGCCCGCCGGACAAGACGTGGTGTTGCATTTGCGCACCCAGCGCGAGACGTCGCAGCTGCTTATCAGCGCCCGCCCCGGCTCGGCACGGGTTTGCCTCACCGACGAACGGTACGACAACCCGCAAACACCGCCGCCTTTTTGTATGTTGCTTAGAAAACATCTTGGCGCCGGGCGGGTGGTGGATATTCGCACCGAAGCAAGCGAGCGCATCGTTTACTTCGTCTTTTTGTGCACCAACGAAATGGGCGATTTGGTATACAACACGTTGTGCGCCGAGCTGATGGGACGCCACTGCAACATGGTGCTGGTGGCCTCCGGTGCCGACGAACCGAGCGCTATTAACGGTGGCAAAATACTTGATGCGCTCAGTCACGTCAGCCTGGATGATTCCGCCGTGCGGCAGCTGCTGCCCGGTCTGCCTTACACGTTGCCACCACAACGTGAAAAGGGCAGCTTGATAGAGTCGCCCCTTGAGGCGTTTTTGCACGCCATCACCACATCGGAGCAGCCCCTTGCCGCAGCGGTGCAAAGCGCCGCCGGTGACATCGGCCCCGTTGTGGCGCGGGAGGTGGCGTTTCGCACCACCGGCAGCCAAACGATGGCGGCGTGTGCATTGAGCGCACCGCAACACACCGCCCTGCAAGAAACCGTCGCCGCTCTGCGCGAAGACTACCAAAACGGCGGCAACCCCACTATTGTTTACGACGACGAGGGCGAACCGATAGAGTTCAGCTTTACGCCGCTTACCCAGTACCTGCCGCGCTACACCTTAACTGAATGCGCCGATTATTCCACCATGCTGGAGGTGTATTACGCTGAAAAAGACCGCATCAACCGTCTACGCAGCAAATCTAAGTCACTTCGTATCACGGTGCAAAACGCCTTGGGACGTGCCCAAAGAAAACACGCCGCCCGTTTGCAAGACAGAGAAAAAAGCAAACAAAGCGACCAAATGCAACTGGAGGGCGAATTGCTTACCGCCAACCTGCACACCTTTGAAAGGGGCGACGCCAGCGTAACGGTGCACAACTGGTACACCGATGAGCCGGTTACCATTGAGCTTGACCGCCGCCTGTCCCCCAGCGACAACGCGCAAAAAAGGTTCAAAAGCTACAAAAAAATGCAGACGGCACAAAAAAAGCTGCGTGTTTTAATTTACCGCAGCAAGCGAGAAATTGAATACCTTGAATCAATTATGTACCAGCTGGACGGCGCCGAAAACGACGCCGATTTAGAAGATATTCAAAATGAATTGCGTCAGCAGAGCTACCTACGGCGGCGCCCCACCAAAAAAAGAAGAAAAGAAAAGCCCGCCGGCTTTTTGCGCTACCGCTCGGGCGACGGGTTTTTAATATTAGTTGGGCGAAACAACCGTCAAAACGATCAATTGACGCTTAAAACCGCCCGCGGTAAAGACTTGTGGTTTCACACCCAAAACGGGCCGGGCAGCCATGTGGTTGTTATGAGCGAAGGCAAAGATATTCCGCAGGCCACGCAGGATACCGCTGCACAGCTGGCGGTGTGGCACTCTAAGCAGCGGCACTCGGCCAATGTGGCGGTGGACTGCACCGAGGTTAAAAACATACGCAAAACAGCGGGGTTGCCGCCCGGTATGGTGCTGTATGAAAACCAAAACACCGTTTTTGTTACCGTTGGCGAAGAAGACATTGCCGCCATCGCCCGTGCCGATTAAACGTTCAAAACCCCCTTATTAAGGAGTTGAAAGCCATGCCCCACCAACCGCCCGCACCGGCCGCCGCTAAAGCCGCCCCGCCAATGCGGGTAACCACTCTGGATGCGCTGCGCGGGTTTTCTTTAATCAGCATGGGTTTATACCACGCCCTGTTTGACATTGTCTATCTCTTCGGGCACCCGATAGGGTGGTACCAAACAATGCCTGGCTACCTGTGGCAACAAAGCATTTGCTGGGTGTTTATCCTTGTTTCGGGCGCGTCGCTGCATTATGGCAAACAAACGGTGCGCCGTGGGCTGGAGGTACTGGGTTGCGGGTTGCTTATTACGCTGGTTACTTCGGTTGTAATGCCGGACCAGCGAGTAATTTTTGGCATTTTGCACTTTATGGGGCTGGCAATGTTGCTTGCCGCGCTGTTGCGGCGCTGGCTGGTTAAAATACCAAGCGGCGTAGGGCTCGCTCTGTCTTTTCTTTTATTTTGCCTTTTCAAAACATTGCCGCAAGGGTTTATCGGCTTTTTGGATTTTCCCCTTGTAAAGCTACCCGAGGCGCTTTATGCCACCCCTTTTCTTTTTGCCGTCGGTTTGCCGAATGCCACCTTTTTCTCCGGCGATTATTTCCCGCTTTTGCCGTGGTTCTTTTTGTTTTTAAGCGGCTACTTTCTGTGGGCACTGGTTAAAGATAAAATAAAACCAAAGCCGCAAACTGCCAATCCACTCACTTTTTTGGGGCGGCACAGCTTGGTTGTTTACTTGGTTCACCAACCAATTATTTACGGCGTTCTATTAATTTTGCACCAATTCCACCTACTTTAGGCGAAAAACACGCTAAACACGCACTTTATCACTATACAAGCGCGGGTTTTTATACTATAATTAACGTGATATGAAGTTCATTGGTCGATTATTATATAATCTTGAAGGAGGTGCACACAATGCTTGTGAACGTTTTATTGATACTGTTAGGCATTGTGGTCGTTGTTGCTATCGGACTTGTTATTTGGATCATCAGAGCCCAAAATAAACTGGTTAAGGCAGATGAATCTTGCGGTAACTCGCTAAGCCAAATAGGGGTACAATTATCTTCACGTTGGGACGCACTCACATCGCTGGCAGATTTGGCAAAAACCTATTCGAGACAAGAGTACGAAACCATTACCGACACCATTAAAGCACGCCAAGGTATTGACGCCAACTCTTCCGTTGAAGAGATTGACAAGCAAGAAAGTTTGCTTGAGCAAGGGTTTGGCCGCGTTTCACTGTTGGTTGAAAGTTACCCGCAGCTGAAAAGCAACGAGCATTACCTTAAAACAATGGAACAGGTTGGCACGTACGAAGACAACGTACGCATGAGCCGCATGGTTTACAACGATAGCGTTACGCTATACAACCGGCTGGTTCGCAGCGTTCCCGGCGCCTGGGTGGCACGCCCACTTGGCTTTACCATTCGTGAATATCTGGAAGATGATAAAAGTAAAGCCGCCATGCCGTCTTTAGAGAGATAATTATGACTATTAAAACCACTTTACGGCGCAGCGCACTGGTTGCCATGCTTTGCGTGTTATTGCTTGCCCTTTTGGCAACCCCTGTGGCGGCGGAAACGCCCCAAGCAGGTATTGAAAAAATTGATATCGACATTAAGCTGAACCCAAACGGTTCAGCTTCTTTTACCGAGATTTGGGACGTTACCGTTACCGACGGCACCGAATTTTATGTGCCGGTTTACGGGCTGGACGGACGAGAAATTACCGATTTTACCGTCACCGATGAAAACGGCACCCAATTTACCGACGTCGGCAACTGGGACAGCGACCTGAGCTTTGATGAGAAAGCCGGCAAAAGCGGTTTGCTCAAAACAAATGGCGGTTATGAGCTGTGCTGGGGGCTTGGCAGTTACGGACACCACACCTACACACTAAGCTACACCATGACGGAGTTTGTGCGCGGCTACACCGACGCCGACGGTATCTACCGCATCTTGGTGCCGAAAGATTTGTTCCAACCGGTGCAAGATTTGTACATCACCATGCGCGCCGACGAGGTGCACTTTACCAAAGACAACAGCAAGGTGTGGGCGTTCGGTTTTTCCGTCAACTTTGGGTTTGAAGACGACGGCACCATACAGTTTCAATCCACCGAGCCGCTTAAAACCTCTAGTTATGCCTCGGCGTTGGTGCAGTTTGACAAAGGGCTGTTCAGCCCCTCTTTCCAGTACGACAAACCCTTTGAAGAAGACAAAGAAATAGCGATGGAGGGCAGCGGTTACACCACCGATGAAAGCGGCAGCCCCGGTAACATTTTGCTTGTTGTTATCATGGGCTTTGTGGCGTTCTTTATTATTATGGGCTTTTTCCTGTCCGCCGGAAGCAGCACCAAATACCGCAAAAAACGGCTCGACAAAAAGTACAAAGAGGTGCCGTACAGCCGCCACTTGCCCTTTGAAGACAGCCTTGCTGCCACTTACGCGCGGCTGCACAAACTAGGGCAGCTGGAAAAAGAATCAGACATTATCGGCGTGTACATTCTACGCTGGATAAACAGCGGGCTGATGCGCATTGAACCGCCGACCAGCCGCCGCAAACGCAAAAAAAATCAGATGGAATTGCGCCTTGTAATACCGGATACCGCCCTTGAAGACCCCCTTGAAAACCAGCTGTATGATATGTTTATCGAGGCGGCGGGCGACGATGAAGTGCTACAAAGCACCGAGTTTGAAAAATGGAGCAAAAAGAACCACACGATGATAACGTCGTGGCTGGAGCTTTGCAAGAACACCGGTGTGAGCGAAATTAAAACGCTGGATGGGCTGGAAGAAGTACACCGCAAGCGGTTTTTCGGCTTACTTTCCAGCACCGAATATAACCTGACGCCGACCGGCGAAAAACTGACCACCGAAATGTTCGGCTTTAAAAGATATCTGTCGGACTTTACCATCATCAACGAGCGGGAAGCGCGCGAGGTGGTACTGTGGGACAAATACCTTGTATATGCGCAGGTGTTTGGCATTGCCGATAAGGTGGCCGAGCAGTTCAAGCAGCTGTACCCAGATTACTTCCGCCAGATGGCAAGCGACC
>CAYZSR010000005.1:20347-21007 GCA_964479715.1 uncultured Oscillospiraceae bacterium | reverse complement strand
ATGGCAACGCAAGCCGGTACCAGCATCGACCTTTTCGATGTGTACCTTATTACCCGCCTTGCCAGTAGCTATTCTTACGCCGCCACAAGCGGTGTCTACGCCGCCACAAACGCTTCTTCAGGTGGGGGCGGGTTCTACTCGGGCGGGGGCGGCTTCTCGGGCGCCGGCGGCTCCGTTGGCGGGGGCACCCGTTAATACGCCGTTACCTAGGCCTATTAATTTTTCATCAACCAACAGCAATAAAAAGCTCCACGCCAAAGGCGTGGAGCTTTTTTGTTTAGTCTTTATCTGCCGCCGCTTAATCCAGCTTAATGTGCGGGCGGTCTTGGTCGCCGTCTGCTTTACACAAACGAAAACGGGCAGGGTTGTTGGTGGAAAAATAATATTCGGTGTTTTCTAAAATGGGTGGTTCTAGATAGTTCGGAATAATATTTTCGTCGTCTTCATAGCGCTCGGTAAAACCGGCGGCACGCATCATGTTGGAGCCGATGCCGACGTTGTAAAAATCAGCGTACTCCACGTCGTTTTCTTTCATGTAATTCTCTATTGCCACGCCCGATTCCACCAGCCATTTTTGCTCGCCGATAAAATCAACAATGCGAAGCACCTTAATGTCGGTGTTTTCAACTTCAATTAAGCGGCTTACCAGCAACGCGTTGG
>CAYZSR010000005.1:19363-20337 GCA_964479715.1 uncultured Oscillospiraceae bacterium | reverse complement strand
CATAAGAAAGGCGCGGGTAGCTGTAGTAACGGCGGCGCAGATACCATAAGTCTTTGCGGGGGTTGGCTTTTTGCGGCACCGTAAAGCCGCTGTTGCGCAGCTCGTTAAATTCTTTGTAGCGCACCAGTTTGCCTTTGCCCACAACGGGGTATATCTTTTTCTCACTTATTTGAGCAAGCTCATAGTTTGATTTGTCCGCCAAACGATAAAAATGCCCTACCCGGCCCGTTGAATAGCCGATGGAATCGTGCAATTTAAGGGTACCGGGACGCAGGTTGTTGCATGAAAAGGTGCGGCATTCGGTTAATTCCGGCACCTTTTTCAGCACTTCCAGGCCGGTGCCGGGGTGGTTGTCGTCCGCCAGCCAAATAGACAGCCACACGTCGGGGTCGTCTGCTTGGTTAGCGTAAACAAAGCCTGCCACGGCAGCAATTTGCTCTTCTTTTTCACACAGCACAAAGTTTAACGTATCGTCCCGGCCTTCGTAATAATACTCAAAGTATTCGGGTACGTTTACAAGCGGATGTTTCTCCGGCCAATGTTCATTGACAAAGTCAATAATAGCCTGTTCATCCTCTTTGTCTGCGATACGAAAAGTATACTCTGATACCATTAAACCACACTCCTACAAACAATTGGAAGCACAGCACCGGTTGTACAGCGTGCTGCTTCACTTAATAAAAAAGCCATGGTATCGGCAGCGGCTTCGCTGCCGTCACCCGCCGCCTTTTCTTCGGCGGGCGCCGTCGACTGGCTTGCTGTATCGACGCTCTCTATGTTTGACGGCACAACGCAATTTGCCGTTATGCCATATGCACCATTGTCCTGTGCAATTTCAGCGGCCAGTTGCCGCAGCGCTTGTTGCACCACCGCGCTTAGCGCACCTTCTTCTTTAGGCGGCAACCAAAAAAGCAGCTGCCCCCGTTGGTTTTGCCGCATTGCCGGCAAAAATGCTTCACACAGCGTCACGGCGG
>CAYZSR010000005.1:10784-19353 GCA_964479715.1 uncultured Oscillospiraceae bacterium | reverse complement strand
GCGGACAGCAAGGCACTTTGCACCGCCCCGTGGGCGTTCACGTTAAAAAGCGCACCTTCCACTGCATCGGGCGCTGTGGCGGCCGCCAAATGCACAAGATGCGTTGGGCAGCCGATGGTGTTGCTCACATTTTTTACAAAGGCATCCACTGCTGTTTGGCTTTGCAAATCAGCGTGAAAGGTACGAATGCGCCCTGTAAATTCTTTGGTTAGCGGAGCCAGTTTTTCCATCTCACTTGCCGCCTGTGCCACAATCACATCGCCGGCGTCGCCGTGCCGCAGCAGGTGACGCATTAAACCAAGCGCTGCATCGCTTGTTGCACCGGTAACAAGATAAATATTTCGCATGGCTCCCCTTTCTTTTTATCTTTAAAAATAACTTATATTACTATCATACCACATTATTTCCACCGAAAGCCCCATTTTCTAAAATATCTCAGCATACTTTTCAGCTGCCAAAAAAATTCTTTACCCTTTTTGTGGGCGGCACGCCGCCATTTGTGGGTAACGCGAACAAAAGGCAGATAGACCGCGCGCCCTTTTTGCAGCGCTTTTTGGGTGATATCGGCGTCTTCTACATACATAAAATATTTTTCATCAAAGCCGCCGATGGCTTGGTAAACAGCGGTGCGTATCATAAAAAAAGAACCGCTGCAAAATTCCACATCGGTGGGTTTGGATAAATCTTCATCCAGCATTAGATAGTGGCGTTCATATTTTTCAAGGCAGCCCCAACCAAGCTGGCGCGCCAATAAGGGCAACACCGCCGGGCGGCGCTTTGCCACATATTGCGGCTCGCCGCTGGGGAAATAAAGTTTCGGTATCGTGATGGCCACATCGGGGTGCTCATCCATCCAATCGGCCATTTTATTTAAAACATCGTCGTTTATCTCAATATCCGGGTTAATCACGGCGTGATAGCGGCTGTTCAGTTGCGCCAGCACCGCGTTGTGACCGGCGCCAAAGCCGTTGTTTTGCGCCAGCGGCACCGGATTTACCACCGCCGGCAGTCCTTGCCGCTGCAACGTTTGCAGCGCGTCGTCGGGCGAGGCGTTGTCTATTAAATAAAGGGTGAACCCTTCGTCGGTATTGGTATGTGCCGCCACGGTGTCTACGCATTGGCGGGCAACATCCGCCCCGCCGTAAAGCACCACCGAGGCTGTTATACGCTGCATGCTGCTCCCTTTCCACATCTGTATTTCAAACGAAGCGGCGCACCGCACGGCGGGTGCTTTCTATGCTTCTTCCGTCATTTCAGCGGCGTCGGCGCCTTTTTCCAGCTTCAGCTCGGGCGCTTCTTCCCCTTTGCCGATAATGATGTTACGCACCACTTCAAAGGCGCGGATAATGTGGGGGTCGCTGTTGGGTTGCGGGTTGTACAGCGCGTAGGGGTCGTCCAACGCAGAGGCTATTTCAACATCGGGTGGCACCCCTTTGCCGTTAAAGCTTTCGTCGCTGCCTGTCAGCAATTCATCGGTGGTGATAACAACCGCCGAGCCATCTGACAGACGCTGCGGCGCCGATTGAATCATCCATTTACCTTTGGTTTTGGCGCCGACAATGACGCCCTCGTTCAGCTCTTTAACCGACACCGCAAAAAGTTCTGCGTAGCCGGCGGTGGTGGCGTCTACTAAAACCGCCATCGGTAAATCCACCGCTTCATCGTCGGAGGTTGCCTGCGTTTTAACAACGCCACTTTTGTTTCTACTTTTGGCGATAACGCCAAGGGGGCAAACGTAGTCTATTATGTCATACGCCGAGCGGTAATTGTCGCCGGCGGTGCCGCGCAAGTCAAAGACAATGCCAAGCACGCCGTCACTTACCGCTTCAGACATGATAAAGTCAAAATCGGTGTAGCTGTTGGGGCCAAAATCATAAATGCGCACATAGCCATAGTCGCCCACTTTGGTGTATTCCACCGTGGGTGCGGTAAAGTTAATGCGCTGGATGGAAAAGCTTTCTTCGTCGTTGCCGTACAGGCATTTTATCTCTACGTTGGTGCCTTGCTCGCCGCCTAAAAGAGATTGCATGGCGCGCTCGCTGGTAACGGTTTTGCTTTCAACGTCGTCCACTTGAATGATTTTACCGCCTTGGCGAATGCCGGCTTTCTCAGCGGGTGATTCATCAAAAACACGGACAATGCTGAAATACCCGTCGACGTCTTTAATAACTTTTAAGCCGATGCCGACGCGGGTGCCATTTTCATATTCTTTCAGCTCGGAATATTCTTTTTCTGAATAGTAGGTGGCGTATTCATCTTGAATGCCGCTTAAATACCCTTGGGCAAGGCGGTCGTTCAAGATGGTGTCGTCTATGTCGCCGTAATAGCTAGAGCGCACATATTTATCCATCTCACCTAGTTTGCTGTAAAGCGCCTGCTTTTCAAGCACCGAGCTGACGGTGCGGTCAAAGCTTGCCATGGAGATGACCATCGTTAAAGAAAAGGTCACCGTCATAGCAAGCAGAGCAATGGCTATGGCAATACCAACTGGTACTTTTCTCTTCATATTTCCTCCAGTGGAATTGTTTATCTAAGGTAACTAAGGGGGTCATGCAAAACGCCGCCTTCTTGCACTTCAAGGTGTAGGTGCGGCCCGGTTGAAAAACCGGTGGAACCGATGGTAGCAATGGGCGTGCCGGCGCTAACCTGCGTGCCCACGCCAACCAACAGCGAGGTGCAGTGTGCGTACAGCGTTTTAACGCCGTTGCCGTGGTCTACCACCACATAGTTGCCGTAGCTATAATGCGACGTGGCAACAATAACGGTGCCGCCGCCACACGCCACAATAGACGCACCGGAAGGCGCCGAAATATCCAGCCCGCGGTGGGCTCTGCCGTTGGGGTCGCTGCCGCCAAAATAGCAGCTGATTACGTAATGTCCGGGGACCGGCCAGGTGAAGACGCCGCCCACATAATCGCTGCCGTCACCGGGACGGCTGCCGGTGTTGTCGATAGCCTTTTGCGCCGCAATCATTTCTCTTTCTGCTTTTTCAACGGCGGCCAATTTGTCGGTACGCTCTTCTTGAAGCGTGTCTTCCTTAACGACGGCGTTGTCTATCGCTTGTTGCTGCGCCGCTTTGTTGGCTTCCAGCGCGGCGTTGTTATTTTGCAGTTCTTGTTGTGTGTCATTTAAATCATCTATGTCTTTTTGAATAATCGCTTCTTGTTCTTCCAACTTGTCTTTGTTGTCGGAAATTTTTTGCAGCAGCTGGGTGTCATTTTTAGAGATACGCTGCATCGCGTCGACCACTTGGAAAAACTCGCTAAAAGAATCCACGCTAAGCAGGTGCGAGAGAATGCTGCCGTTGTTCATCTCATAAATAGCCACCAAACGCTGCTGGTAAAGCTGGTCGTTTTGGTAAAGCTCTTCACGGATGGCGGCAATTTCCGCCTGCTTTTTTTCCATTTCGGCGTCGGTTTCTTTAATTCTTTCTTCGTTCAGCGCAATCATTTCAATAATAATTTGCTGTTCTTGCTGCAATGTTTGAAACAGCTCTTCGGCTTTGGCTTTTTCGCCTTTCACCGCTTCTATCTCTTCGCCGATGGCGTTGTACTCGCCTTTAAGCCGCTCGTACTTTTCTTTGGGCGTTTCGGCGTAAACGGGCGACGCAACAAGCACGCTGGTAAACAGCATTAAAAACGTTACGCACAGCGTCATTAAACGCATTTTGTGTTTGGCTATAAAATATCTCATTTGTCAATAACCTCCAACTGGTTGTTACTGGCGGGTGTTATACGTTCAAAGCAATTATACCTTGAGGTGTTTGCGTATGCTGGTTGCGGTACCGAAACCGCCGATGAATACACCGAAAAGAACAAAGCCGCCGACGACGTACATCCAAATGCTTTGCAGCGGCAAAATGCTTGAAAAGAGGCTCATTACCCAGGTGTTGTACATTTCCCGCAGGAATTGGTACACCACGTAGTAGCCGCCACACACCACGCCCGACGCCAGCAAACCGGAAATAATGCCGACGCTCATTCCCTCTATAAAGAAGGGAAAGCGTATAAAGGTGTTGGTGGCGCCGACGTATTTCATAATGTTTATTTCCCGCCGGCGGGCAAACACGGTAAGCCGAATGGTGTTGTTAATAACAATGGTGGAGACAACGGCTAATATAATAACCAACCCCCAGCCGCCATAGTTAACGGCGTTTTTAAGGGTTATCATCACGCCGGCTAAATCTGACGGAACGTCCATGCGCTCCACGCCGTCGATGGCACCGAGCTGGGTGCTTGTTTCGTCAATAAAGTTTAAATCTTCGACCGACACCAGATATTTGGGCGGGAATATCTCTTCATACCCGTCCAGCAGGTTGCCGTAATCCGCCAGCCAAGAGTTCACCTGCTCGTACGCGGCGTGCCGGTCAACGTATTCATAGCCCAGCACGTTGGGCACTTCTTCAATGGCGCTGCCTACCGCTTTAGCTTCTTCTTCGGTGGCGTCTTCGTTGATATACAGCACAATCTCATTTTGATTGGCGAGGTAATCCACCACGCGGTTGACGTTGATGGATATTAACGACGCAATGCCGGTGATAATAAGGCAGGCGGTTAAAACACCGATGCTGGCAAGGGTCATAAGCCGGTTGGCAGACATGTTTTGCCAGCCTTGTTTAATGAGGTACTTTAAGCTACTTGGTCTCAAAACAGCGCACCCCCTTCATAGGCATCAAACGGCGCAACGACGCGCTCGTCGTCGATGATGGAGCCGTGGTCTATTGTAATAATACGCTCTGAAAAACGCTGCGCCAGCTCATGCTCGTGGGTTACCACCACAACGGTGGTGCCCACCATGTTAATGGCTTTCAGCAGCTCCATAATTTCAACGCTCAGCTCGGGGTCAATATTGCCGGTGGGCTCGTCGGCTATAATAATAGGCGGCGAGTGTACCAGCGCTCTTGCCAGAGCCACACGTTGCTGTTCACCGCCGCTAAGCTCTTCCGGCAGGCTGCGCGCTTTGCCGGCAAGCCCCACTAAGTTAAGCACATAGGGAACCCGTTTTTTAATTTCCCGCTCCGGGATGTTGGTAACGCGCATGGCAAACGCCACGTTTTCAAACGCCGTCATGGTGGGTATCAGGCGAAAGTCTTGGAACACTACGCCCAGCCCACGCCGCAGGTAGGGCACGTCGCGCTCTTTCATTTTAGAAAGGTCTCGCCCGCCCACCACCACACGGCCCGAGGTGGCTACCTCTTCCCGTAAAATTAGTTTTAAGAAGGTGCTTTTGCCGGCGCCGGAATGCCCCAGTACAAAAACAAATTCCCCGCGGCAAATTTCTAGGCTTACATTTTTTAAAGCCACATTTCCGCCGGGATATACTTTTTTAACATTTTGCATCGATATCATTACATTGTCGTCTGATACAATGGTTTTTTTAGCCATACGAAGGTGAATCCTCCTATAAAAGAATCGCTGTTTTCGTTAAAACAGCCGCCGGGAACAGCCCGGATAAAGCCATAAATACAAACACGAAAAATAAATAGGACCGTTGCTCTATGAACAACAGTCCTATAATAACATATTATCTTGATTTTATCAATATTTTGCAAGGTTAGAGTCAAGATACTTCTTAACCATCAGCGCCACCTTAAAGACAATGGCGTCTTCAAAGATACGCAAATCCAGCCCCGTCAGCTTTTTAATTTTTTCCAAGCGGTAAACAAGGGTGTTGCGGTGCACAAAAAGCCCGCGCGATGTTTCCGATACGTTGAGGTTATTTTCAAAAAACCGTTGGATGGTAAACAGTGTTTCTTCGTCCAGCGCTTCCAGCCCGCCTTTTTTAAAGACCTCTTTTAAGTACATTTCACAAATGGTGGTGGGCAGTTGGTAAATTAAACGGGCAATGCCAAGGTGGTTGTAATTTACCACCGTTTGTTCGGTATCAAACACTTTGCCTACTTCCAGCGCGTTTTGTGCTTCTTTAAAGCTGGAGGCTAAATCACGAATGTTGGCAATGGGCGTGCCGATGCCGACCACCACATTGATAAAGTGCTCATTTTGCAAGGTGTCTACAATGGACACGGCAAGGTTTTCAATGTCTTCCTCTTCAATGTCGTCGGTCAGCTCTTTTACCAGCACCGTGTCGGTCTCATTCACGTTAAAGACAAAGTCTTTTTGCTTGTCCGGGAAAAGCCCGGTAACAACGTCGTAAGCACTAATGCCGTTTTCGCTGACAACACGGATTAGTAGCGCCACACGGTTGCTGTCGGTAGCAAAGTGCAACTCTCTCGCCTTGGCGTAAATGTCGCCCGGCAAAATATTTTCAAGCACAACATTTTTTATAAAATTTGTTTTGTCATATTTTTCATCGTGAAAGTGCAAAATGCTTTGCAGGCTTATCGCCAGCATTTCGCTGCAGCGGATGGCTTCCACGTCACTGCCCTCAACAAAGGCGGCAAACTCGGCGTGCATGTCGGAGCTGAAGACATGGTAAGAAATATCGTTATGCACAAAGTTTTGCTGTCCTTCGGTGAAATAGTGCGTCAGCTCACCATGCACTTCGCCAATGCGCGATAAATCGGTGCAAGAAATGACAACGCCGTCTTCATCCACCACGCCGGACAGACGCCCCAGCGCGTCTTTCATATTATATATTACACCTTGAAATACACGGTTTGACATAGCCAACATCCTCCTGATATTATAAAGGTTGATTTCCCTGTTATCTTTGTGAAATATGACAAATAAATGTGTCTTACAGTATCTATTTTACACAATCACATTGACTATTGCAACAGTTTTGATAAATTTTTTGTGTTATAATTGTGTGGTTTTAATTTATAACGTTACCCAACGTGGAATATACACCGGCGGAACAAGTGGCTGGTGTATTGTTATTTTATTAGTCAAATTGTATACAAAAGAGTTACAATGTATGTCAATTGTAACCTCTTGTAAGTGAATTGTAATAAAGATATATCGCCTTTTTTGTTTACTTTTAACAACCTGCGTGATAAACTAACGTTACTCTCATTCAAGAGAGAAACACGACACAGAAGTTACTATTTTTCTATTTTAAAGGAGATATGAAACATGAAAAAGATTATTGCTATGACACTTTTGTCCGTTATGATGGTCTTCGGTCTCGTCGCCTGTGGCGACAAAGAAGAACCGGTTACCTCTCAAAGCACGCCCATCTCTGACGCTTCCAGCGATGTAAGCGATTTGACCGGCGATTTGAGCGGCACCGAAGAAATGGACGATTCGTCCAACGTTGACGCCGACGTTGCCTAAGTAAAACCATTTAAAAGCAACCGCTCTTAAGGGCGGTTGCTTTTTTGTTTTTTGCGGCGCAGTTGTAAACCATTTTGCGCTGCGGTATACTTAAACTAAAGTCACCACACCCCGTGTGAAAGGAGCCCTTATGGCAAAGCCAACGCTGTATATTGTCATACCGTGCTACAACGAAGAAGAGGTCCTACCCATTACAAAAAATCTTTTTCTTGATAAACTGCGCTCCTTTATTGATGGCGGACGCATCAGCAACAACAGCCGTGTGTTCTATGTGAACGACGGCTCCAGCGATGAAACGTGGCCCATCATCAAACAGTTCAGCGCCGAGGAAGAGCACATCGATGGGTTGTCGCTCTCCCGCAACCGCGGGCATCAAAACGCGCTGCTTGCCGGCTTGATGAGCGCCAAAGACCGTGCCGACATCACCATCTCCATCGATTGCGACGGGCAAGACGACGTCAACGCCATGGACGCCATGCTTGACGAATACGAAGCGGGCTGCGACATTGTCTACGGCGTGCGCTCTAAACGGGATACCGACACCTGGTTTAAGCGCACCACCGCCGAGGGCTTTTACAAGATTACGAACGGGCTTGGCGCTAACGTTGTTTTTAACCACGCCGATTACCGGCTGATGAGCCGCCGCGCGCTGGAAGGACTGGCGGAATTTAAAGAAGTGAACCTCTTTTTGCGCGGCATGGTGCCGCTGGTGGGCTACCGCTACGCCAGCGTTTATTATGAGCGCAACGAGCGTATCGCCGGCGAAAGCCACTACCCTTTCCGTAAAATGATGGCGCTGGCAGTGAATGGTATAACCAGCCTTTCGGTTAAGCCGCTGCGGCTTATCACCTGGCTGGGGCTTATTGTGTCATTCGCCAGCTTTGTCGGCATTCTTATTGTGCTGTTGCAACATCTTTTCGGCAGCACCGTCTGGGGCTGGAGCAGTACCATTATCATCATCTTTTTCATGGGCGGCATTCAGCTGCTTAGCATTGGTGTTATCGGCAACTATGTCGGCAAAATATACAACGAAACAAAGGCACGACCACGCTATATTATAAGCGAAAAAACCTATAAGGACGATGAAGAAAATGACAACTGAGAAAACCTATGTATTTTTTGATTTAGACGGAACGCTGTCCGATTCGGGCCCCGGTATTATTAACGCCCTGCGGTATATGATAGATAAAGAAGGGTATGATACTCCCTCTGACGAAGTGCTTAGAGGCTTTATCGGCCCGCCGCTGTTGCCGCGGGTGTGCAAAGTTTTTAATCTCAGCGAAGAAAAGGCCGCCGAATCAATAAAACGCAGAGTGGCAGAGGCACTACATAAA
>CAYZSR010000005.1:8488-10774 GCA_964479715.1 uncultured Oscillospiraceae bacterium | reverse complement strand
AATATTATAACGAAATAGGGCTGTATGAAAACACCCTCTACCCCCACATTAAAGAGATGCTCACCACGCTGAAAGACGCCGGTGTGACACTGTTAGTGGTCACCAGTAAACCGGATATTTTAGCCAAAAAAACGCTGAAATATTTTGACATAGACCACTTTTTTACCGATGTGCAGGGCCCGCCCATGGCCCCCAACAACATAACAAAAACATCGCTGCTTGAAACGTTGCTGGAGCGCAACGACATCGATGCCGCCGACGCTATTTTAGTGGGCGATCGCAAATTTGACGTGAACGCCGCCACCGATTGCGGCATGCCATGCATTGGCGTGCTATTCGGATTTGGTGACAGAGAAGAACTTGAAAAAGCCGGTGCCGCCCACCTTGTGAACGATGTGCCGCAATTGACCGATTTGTTGATGAAACTGTGCGGCAAATAAATAAAGACAGCTAAAAACACAAAAAAAGAACCGCCCTGCCGATTTGTTTCGGCAGGGCGGTTTTCTATTGTTTTGCAGGTTTTCTTAACCTTTAACGGCAAAGTTGATTAATTTGCCGGGCACCCATATTTCTTTCATAATGGTTTTACCGTCAAGGTAGTTTTTAACGCCTTCCACTTCTTTCGCTTGCGCCAGCGCGTCGGCTTCTTCAATAGCTTGCGGTATCATCAAGTGCCCACGCACACGCCCGTTTACCTGTATCGCAATTTCTACCGTTTCGTCGATGGTTTTGGCTTCGTCGTATTGCGGCCACGGGGTTTTGGCAATTTCATCGCCGTAACCCAGTCGCTGCCAAATCTCTTCGGTAATGTGCGGTGCAAACGGGTTTAGCAGGTGTAAAAAGGTTTTAAATTCATCGTTGTTGGCGCCGCCTGCCGCGTTAAATTCGTTAAGCAAACTCATCAAACTGGCAATGGCGGTGTTGTGTTTCAACAGCTCAATGTCTTCGGTTACCTTTTTGATGGTGCGGTGAATGGTCGGCTCCAACTCTTTGCGGTAGCCTGTGCCATCCACCAGCTGCCAAGACGCCGCCCAGACGCGGTCTAAAAAGCGGCGGCTGCCGATGATGGACGAGGTGTTCCACGGGGCGTTTTTCTCAAAATCGCCGATGAACATTTCATAGACACGCAGCGTGTCAGCACCGTATTCGTCGACCACATCGTCCGGGTTGACGACGTTGCCGCGGCTTTTGCTCATCTTTTCGCCGTTTTCTCCTAAAATCATGCCGTGGCTGGTGCGCTTGGCGTACGGCTCGGCGTCTTCAACCACGTCAATATCAAATAAAAACTTGTGCCAAAACCGGCTGTAAAGCATATGCAGCGTGGTGTGCTCCATGCCGCCGTTGTACCAATCAACCGGCATCCAATAGGCCAGTTGCTCAGGGTCAGCCAGTTCGGTGTCGTTGTGGGGGTCGCAGTAACGCAGGAAATACCAGCTGGAGCCGGCCCATTGCGGCATGGTATCGGTCTCACGCCGGGCGGCGCCGCCGCATTTGGGGCAGGTGGTGTTTACCCATTCGTCGTGCCGCGCCAGCGGCGATTCGCCCGTTTCGGTGGGCTGGAAATCTTCAATGTGTGGCAGCTCTAACGGCAGGTCGGCTTCATCCAGCGGCACCCATTCGTCGCAGGCGTCGCACCAAACCATCGGTATCGGCTCGCCCCAGTAGCGCTGGCGGCTAAAGACCCAGTCCCGCAAGCGGTAGTTGGTGCGTGCGTAGCCCAAGTCTTTTTCTTCAAGCCATTCCACCATAAGGGCTTGCGCTTTGGGCACTGTTTTGCCGTTCAAAAAGCCGCTGTTTACCAACGTACCGTCGTCGCTGTCTACATAGGCTTCTTCTTCAATGTTACCGCCCGAGACCACCTCGATAATCGGTAAATCATAGCGACGGGCAAACGCCCAGTCGCGCTCGTCATGCCCAGGCACCGCCATAATGGCGCCGGTGCCGTAACTTGCCAGCACATAGTCGGCTATATAAATGGGGATTTCTTCGCCGGTGGCGGGGTTTACGGCGTTGATGCCGTGCAGCTGCACACCGGTTTTTTCTTTATCTTGCGTCAACTCGGTGCGCTCAAACTCACTTTTGCGCGCCGCTTGATGCTGATATTCTTGCACTTCTTCCAAGTTTTTAAGCTTGTGCGTCCAGCTTTTCAGCACGTTGTGCTCGGGGCTGATAACCATGTAGCTGGCGCCAAAAATAGTGTCGGGACGGGTGGTGTAAACAACCAAATCGTCGCCGGCGGTGGTGCCGAAGGTAATGTCTGCACCGTGGCTGCGTCCAATCCAGTTT
>CAYZSR010000005.1:0-8478 GCA_964479715.1 uncultured Oscillospiraceae bacterium | reverse complement strand
GTTATTTTAAGCATCCACTGGCTTTTCACCTTGTGGACCACTTCACCGCCGCAACGCTCGCAGCCGCCGTTGACCACTTCTTCGTTGGCAAGCACCACTTTGCAGTTGGTGCACCAGTTAACCGCCATTTCTTTTTTATAAGCAAGCCCTTCTTTAAAGAGTTGCAAGAAAATCCACTGCGTCCACTTATAGTAAGCGGGGTCGGTGGTGTTTACTTCACGCTGCCAGTCAAAACTAATGCCGAGCGACTGAATCTGCTCGCGAAAGCGGTTGACGTTTCGCTCTGTCACCACGGCGGGGTGTATGTTGTGTTGAATGGCGTAGTTCTCGGTGGGCGCGGGTGCCCCACATGCAGCCCTTCCCCGCTGGGGTAGGGAAACTCGATAAGGGCGTAAAATTTCTCTAGATCATGGTTGTCCTGCGCTGAGAAAGTGTGGTTTTGCAACCAGTTCTTTTGCCACTTGGCTTCAATTTCTTGCGGGTTGTAAGGCTTCATTAATCGCACATCCGTTTCTATTGCTTTGAATTACACTTCATTATAGCAAACACCACTTACATAACGCAAGCGGTGGCTTAAACACGGCACAAAAACGCTCTGATTATGTCCTTTATCATTGAAATTTAGCGACACCCACCGTATAATAAGCAGTGAGTTATCTATCTTAGAGCCAAGGAGGGTGTTCGATGGAGCCAAATAGGACCGACCGACCTGCCGTACCACCAACTAGCCCGCCATCGCCGCCACAAGGTGCGCGGCCGCCCCGCCCCACCGGACCACCACAAAAAACCACCCCACCGCCGGCTAAAAAGACACAGCCGTCGCGGTTTAAGTTGGTGGCATCGGTTGCCGGCGTGGTGGCTATTATTACGGTGGCGGTCATTTTAATGGTTGTCTTTTTACCAAAACTATTTGGCGGCAAAGGCGCCCCCTACGTTACCAAATCGTACGCTATTTATTTGCAAAGCGACGGCTCCGCCGAGGTGGTTAATAAAAAAGGTGAACAACAAAAGATAGATGTTAAGGCGGCGCAGATAAAAGGTGACCGCAACGTCTCTTTCTTTGTTTATACCGACGGCGACGACATGCTGTACAGCTACAACGGGAAAACCGGTGAAAAGGCACAGCTTGCCGATGACGTGCGTGATTTAGGCGACATTTACCTCGACCGCTTTGTGCTTTTTAGCCGCAGCGATGACAAACAGGGTGTTGACGATGTACTAAAGGCGTTGGCGCTTAAAGACAGCGACGACGACGGGCTGAAGGCAGAAATAATGCTGAACGCCATCGTCAGCGCATTTAATGAAAAATACCCCGACGCTACGCTGCAAGACGCGCTGCAGTTTTACACCGACATGACGGGCGAAGAATATGTGATTGAAACCTCTTATTATCTTTACGATTTAGCCACTGAAAATGAAACCCGCATTTTTGATGCCGCCGCGGCGGACGGGCGCTACACCTTTAACTTTATGCCATCCGCCAACGACAAGCAGCTGGCGTACCTGAACGACCAAGGCGACATTATTTTGCTGGACGAAACGGGCGATGAGCAAACCATCAGCAGCGCCGACGCCAACGGGCACTTTACGTTGCAAGCGGTGCCGGACAGCGGCGCACTGGTAATATGGCGGCAAAGCAACGCCGAAGACGGGCGGTACAGCCTCTATGGTAAGGTAGGTAAAAAGGAAGAAAAGCTCTATTCCGGCGGGTACGACGGTTATCTCGGCAACGCCATTGTGGAATACAGCGCGCAAGATAAATCAGCGCTGTTGGCCCCCGTACAAGCCGATTTGATGCTTGAGGTGGACGCCGAAAAAGGTGCCGAAGAGATACGGGTAGACGGCAGCCCCATTGTGGCCGTTGCCCGCCCCAATGAAAGCTGGAAGCGGTACGACGCTTCGCTCGGACTCTTTGTTGTAACCAGCGAAGACGGCGAAACAGGCACTCTCTACTTTTTAGACAGCAAAAAGAACCGCGAAAAAATATCCGACGACGTTAAAACGGAGTTTGGGCACACCGCCATCCAAGCCGGCGGCAAGGCCATCTTTTATCAAGACAGCGACAACAACCTTAAAAGCAGTAAGGTAAGCGGCAGCAAAGCCGGTAAAAGTGAAAAAATTGCCAGCGACGTTGCCGGGTTTACAGTCTCCACCGACGCGAAAAATGTGTGGTACCTGAAAGGCGAAGCGTACGAGCGCAGCCTGCATTTATATAAAGACGGCGAAAGCCAAAAAATCGCCGACAAGTGCGACTACCTGATTCCATCAAGCGACGGCAACGCTGTTCTCTTTTTACAAAACCCCGCCCCACTGGATGAGCAAGAAGAAATAGACATGGGCGAGCTTTGCCTTTGGCAAGATGAAGCCATTTCATCCCTTGGTAAAGACGTTGCTTTCCCCACCGTTGAAACGCTGCGGCAAGATGGCTATCTGGAGCCGTCACAGTTTTTCTTCTTGGCAAACTGCACCGCCAAAGACGGTGATATTGTAGGCGACTTATACCTCTTTAACGGCGAAAAGACCGAGCAAATTGCCAGCAAGGTAAGATAACCCCTTAATAATGACACAATCAAAAAGCACGGCGCTGCAGCGCCGTGCTTTTTCTTTATGTGAAAATTAAAGGGTGTCTATTGCAATTTCATCAGCGTCTGCCCACAGCCGCTCCAACGCGTAATGTTCGCGGGCTTCAGGGTAGAAAACATGGATGATTACGCTGCCAAAATCCAGCAGCACCCAGTCTTTACTTTTGTTGCCCTCGGTGCGCCGCATCTCGGCGCCGGCTTTGGTCAGCTTGTCGTCCACTTCGTTGGCAAGCGAGCCGACGTGAGTGCTCGACGTACCGGAAGCAATGACGAAATAATCCGCCAATACGGTGATGTCTTTCACCTTCAGCACTCTAATGTCCTCTGCTTTTTTAGCGTCTAAAACAGAATAGGCTTTGCGTACAATGTCTAATGAATTCATCCAGCTCTCCTTTAAATTAGTTTAATAGGTGGGCAACTTAACTGCTTTCAGATTGTTGCACATCACCCATTTTTTGTATGTTGGGGGAATATAAGGTGTAGTTGCCGGGTATTTGTATTGGCGGCAAGCCCAGTTCATCGGCGGGTACCGCGGCGCTATGGCTTCTAAAATAATCGTTCAAAAGGCGTGCGGTGCCGGGTTCTTCATCGGTGCCTCGCCCATAAATATCCACTATGTATAAACTGCGCCCACGCCCGCTGGGGTCTAGCGCCGCGCCGGTGCTGCCGGGCACTTTGCAGAAAAGAACCGATTCCGATTTCAGCCGTATTGCCGACATGCCAAGGCGCAGTACATCGCCTGCCTCAATATCGGTGCTGCAATAGGTTTTGAAAACCGGCATCATGCGCACCATTTCTCTTGGCCCCATATTCAGCATACGCCGAAAGAGCGCCGAATAAAAGTACCGCTGGTTGTCCAGCCGGCTGATATCCGCTTGCTCAAAACCGGGGCCGCTGCGGTTGCGTACAAAAAACTCGGCGGCGTTGCCGTCCAACAGCTGCAAGCCTTGCGGCAAATAGCTGCCCGCAAAGGACATCTCTTGCGGCACATACACCTCAATACCACCCAGCGCATCGACAATGGCACGCATACCGTCCATGTCCAGCGCCACGTAATAGTCCACCGGCAATTTAAATTGCTTTTCAACAACGTTTGAAAGATTGTTGATGGGGTTTTCAGCGTCGCCGCCGTTCATTAGAAGGGCGTTTATTTTACCGCTACCGCCGGTGCCTTCTTCCCCCACATAGCTGTCCCGTGGAATTTGTAATAGGTTCAGCTCATTCTCTTTAAGGTTGTAGTTGGCGTAAAGAATCATGTCTGTGTTGCCGCGCCCGGCGCCGTAGTCGCGCCCTTCTTCATTATCTATACCGACAATGAGTATATTTGCCGTTTGCCATTTGGAATAGTCTTTTGCCAAACTGTCACCATTGGATACGGTGCCGAGCAAACCGGTGTCTAAAATACTGCTTAGGTAGGCAAAGCCCAACACAAAACCAACGGCAAGCAGCAGTACCAAAAGTGCCGCCACTGTTTTTATACCCCGCCTTTTCTTTTTCTTAGGTTTGCGGGGCGCACGTGGCGGTGCAGCGGCGGGGGTTTCATCGCGTTCCAGCTCGCTAAAAACCGCCGGCGAATCACCATTTATCTCTTGCCGACCGTTTTCTTTTCTATAAACCGCCGCCTCTTGCTGTGGCGAAGGGGTGTCTTTTACAGCGTTTCGCTTTGGCGCTCGCCCTTGCTTGCTGCGCGCCGACAAGGAACGCCCGCCCGCTTTACGGTGCTTGCTGTCTTTCGGTAAATTTTCATTGGCGTCTTGCCCATTATAAGGGCGGTGCTCTACGGACGGCTCATCGCCGCTCGGGTAGCGCTGTCGCCCTTGCGGGGTAACCCCGCCGGGGTAACGCTGCTCCGTTTGCGGCGGCACCCCGCCGGGGTAACGCTGCTCCGTTTGCGGCGGCACACCGCCGGGGTAGCGTTGCTCCGTTTGTGGGGGCACGCCGCCGGGGTAACGTTGCTGCTGTTGCTGCGGTGGTCCGCCGTTATTCTCACCGCTCTTTTTACTTTTTGAAGCGTCATCAGAACGCCGAATTCTGCCTGAAGAATAATTATGTTTAGACACGCTATTCCTCTTTTCTATTGTACAAAAACCGGCTCAGCAATGAGCCGGTTTGATTGCATTGTGCCCGCTAAAGTAATTTTTAACGGGGCGCTTCTTCCGCCTGCACATCCGTCATGGTGCGAACGTTGGATTCATAAGTGCCCACACCGGCTACCACCGGCAGCGTTTGAATGTTCAGCTCTTCCAAGGGCACCGTGTGCCCTTCGGGGCGGAAGTATTGGTTCATAAGCGCCGCCATCTCGTCCGGCACAAGGCTTACCAACATGCTGTCACCCAACATAGCGCCGCTGACGGCGGGGCGTATAAAGGTGATGTCCGCCCCTTCAATGTTCATCGCTTTTCTTGCCAAACCGCCAATTTGAATGGCGTCCATATCGGTGTGGCAATGGTCTAAAAGCACGTCAACCCATTTAAGTAGTTCTTTGGTGTTAAGTGATTTAAACTCCTGAAACAGCGCCGAATAAAAGCTTTGCTGCATTTGCATGCGCATAATATCGCCCTGCTCTTTATAGGCGGGGCTGTTGCGGTTGCGTAGGAAAAACTCCGCCTCGGGACTGGTGAAGTTGCGCCAACCGGCCGGTATCTCCACCCCTTCGTAGCGGCCATCCGCCACATCAACGGGCACATACACCTCAATGCTGCCTTTGATATCCACCAATTGTTTAACGGCATCCATATCAATGGTGGCGTAATAATCCACCGGCAGGCCAAATTGGTCGTTCAGCACCTGCGCCAGCGCCGCCATGCGGTTTTCGGCGTCTTCGGCGCCGTAATAAACGCCGTTAATTTTACCGGTGCCGCCGGTATTTACCTCAAGCCCCACATAGGTGTCCCGTGGAATTTGCATAATGCGTACTTGGTTGTTCACCGTGTCATAATGGACGTATAGAATCATATCGGTGCGGGCGGGCAAATCTTTGCCCTCGCTGCCCGCCATCGTTTCATTTTCATCGGGGTAATCAAGCCCGCACACTAAAATATTAAGAATGCCTTTGCCGGTGTATTCCGGCAGCGTTTTCACTTGGTCGGGCAGCGTGCCGGCTTGGGTTTTTTTACCGTCAATCTGCCCCGCCAAAATAGTGTATATAGACAGCGCTGATACCAGCAGCACCGCCACCAGCGAAAGAGCGGTAATTGCCGCTATACGCCCGGTGGTAAAGCCGCTTTTCGCGCTGACTTTGCGTACAAAGCTTGCACTGCGGCGTGTTTTTTTAGGTTTTTCTGCACCGGCAGAATAAGCTGTCTTGCCGGTTTCTTTTGTCGCGCCCTTCTCTTTTTTTGAAGTGGATTTATACAAGCGCTTGCTGTACTTATTAAATTCGGATTTCAAAGCAAAGGCCTCCCATTTGCATCTTTCCCGGTGTTTTGTTGCTGTTCTAAAAAGCGCAAAGCCGCCACACTTTGTGGGTCTATCTCGGCGTCTTTGCCCTGTCTTTTTAGGTAATCCAGCATATTTTTCAAAGCGGCAATAACCGCTTGGTCCAAATCCGTTTCAGCCAGTTTGCGTATCGTCTCAACGCCGGGGTAGTCACGCTCCGGGCTGGTGGAATCCGCCACATAAAGGATTTTATCCAAGGTGGACATATCCGCTTTGCCGGTTACATGGCAGGCAATGGCGTTAAGCACCTCAGGGTCGGTTACGCCAAGGGTGTCTTTTGCGTAAATGGCACCACACGGACCGTGCCAAACGGCAAAGGGACGCCCCTTCGTAGACTGTGCTATTATATCATCTTGCTCCATCAACTGCAACAATTGGTGGCGGCTTTTTTCTTTTGTAATATCATGTAACCAAGCGGCAAGGCGTGCTTTTTCAACATCCACCTCAAAACGCCTCGCCAAAGCGGCGGCGTTTTTCGCCACATTTTCAACGTGATTAAAGCGCCGTGGTGTTAATATTTCTTTCGCGTGTTCTCTCGCTTCTTTAACAGTCATTCGGTGCCTTTCGGTAACGCTGGTATAAATCGTATTGCATAACTATTTCTTTTGCCGGCGATGGAATAGACGGGTACATATCTTCCCCCGCTTCAAGCCCTTTGCGTATAGCGCTGGATGACAGCGGGCGCGTTTCGCCCTCTGCGAAGAGAATATGTGCCCCTTCATCCCGCAACTTTTTAGCCGCTTTTTCAAGCTCGGGCTGGTTGTGCTCGCGCCGCTGCACCACCAGCGTTACCTCTTGCAACAATAGTTTATACCGGTGCCACTGCGTAAACGATAAAAGCATGTCGCCACCGATAGAGAGATAAATAGCGGCACCGCGGTATTTCTTTTGCAGCTGCCGCACCGTTTGCAACGTGTAGCTGCGCCCACGGCGGTTTATCTCAATGTCGCTAACCACCAGCGGTGTAAAAAGCGGTTTGAAAGAAGCGCACATAGCGTAACGCAACGAAGCCGGCGCCACCCCTGCACTTTTGTGTGGAGGGATACCCGCCGGCATAACAACAACCAAATCCGGTTCAACGCAATTTATTGCGTTGCGCAACAAGTCGATATGCCCCATATGAGGAGGGTCAAACGTGCCGCCGAACAAGAGAAGTTTGTTGACTGAATTCATTGAAACACCCATTGAAATTTAGATTTTTCATCTTTGGGCAAAAAGAGCGTGAGTGTGTGCCCAATAACCTGCACCACGTGGCTGCCAGTTTCTTCGCTTAGCAGCGCGGCGGTTTCTTTGGCGGTTTGAGGGCTGGTTTCCAGCACTTTAAATTTAACCAATTCTCGCGCCTCTAGGCACTCTGCCGCGGCTTCAATCAGCGGCGGGTTCACCCCGTCTTTGCCGATTTGAAAAGCCGGCGTTAATTGCCCCGCTTCTTTGCGCAGCGCCGCCCGTTGTTTACCTGTTAACATATCTATCTCCTAAAAATTAATCTATTGGGTCTGTCGGTACCGTTTGCATCAGCTGCCGCAGCGCTATGCCGCGGTGGCTGATAGTGTCTTTTTCTTCGTCGGTGAGGGTGGCAAAACTTTTGCCTTTGTGATAAAAAAGCGGGTCGTAGCCGAAACCGTGCTCACCTTGCGGCTCAAAACCGATAACGCCGGGGCAGCGCCCGTGCGCCTCGGTTACCCGCCCGCTTGCGTCCACCAGCACCATGGCGCAAACAAACTGCGCCGTGCGGCGGCTGTACGGGGTGCGCTCCAGCAGATAAAGCAACTTGTCGTTGTTTTGCTGGCTGGTGGCGCCATCGCCGGCAAAGCGTGCGCTTTTTATACCGGGTGCGCCGTCTAAGGCGTCCACCTCAAGACCGGAATCATCCGCTAAAATCGCCCGTTCGGTCAGCCGGTAGGCAGCCATCGCCTTTAAAAGCGCATTTTTTGCGTAAGTGTCGCCCGTTTCGTCTACATTTAGCTGTAACCCTATCTCTTTAAGCCCAACACAGCGGTGCCCAAAGGGCTGAATAATGCGGTTCACTTCACGCACTTTGTCCGCGTTGTTGGTCGCCACTAAAAACTCCATGTCGTCTTCACCGTGCCCGTCTTCTTATTCATCGTCGTCTTGCATAAAGAGCGCCTCGACAAATTCGTCGGGGTCAAAAATGAGTAAATCATCCATTCCTTCGCCAATGCCGATGTAACGCACCGGCAAGCCAAGTTTTTCTTTAATGCTGATGACGGCGCCCCCTTTAGCGGTGCCGTCAAGCTTGGTTAAAATGATGCCGGTGGCGTCGGCAGCGTCGATGAATTGCTGCGCCTGATTGATGGCGTTTTGCCCCGTTACGGCGTCTAAAACAAGCAGCGTTTCAACGGTGGCGTCGGGGTTTGCTTTGTGTACCACACGGCTTATTTTAGACAGCTCTTCCATCAGGTTTTTCTTGTTGTGCAGCCGCCCCGCCGTGTCGCAC
>CAYZSR010000004.1:37153-41318 GCA_964479715.1 uncultured Oscillospiraceae bacterium | reverse complement strand
CTAGACACCATTATTGGGGAGGCAAAAAAACATGCGCATCACACACCAAATGCTTAACCGGAATTACATCAACCGGATGCACACCAACTTAAAAAGCCTTACCCGCTCCAACCAGCGGCTGGCAAGCCAGCGTGCTTTTAACAAAGGGTATGAAAATGTACCCGATGCCGGGCGGGCGCTGCAACTGCGCAAGCTGGTTTTTAACAACGAACGGTATCAAACCACCATCCGCGACGCGCAAGGGCGCGCCGCCGCTGCGGAAGACGGCATACGCACGATAAACAGCCTAATGTCCATCGCCTCAGACAAAATGGTCGAGGCACTGAACGGGCACCTCAGCGAAAGTGACAGAGATAAAATCGCCACCGAGCTTGAAAAACTGCAGGAAGAAATGTTCCAAGTGATAAACAGCAAGTTCTCCGGCAATTACCTATACGGCGCCGCCGGCAACAGCGACGGCTCAGCACCCTTCACGCTGGAAAATGGCGTATTGCACTACAACGGTACCGAGGTGGATTCCATCACCAGAGACCCCGCCACCGGCCAATTGGTCGACGGCTCGGGGCAGCCGGTTCCCTATAATACAGATAACTATGTCGATATCGGTTTTGGCTACACACTGCAAGCCGACGGCACCGTTGACCCCAACACCGCCTTTAAAGACACCTACTCGGGGCTTAGCTGCTTTGGGTTTGGCGTGCAAGACGGCGTGCCGGTTAACGCGTACAATCTCTTTGGCTCGATGGTTGAAAACCTGCGCAACAACGACGTTGACGCCATGGCGAAAGACCTCGACGCCATTCCCACCACGATGGACTTTTTGCTCACCTCGGTAACCGAGGTAGGCGCCCGCGGCGTGACCCTTGAAAACACCATGGCGTCCCTTGAGGGGGAGTATGAAATTTTAGCCGAGATGCAGAATAAAATTGAAGGCATCGATTTAGGCGAAGAAGCGATGATTAACAAAATGAGCGAGATGAGCTGGCTGGTTACGTTGCAGCTTAGCAGCCGCATTTTACCCACCACGCTTTTTGATTTTCTCAGATAACAACACCAACCTATAAACAACCGCAATTGTTGGCAGAGGTGATAATGATGATGAAACCGTTGCTGCACATTACCACTACTCCAGCCAAGTATGAGTATGAGGTGGCACGGGCCAAACTGGAGATTTCACAAGATGCGCCCGAGGTAGAGCGCGTTACAAAACGCGCCGCCCTTAATATGCGGCGTGAAGCGGGACAACTGCGAATGAGCTCGGTGCGCCGCCGCAGCGACATGGGCTTTAAAGGCGTGGTAGAGCGCGCCACTTATGACGGCGAAAAGGGGCAGCAAAGCGCCCAACAAGCCACCGCCGATTATGTTGAATTTGGCAACCAAATTGCCCAGGCACACCAAGGCGTAACAATACCCGACACGCTGTGGCAGATGGCGATGCAGCGCCGCAACCAAGGCGATTTAATGCTGGTGCCGCTTTCGTCGGTGGACATTCAGTACATGCCGTCCAGCTTGGCGATGAATTTCAACCCCGGCGAAGTGCGTGCCGACTGGTCCGTCGGGCAGGCGCGGCTTGATTATTCGCCGCCCTCTTTCCAGGTCAACTTTACCCAATACCCCTCCATTCAAATTGAATATCTGGGCGACCCGCTGTATGTACCACCCAGCGCAAACCCTCATTATGATGCCACTGTATAGCCCCGCTGTACGGCGGCGCTAAAACACGAAGCATGGCCGCTGTTTAGACGGCCATGCTGTTGTGCTTTGTATGGCTATTTACGCGCGTTTTACCTATTAAACCGATAGAAAGGGACAGCCTATGACCATTGAGACAAGAGATTTTGGCACGATGGAGCTGGATAAAAACGAGGTGCTTACCTTTAAAGCGCCTATTTTAGGTTTTGATGATTTGAGCCGCTACGTTATTTTAAGCGACAAGGAGATTGGCTCCGGCTTGCTGTGGTTGCAATCCATCGACGACGCCAACACCTGCTTTATTCTGCTGGACCCCGAAGAAATAGGCCTTGATTACCAACCGATACTGCCCGGCGATATGGTGGATTTACTGCAACTTGAAGCCGCGCCGGCTTTGCGGCTGATAGCCGTTATCCCGGAAGATTTTAAGAAAACCACCGTCAACCTGAAAAGCCCCGTTGTTATCAACACGCAGAAAAAGCTGGGGGCACAGGTTATTTTAGACGATGATTACCCTATCCGCATGCCACTTTTTGACGGCGAGGAGGGGTAGCGTATGTTAGTTTTAACGAGAAAACCGGGGCAGGGCTTTTTTGTCGGCGACAACATCGAGGTAACCATCACTGAAATTTCGGGCGACAAGGTGCGGGTCGGTATTGAAGCGCCGAAAGAAATAAAAATTTTACGCACCGAACTGTCTGAAACGATGGCGTCCAACCAACAAGCCGCCGGCAAAGCGGACAGCAACCTGCTTAAAGCGTTGGCGCAAGACCTTAAAAAAACCAGCGCCCAGCGCAAAAACAACAAAAAATAAACAGCAAAACGCAGGGCGTCTTGCTGTTTGTAAATGTATTAAAGGGAGCGCGGCTGCCTGTTAACCGGGCGGCAACAGCGTAAGCTTTGCCACATAGGCGGACAGCGTGACGAAATTGTCGTCGCCGCCGCTAACCACCGAACAAAGGGTAAGGTACGAGTCTTTGTTGAGCGGTGTTTGCTCTTCCACTTGCAGCCCCAAATGGTCAAGCGTTAAAAAATCTACGTTGGCGTGCAAAAATAGGTTTGATTGCGGGGCGAGTTCAAGCCCCGTTAAAAGCTTGATGCGCCGCATTGAAAGATAGACAATCTCGGCGTAAAAGTCTTGCTGTGTCGGCAAGCCGTTCTCGGCAGGGGTCAAGGTGCCCGGCAGCGACGTGTTACTGGCCAGCAAGCGGCCGATTGTTGCCAGCGCCTTTTTATCGACATCCACCAGGCGCAGCAACGTCGACGATGACAGATAGACGTTGCCCTCAAAGGTGGCTAAAACGTTGCCGCCTAGCACCCATTGAATGGTGGCGCTGTGCCCCAGCGGTATCAGCGGCACAAAATCACCGCGAAACTCCACCGCGTCTCCGTCGGCGGACAGGGCGGCGTAACCGTATTCATGAATCATATTGTAACTGGAGCGCAGCAGCGCCGGAAACGGAAGAAACGTCAACAAAAGGCACCTCGCAATAAATTATAAAGGTAGGCTATCATTATGAACAGCAACGATTTACAGCAACTGGAAACACTTTTAGATAAAAAACAAGACCAATTTACCGTCTACAAAGACGTGAGCCAAGAGTTGCTGAACGCATCGGTGGACTCTGCCGAAAAGTATATCACAATGCGCCAGCAATTAACAGTGGATATCGACGCGACCAACGACGCGATAAATGAGCTGTGCCGCCGTTTTGACGACGCGGCGCTGGCGCAAGATGTGGCGATGGCACGCATTGACTACGACGCCGTGCCGGTGCCGTTACAAGACGCTTATAACCAAGGGCAGGCAATACGCAGCATCGCTCTTAGCGTGGTTGAGATGGACAAACAAATTACCGAGCGACTTAAAGGCTTTCAGCAACAGGCGGTAGAAAAAATTAAAGAAAACAAAAGTGTGCCGATTATTAAACGCTATTTGACCGACCTCGGCAGCGAACAGGCCGACGGTACGTCGCATGGCAAGGCATAACGTTAAATCGACTGAAACGGCGCTTTTAAAAAGCGTTTGTCACAACTATTTATTAAACCCGCTTAATTTTTGCGTTACGCTGCCGTATGTATTAAGTAGAAGGTAGATTATAACATTAATAATATAACGACAAACTGTAATATATGGAAGGAAGATGCAGCATGGCTATTAACTCACTCAGTGCATCCAGCCACGGGCTTTCAGGGCTTGCGTCCGGTATTAACTCACAAGAATTTGTTGAGAAATTGCTGGCGGGCACACAATCTAAAATAGATAGAGCCAACCAAAGAAAAGCGGTGCTACAACAAAAGCAACTGCTTTATCGTGACGTTGCATCGCATTTAACGGCGCTGCAAAGCCAATACTTAACCTTTACATCTGCCACCAATTTAAACTCTTATAACTTTTTCAACGCCATGACCAGCCAAATAACCACACAAAGCGGGCGCGGGCCGGCTTTTTCGGTGGTGGCATCGGGCAACG
>CAYZSR010000004.1:18007-37143 GCA_964479715.1 uncultured Oscillospiraceae bacterium | reverse complement strand
GCTTCTCGGTTGCTTGAACAATACACCGGCGACGACGCCAATTTGACCATTCAAGTGGGCGACGACACCATTGTTATTGAAAACGCCGCCATGAAATTTGGCGGGCAAAGCCCCAGCCAAGTGGTAAAAACGCTGAATGAAGAACTGAGTGGGCACGGTGTGCGGGCGGATTTTGTAAACAACCGCCTAACATTGCAAGCGGACGACGCCACCCAAGAGATTACCATTAAAGGGGAAGGCGCGCTGGCGATGAAGATGTTTGGCAGCAGCGCCACCATCAAAGGCACCGGCAGTGTCAGCGCACGCATTGACACCGACGCGTACCTGCCCAGCTTTAACTTTGAGCTGGACGGGCGCCGCCAAGCGATTCAGCTTGAATTGAAAGACTTAAAAACCTTTGTTGAAACAGGCGACGCAACCGACCTGCTGAACAACGTTAACGCCGAGCTAAAGCGTGCTTTTGGCTCCGGCATTGAGATGAGCATCTCAGGGCAGGGCTTTGAGCTTAAAGCAGGGCACGGCCAGCGCTTTATGGTTACCGGCGATTACGACACGCTGCAAACCATCGGTCTTAAGCACGGTGTGTCCAACAAGTTGGACTTAGGCACCTCTCTTAAAAACCTTAACTTTGCAGCGGAGCTGCAAGGCAACCGTTTCACCTTTAAAATAAACGACGTTGAATTTTCTTACGACGGCGACGCCACGTTGAGCACCGTTTTAAGTGACATTGAAAAAAGTAAAGCGGGCGTGCGGGTCACTTACGACCGTGCCACCGATCGCTTTAAAATTGAAAGCAAACAAGAAGGCCTGCACGACGGCGATTTTAAGTTTGAGCAAATTGAAGGCAACCTGCTTTCTTCCATTTTTGGCATTGAAGGCAGCGGCGGGCTTACCACCTTCGGTGTAAACAAACCGATACATGGCGGTAACGCCGACGCTTTACATGAAGACTATCAATTTGGCGGCACCTTTAACATCAAGGTAAACGGCAGAAACTACGCTTTCGTTATTCCGGAAAAAGAACCGGAAGAAGAGGATGGCGAAGCACCGCCTTACAGCCAAGAAGAATTTATAGAGCTGCTGAACGACCAATTTGCCAACCAATTCGGCACCCAGGCAAGCGGCGTGCAAAACGTTGTTTTCCACGTCGACGGCGCCGGCAACTTCGGCATTGAAACGAACAGCCGCGATTACGATATTGAAATAATCGCCCCCGAAGAAGGCGACGAAAACGGTCTTGATTTAGGCTTTACCATTGGTGAGGGCAACGTTGTTAATGATGGGAATACCACGCTGCAAGAAGCGGGTATCCACTTTGGAGGCGGCGGCTTACGCATCGGTAACGAGGTAATCAGCGGTGCCGAACTGGACGGCCTTTCGATGGATGAATTAGCGCAGCGCATGGAACAAAGTATGCAGCAACAAGGCGCCACCGCTGCCCGCGTTGAATACGACGACAACGCAGCGGCTTTCCGTATAGTCGGCGTTGATGTACCGATGGAGCTGGTTGTTCTTGAAGGGGACGACAGCGAAAACCTGAACAACCTGTTCGGGCGCGAAGCCTTTACAATTGGCGGGGCGGGCAACGAGGCGGACTTCAAAATAACTGAAGGCACTAACGCCATCATCAGCCTCGACGGCCGTGAAATTGAGCGCACCTCCAACAACTTTACGGTGGACGGCTTAACCTTTACGCTGTACGACGTAACCGTTGATGAAAATGGCGAGCCGGAAGATGTGGCCACCATTCAGGTAGCGCGAGACACCGAAAAAATTTATGAAGCGGTAGACGGCTTCTTTGACCTTTATAACGAAACGGTTGATTTTCTATACAGCCTTTACAAAGCGGAACCAAACTACAAAGATTACCCGCCTTTAACCGAGGCGGAGCGCCGCGAAATGAGCGACCGTGAAGTTGAACTGTGGGAGGAGAAAAGTAAAGAAGGACTGCTGCGAGGCGACCCCACCCTGGAAAGAATTCTGCGCTCAATGCGGCAGGCGATGTATACACCCACCGGTGAAGGCGTCGCTATTTACGACATTGGCATGTCAACCAGCTTTCACGCAAACGACGGCAACTTTGTTGAATCAAGCCCCGGCAAGTTAAAAGAAATGATAGAATCAGACCCTGAGATGATTCAAGACCTCTTTGCCGGTACCGGCGGCATTATGGATTTGCTGAACAGCGCCGTGAACAACGCCGTTGACCGCACCGGCTCGCTAACCCGCGTGGCGGGGCGTGCCGGCAACGACAGCCAGTCGACCATATCCAAACAAATCAGACAAGTGGACAGCCAGCTTGAGTCTTTAGAGCAAACCTACTGGAAAGAATACGACCGATACTGGAAGCAATTTAACGCCATGGAGCAGATGATTCAACAGATGAACGTGCAAAGCTCTTGGCTAGCTCAACAGCTTGCTTTTTAACGGTTTATGCAAAGCCAACCACTAACAATTTTTATGGAGGTTAACGATGAACCCTTATAAACAGTATCAACAACAAGTTGTCACAACGATGACGCAAGGCGAAATGTTGATTAAATTATATGATGAATCAATAAAGCAGATACAATTTGCACGCGAATTGACCAAACAAGAGAAATATGCCGAGATGGATGAGGCAATTACAAAAAGTTTGAAAATAATTAGATATTTGCGCGGCACGCTGGACTTTCGCTATCCGGTGTCCAACAATCTGGATAAATTGTATGATTTTTTTGACCAGCAACTTGTCATGGCTAGTGTCAAGAAGGATGTCAAGATACTAGATGACGTTGAGCCACTTATCCAAGAATTGAAAGAAACTTTTACAGAATGCGACAAAATTGACCGCTCTAACCGGGCGGGCAACGTAGCGCAAAGTCTTGCGTAATTGCCAAAGATGCAAGATTAATAGCGTTAATATAAGTAAATAACCTGCCTATTCATCTTCAAAAGATGGGTGTGCGGGTTATTTTTTTGCGCTGATATTTAAAGATTTTACAAAAAAAGCAACCAAAGATGTTTTTAAAAGGTGAGCGAGGGGTCTAGATTGATAGGTGTATACATATTGAACAAGACAATAATAAATTTGCCTATTTTGGACTAATTTCATCGAATTAACGAAGAAAAATCTCTCTTAAAAATGTGCCGCAAATCGCTCTAAATGGCAGTTTCAAGCGAATATTGGAATTAAATGTGTTGAAATAGTAAAATAATAGTGTTATCATAATGTCACATGTTCAATATTAGTTTGGAGTGGTGTTTTATGCTTTTTGATACTTTTTCAACCCAAGCTGCGCAGGCAAGCCTGGATGCCCTATGGTTAAAAACAAGGGTTATTTCCAACAATATGGCAAACGCCGATACGCCGGGTTATAAATCTCAGCGTGTAAGCTTTCAAGATGTTTTAAACAAAACCACCAAAGAATTAAGTGATTCAAGAAAAGCATCGGCGGCGCAGGGAGAGGGCCAATCGTCCAAACCGACTTTCCGCACAACGGTAAACACCGATAAAGCCAGCTCGGTACGGCTAGACGGCAACAACGTCTCGCTGGAAAGAGAACAAACCGAGCTATGGAAAAGCTATGCCCAATACAGCAATTTACTTGATCGGTTTGCCAGCCACTACAACAACATCAACGCCGCTATCACCGGCATGAAGGGATAACTATACGCTAACCTGTAAATTTACAGGTTAATTTGCTTTTTAATAACAACAAGGAGAAAGCGCTTATGTCTTTTTTAAATACAATGGATATCGCCGGCTCGGCGCTCACCGCTCAGCGGTTTAGAATGGATATGATAGCCCAAAACATTGCAAACATAGATACCACCCGGGCTGAAAATGACGAGCCGTATCGCCGCCGCTTGGTGGTTTTTCAAGAAAGACCGCTTACCTTTCGATCGGCACTGAACCGCGCGACGCAAAACCTCAACCAGAAAAGTGGCGGCGTGCGTGTACAGCAGGTTATAAAAGACCCACACGAGTTTGTGCCGGTGTATAACCCCGCACATCCCGACGCCGACGAAGACGGCTATGTATTAATGCCCAACGTGGACAGGGCTGAAGAAACCATTGATTTAATGGCGGCAAGCCACAGCTATAACGCCAATATCACCACCATGAACATTATTAAAGCGATGGCGATGAAGGCAAGCGAATTATTATAACGCTCTTATAGTGATATATAAGCCGCGTCGTTATCATTGATACATTATAATCATAACCTAGTAGGTTTTGCATAAATCAATAAATATAACCACGCTGTTTGTGTGTTAACAATGAGATAAGCGCTATTGTGTGAAACCGCACCTATTATAGTAGGCACCAATCCCTATATTTTGAGGAGTAACTTATGAGCCAATTTATTGTACCAATTACCAGTTTGCCGCCCGTTACGTCGTTAGAGGCGCTGCAATCCGGCGAGGGCACCGCCAAGACAATCGGCACCGGCAACTTTTTTGAGCACCTGCAAAACGCCTTGGGCGATGTGGCCGCAACGGAAAAACAAAGTAGCGTCACCATGCAAGACTTGGCGTTTGGCGGCAGTGATGATTTGCACACCGGGGCGATAGCGGCGCTGAAAGCGTCCACCGCTGTAAACTTCACCACCAGTTTGGTAAGCCGTGCCATCGCCAGCTACAACGAAATCATCAGAATGCAAATCTAACGGCGCTTATGTCACAAGGTGTAAAAATATTTCGAGTTAAGGGTAGGGTAAAGAAGCATGAATGAACGCATGGCGGCAATTTCAGACCAGATAAAGCAAGCCTTTAACAAGTTGAAAGAGGCTTGGAATGGTTTGTCTCGCGCTAGAAAAAGACTTATAACCTTTGCACTGATTGGGCTTATCGTTGTTGCGGTGGGCTTAACGGTTATATTGCAAACCAGTTCAAGGCGTTTTGTCGTGCTGTACGAGGATTTAAACCGGCAAGAAAGCGTACGTGGCTTGGCTGTTTTAAAAGAAGCCGATATAGAAGGGCAAATTAACAGCCACGGTGAGCTGCAAGTGCGTGAAAAAGACCAAAACCAAGCGATGGGTTTGCTGGCTATGGAAGGCATTCCCCAAACGGCGCTTGATTATGGCATCTTTAAAGAAGCCGGCGGCCTTACCACCACCGATTTTGAAAAAAAGCAGTACCAGATAAACCAGCTTCAAAATAGAATGCAAGACATTATTCGTACCTATGACGGCGTGGATAATGCCTATGTAACAATAAATCTGGACCAGCAAAGCAACCGCGTGTGGGACCCTGAAAACAGCAAAAACAGCGCCAGCGTTAAGTTGGAAATGGTGCCCGGCACCACGCTGACCGCCGGGCAGGTAGCCGGCATTCGCTTTTTGGTTGGCCCCTCGGTAGGGGTGGCCGCCGACGAAGTAACGGTTATCGATTCAAGCGGCGCGGTGCTTGCCGGTTCCGGTGATGAATTTGACGCCGCCGGTGCCGCCGATTCGCAGTTTTTACAGCGGCAGGGCTTTGAAGAAGAGGTTGAAAAACGCCTGTACAACAAAACGGCAAACATATTGTCACTGCCCTATCCTGACGCCGACGACTTTAGAATTTCCGTCACAGCGGTGCTGGACTACGACGCCATGATTACCGAAAGCATGGAATACAGCCCGATGGAAGACACCGACCACGGCGTAACCGAGCACGAAGAACAGCGTGCGCTGATGGGCTCGGGGCAATTTTCCGAGGGCGTTATCGGCGAAACGGACAACACCGACATTCCCGTCTACGCCGATTTGGACGGCGACGGTGAAATGGACGCGGTGGATTATTACCAATCACGGGATTACCTTGTGAACTATGTAAAACAACAAATTGAAAAAGATGGTGTGAAACTCGACGAAGCGTCCATCGCTATTATGGTGCGCGGCACCATGTCGACCGAAACGCGGCAAACGCTGCGCGAGCTTGTTTCCGCCGGCACTAATATACCGCTTGAAAACATCTCGGTGCAGGGCATGCTTGAAGCGGCGCCCGAGGCGGAAGGGGAAGGCGAAGAAACACTTTTCGGCATTCCGTTATTTTTCCTTTACATCGCCGCCGGCGTGCTGCTTGCGCTGATTATTATGATGGTTATAATCTTTATCGTGCGCGGACGCTCCCGCAAAAAAGCCGACGCGCTGGACGGTGCCGACGCTGAAGATGGCTTGGCTGAACAGCAGCGTATTGACCAAGAAATTGAAGAGCGTAAAAAACAGTTGAAAGCCGCCGCCATCGGCGATCAGCCCGACACCGTTATCACTGAAGAAGTACGAGATTTTGCGCGCAGCAACCCTGAAATTACCGCCAATTTGCTGCGCGGTTGGATGAGAGAAGAGGGCTAGATAAATGCCATTATCTTATAAACAAGACGAAATGTCCGGCAAGGCCAAAGCGGCGGCTATCATTGTTTCTTTAGGCGCCGACGAAGCGGCCGAAGTGTATAAATACCTGCGTGAAGAAGAAATTGAAATGCTTTCTTTAGAGGTGGCAAAGCTGGAACAGCTGCCGCCCGAAGAGCTGAACGCCGTGGTGGAAGATTTTTATGGCCTGTGCGTTACGCAAAAGGTTATTGCCGAAGGCGGCGTGGAATACGCCCGCGACGTTTTGGAAAAAGCTTTCGGCCCGCAGCAGGCGGCGTCGCTGATGGAGCGCGTTACCAAAAGTTTGCGCACCAAAGCCTTTGATTTTATCCGTACGGCAAATTATAAAAACCTGCTTTCAATACTGCAAAACGAGCACCCGCAAACGATAGCGCTTATTTTATCCTACGCCAAAAGCGACCAAGCCAGCATGATTATCAGCGAATTACCGGAAGACGTTCGCATCGACGTGGTGGAGCGCATTGCCAACCTGGACCGCGCCAGCCCCGAAGTGATTAACGTGGTGGAAGACACGCTCAAGCAAAAATTCGGTACGTTGGTATCGGTGGATTTAATGGAGCTTGGCGGCGTGCCGTATGTGGCTGAAATTATGAACAACGTAGACCGCAGCACCGAAAAACAAATATTTGATGAGCTGGGCATGAAAGACCCGGAACTGGCAGACAACATCCGCAAATTAATGTTTGTCTTCGAAGACATCATCTATCTGGACGATATTTCCATCCAGCGGTTTTTACGTGAAATAGACACTAAAGATTTAGCGGTGGCACTGAAAGCGGGCAACCCCGAAGTGTCTCGTGTGATATTCCAAAACATGTCCAAACGGGCGCAAGAAACGGTGGCGTCGGATATTGAATACCTGCAAAACGTTCGCCTGCGTGATGTTGAAGAAGCGCAGCAACGTATTGTAGACACCATTCGCCGTTTGGAAGAAGAGGGCGAGCTGGTCATTGCAAAGGGTGGAAAGGATGAAGTGATTGTCTAATATTTTAAAATCCACACGCGTTAATTTAGTTAGCGACGCGGTGCAAATTCAAGATATTACGCCGTGCTTTATGCCTCCCCAAGACGGCGGGCGTCCCGCAGCGGAAGGTTTTGCCGATATGGAAATGGCGCCGCTGCAAACAGACGCCGCCACGCTGAATGCCCACCAAACCGGCGCAGCAGGGAACAACCCCACCGGCAACCCCGGCGACGCCGTAAGCGAACAGCTGATAGAAGACGCCAAAAAAGAAGCAAGCGACATTATTGATGACGCCATGCAAGCGGCAGAGCAACAAAAACAACAGCTGCTGCAACAAGCTGAACAAGAGATGGCAGCGCAGAAACAGCAAGTTCTGGAAGAAACCCGTGCGCAAGGGCTGGCCGAAGGGGCACAGCACATGCAAACCATTGTGGACGAGCTGGAGCAAACGGTGGCATCGCTTGAAGGTGACCAAGCCGGTTTTGAAGCAGAGTATGAAGAAAATCTGCGCTGGCTTGCCCTTGAAATAGCCGCCAAGGTGATGGCGAAAAAAATACGCCACGACGACACCGAAATGCTTGAAATGGTGCATGAAGCGGTACAGGAAGTGCGTGACGAGCCGTGGGTGCGGGTGGAAGTGTCCCACACCATGACGGGGCTGCTGGAAGAATTGATGCAGCTGTATCAAAACGAAACGCACATCGAGGTAATGCCCACCGAAGACAGCCTGGGAACGGCACGGATTGAATCGCCGTCAGGCGTGGTGGATGCGTCGCTGCAAACGCAGCTAAGCAACCTGAAAGACTATTTTGAACAGGCACACCCGCCGCAATAGATACTATCAAAAAACTTATTTATTCACTAAAAATGTAATATTATACACACAAAATACACACGAAATTAAGGTACCCTAAAAAAGCGGTTTACCGCTTTAACCATATAAGAAAGGCAGGTGGCTCCCGTTAATAAAACAGCGTATTCAAACATGCTTAAAACCGAAGACTTGCGTACCCACATGGGTAAAATAGACAAAGTCGTCGGCATGACGGTGGAAGCCACCGGTCCGCCAAGCAACATTGGCGACGTTTGCCGTATCACCACCGCCGAGGGCAACAACGTACTTGCCGAGGTGGTTGGTTTTAAAGAAAACAAAGTGCAACTGATGCCCTATGACGACACCGAAGGTATCGGTTTTGGCGCCACCGTGGTGAACACGGGGCAAAAGCTTGAAATAAATGTTAGCGACGATATGATTGGCCGCACCATCGACGCGCTGGGGCGCCCGATAGATGGCAAAGGTCCCATCGCCTACAACGGTGTGCGATACAGTGTAATGGGCGAAGCGTCCAACCCGATGCAACGCCCCCGTATCAGCGAGCCGATGGAAATGGGCATTAAAGCGATAGACGGCTTTTTAACCATTGGTAAAGGCCAGCGGATGGGTATTTTTGCCGGCAGTGGCGTTGGCAAATCAACGCTGATGGGCATGCTTGCCCGCAACGTAAAAGCCGATGTCAACGTCATTGCTTTAGTTGGCGAACGGGGCCGTGAAGTGGTGGAATTTATCGACCGCGATCTCGGCGAAGACGGGCTGGCACGTAGCGTGGTCATGGTTGCCACGTCAGACCAACCGGCGATGCTCCGCAACAAATGCGCCATGGCGGCCACCGCTGTTGCAGAATATTTTAGAGACCAAGGCAAAGACGTGCTGCTGATGATGGACTCGCTCACGCGGTTTTGTATGTCGCAGCGCGACATCGGGCTGGCCATCGGCGAGCCGCCGGTAGCCCGCGGGTACACGCCGTCTATCTATTCGGCGCTGCCCAAATTATTAGAACGCAGCGGCAACTTTGAAAAAGGCTCCATCACCGGTATTTACACCGTTTTGGTGGAAGGGGACGACATGAACGAACCGGTGAGTGACACGGTGCGCAGTATCATCGACGGGCACATCATGCTCACCCGAGATTTGGCGCACAAAAGCCACTACCCAGCCATCGACGTTATGCAAAGTATCAGCCGCTTGATGACCGACGTTGCCACCCCTGAATTAAAGTTGGCGGCAGAAAAACTGCGCCGTCACATCGCTATATATGATGCCAACGTCGATTTGATATCCATCGGCGCTTACCAGGCGGGCACCAACCCCGAGTTGGACGACGCCATCGCCCGTATCGACAACATCAACGCCTTGCTGCAACAACGCATTGAAGAAAAATATACCTATGAAGAGACGATACAGCTGATGTTGCAGGTGGCGGGGTGAGGGTAATCTATGAAAAAGTTTAGCTTTTCCCTTGAAAGAATTCTTTCTTTTAAAAAAACCATGTACGAAAAAGAACGCAACGAATTGGCGCGTTTGCGCGGCATTCGCAACCGATTGCGCGAGCGCAAAAATGAAACACTGCGGCAGATGTTGGAGCTTGACGCGGCGTTCCGTGAAAAAGCCACCCGCGGCGTGCGGGCAGAGGAAATTTCTTCCATCAACTTTCATCGCACCAACTCAGAGCAGCTTGTTAACCAGTTACAACTTGAAATAGATGAAATGAATGTTTTAATTGCAAAACAGCTGGAAATTGTTATCGAGCTTGACCGCGACGTTAAAGGCATGGAAAAATTGCGCGAAAAGCAGTGGGAAAAGTACCTTTACGAGTACCACAAAAAAGAGCAAGAGCGCGTGCTTGAAATTGTCAGCGGGCGCTATATTGAAGAACAGAACGAGCACGCGGCGCAAGACGCCTAGTTATTAAATAAGGATACAAAGCTGTAACAGGCTTTTGTATATATAAACTAATTTTAAGGAGGTGAAGACGATGCAAACAACGTTAATCAATGCGCTGGCTTCAAACACGCAAACCGCTTTTAACGGCGGCGTCCAACAGCAAAACGAAATGGACGGTGATTTTGCCGGCTTGTTGGCGATGTTAAACCCGGCTTACGGGAGCGCACAGCCTTTTACAGACACCGCGTCGCTTGGTATGTTAAACCAGCAAACGCTGTCTTTAGAGGATATGCAAGCGCTGCTGGGCGCCGGCGGGCTAAACAGTGGCACGCTGCTTCAACCGGACAACGCTTTGCTTTCAGCAGAGTTTGGGCAACTGGTACAGCGGCTGTTTTTACAGCTAAACCAACTGACACCCGACGATTTAACCGCCAAAAAGGCACACCAACTTTTAAGTTTGGTGCGTAAATTACAGCAAGACCTGCTCAGCGTTATGGAGCAAAATGGGCAATTATCGTTGGCACAGCAATGGCTTTCCATTGCGGGAGGGCACCCCGCCGACGACCCAACCGGCACGTTGATAACAACCGATGAGTGGCAGACGATGTCGCAACAAAGTGACGATCCGCTTGCAACGATGCGCTGGCTGTTACGGGGGGAACCGCAAGATATATTACAGCAGCTAACCGGCATACCGAAGGAAAGTTTCACCCAGTTAGCTGAAACGTACGCACAGCAGCTGCCGGCGGCAGACCAAGACGCCAGCTGGCAAGGGCTGATAACCGGCGCAGAGTACAGCAAAGGCACAGACGCTTTTGACAAAGCCGCGGCGCAGGCCGCCAAAGATGTAGACACCGCCAAACAAATTCTGCTGGAAAAACCGGCAAAGGACCACACCATTTTAGATGTTGACCGGCTTCAACAGCAGGTAGACAGCGGCGTTCATTTACAAAACACATCTTTTCTAGCGGCGGCAAACCACACGCTTGAAGCAGAGCCGCAGCCCGAGGCGACGCCGGCGTTTCATTCGCAAGTGTTCGACGGTGTGTTAACCAGCTTAAAACAAGGGCAAGAACAATACGTTATGAAGCTGGTACCAAAAGAACTGGGCGAATTAACCATTCGCATTGTGAAAGACGCAGACGGCGCCATGACGCTGAACCTGATTGCTAAAACCGGCGAGGCACAAAAACTGCTTGCCGCCGAAGCGGCGCAGTTACAGCACCAATTAAAACCGCTGAACGTACAGCTGCAACCGGTTACAACGCAGCACGAACAATCGCTGCTGGACCAACAGCAAACCTTTGCAAGAGAGCGGCAACATCAAACGTGGCAAAGCCAAAGCCGCCAAAGCCACACCGCACACACCGCCACCCCACCCGGCGCCGACGAAGCACCGGTACAAACCCCGCACCAAACACCGCAGTCACTTTTAAACGCGTATGTGTAAGTGTTTCTTTAAAAGATTGAAGGGAGGAAACACACAGCGATGACTGACTTTATGAATGTTCAAAACCAAAATGTACAAAAGACAGGCGATTTTACCGTCAACACACCGTACGAAGACCCCGACAAAAGCATTAAAGTAGAAGACTTTTTAATGCTGATGGTGGCACAGCTTCAAAACCAAGACTTTATGAACCCCGTTGACGACGCCGAATACATGACGCAGATGGCGCAGTTCTCTATGATGACCTCGATGGAAGAGATGAACAAGCTTTCACAAAATGCCTACGCCGCCAACATGGTTGGCAAAACCGTTACGGTAGCCACAATGGAGCCGGGCGGCAAAGTAACCAAAGACACCGGCGTGGTAAGCCAGCTTTCACTGGTTAATGGCGAATTTCTAATTACCGTGAATGATAAACAATACCGGCTCAACCAAATCATGACCATTAATGAAACGGGCTACACGCCGGACGACGGTTTAGAAGGCGCAAACAACTTGCCACTTAATGTTACCGACGTGACAAGCAATGGGGCAAAGTTAAGCTGGAAGGCACCCAATGGCCAAGACGGGCTGCTTTACGATGTCTATTACACCACCAACAGCAACGTTGATTTTAACGATTTGAAGGCGGTTAAAAAGGGCACGTTGGCAGCCAGCGGAATAAGCGCAGACAGCTACGCTTTAAAAGGCTTAGACGCCAACAAAACGTATTTTGTGAACGTGGTTGTACGCAACAAAAATGGGGAAGAAGCCGTTTACCAACGGGCACTTCTTACCACCAAGAGTTAGTAAAATGAGCCAACGGCTCGTTGCCCGACAAGGAGGTTTGGCAAAATGGATAACATGAACCGGATTAACCGGCCCATTGTCACCGGTACGCCAAGCGTTCAAAATGGCTCTACGCCGGCAGAAAAAACCAAACAAGCGCAAGGAAGCGCCTCGTTTATTGCCACGTTGCAACAAAAATTGCAAAGCAACAGCAACACGGCGTTTAGCAAACACGCAGTGAACCGAGTGATGGAAAGAAAAATTGACGTCAGCGACACCAACCTAGAACGTTTAGACCACGGCATGAAGCTGGCGCAGCAAAAAGGCCTCAAAGACGCGTTGATCTTAATTGATCAAAACGCCTACATCGTTAACGCGGCACAAGCCCGTGTGGTAACGGTGAATAATGAGGAACTTAAAGGAAGCGTATTTACAAATATTGATGGTACTGTCATCGTATAAGCTGGTCCTGAAACAAGGAAGCTTTGGAGCCCCGAGTGTTTGACGGGCTCCCGCGGCGGGCAAAAACACGCTGTTTGCGTATTGTTCCCGCTGCCCAAAAGACAGTATCAATTCAACACCTATTAAAGGAGAATTGATTATGGTACGTTCAATGTATGCAGGCGTTTCAGGCTTACGCACCCACCAATCCAGAATGGACGTTATCGGTAACAACATTGCTAACGTGAACACCTACGGGTACAAATCGTCCCGTGCTACTTTTAGAGATATCTATTACGAAAACCTTTCGGCGGCATCAGGGCCAACCGGCATTCAAGGCGGGCAAAACCCGTCGGCGGTTGGTTACGGTACCCAGCTTGCCAGCGTCGATTTAATGATGGGGCGCTCCACTTTCACCATGACCGACAGCTCTATGGATATGGCGATTGACGGCGACGGGTTTTTCCAAGTGATGGATGCCAACGAAAATGTTTACTATACTCGTGCCGGCATGCTTAACTTTGACGCCGCCGGTAACTTAGTGGATATGCAAGGCAACTTTGTCCTTGGCGTTAACGGTGACCCCACCGGCGCTGCGCCCGCCTCAGAAAAAATTGTGGCGCCCGACGAAGTAACCGGCATTTCCATTGTGCCCAACGGCATCATCACCGGGCTGGACGCAAACGGCGACGAAATTTTTATCGGCCGTATCGACCTTGCCATCTTTGTTAACGCCGCCGGCTTAAACCAAGCGGGCTCGTCCATGTATAGTGAATCGGCAAACTCCGGCGCACCGCGGCTTGAAACGCCGGGCACTGGCGGTACCGGCGGGTTGGTTGGCGGCTCGTTAGAGCTTTCCAACGTCGACCTATCGAAAGAATTTTCAGACATGATTACCACCCAACGTGGTTACCAAGCCAACAGCCGTATGATTACCGTGTCCGACACCATGCTGGAAGAGCTTATTAACCTGAAACGTTAATTGAACCGATTAAATAAGCCGTTTTAGGCGGCTTCCATGGCGGCATACACCATGCTGCCATGTGCAAAGCAAGTAACTTGTTGCTTGTTTTGCACATGGCAGAAATAAACACAGCGTGAAAGGGGCGGCTGTAATGATTATGTTAACCCGGCTAAACGGCATAGAATTTGTGCTGAACAGCGATTTGATAGAAACGGTTGAAGAACACCCGGACACAACGATAAAATTAACAACCGGCACCATTTATATTGTGCAAGAAACGGTGGACGAAGTGATAGAACTTGCCACCCAATATAAAAAAGATTTGTTCACGGGGCTGTTACTAAGGAGGAACGACGATGAGTGAAGGCGGAAAAAGCAAAAAAAGCGGCAAAAAAGGGGTAGACATCTTTTTTATTGTCGGCATGATTTTAGCCTTTGGTCTTATGTTTTTTGGTATTGCCTATGTGCAGGCGCCCAACCGGGCAAACTTTGAATCGGAAGAAGCGTACAGCGAGGCAAAAGCAGAGTTTGACGCCTCCGGCGGCACCTTTCGCCCCGGCATATTGGCGGAAAGCTTTATTGACATTCCGTCAATCATCATCACCGTGGGCGGTACCTTCGCCTCGCTGATGATAACCTACCCAACCGATATTTGGAGTAAAGTGCCAAGCTACTTTAGAATTGCGGCGTTTCCCACCAAGTACGACCCTGAAATATACATCGACCAAATTACTGAATTTGCTAAAGAGGCACGCATTAAAGGTTTGCTTTCTTTAGAAGATAAACTCGACGAAGCGGAAGACCCCTTTTTGAAATCCAGCTTGATGCTGGTGGTAGACTCGGTGGAACCGGAAAAAGTGCACAACCTGCTTGAAGCCGAGATGGACAAAATGCGCGACCGCCACAGCGTAGGGCGAGATTTCTTCGGCGACGGTGCCGCCTACGCACCCGGCTTTGGTATGATTGGTACCCTCATTGGGCTGGTTAATATGCTTAAAGATATAGACGACCCGAGCTCCATCGGGCCCGCTATGGCAACGGCGCTGTTAACAACGCTGTACGGTTCGCTTTTGGCCAACGTTGTCTTCTCGCCGGTGGCGATGAAGCTGAAACTGCGGCATGAAGAAGAATTTCTCTGCAAAGAGCTTATTGCCGAAGGGGTAGAAAGCATTCAAGCCGGTGAAAACCCCAAATTTATTGAAGAAAAACTGAACATGCTTATTATCCAAAAAGATAAAAAGAAAAAGCGCAAAGGCAGCGCTGACGACGAATAAAACCATACAAAAAATAAGCTATAGAAAGGTGTTGTAGAACTGTGTCTAAAGAACCCCAAGAAGAACCAAAGAAGTATGACTTTATGGACACCTACGGCGACCTTGTTACGCTATTGATGTGCTTTTTTGTGTTGCTGTTCTCTATGTCTACCGTTGAGCAAACCAAGTACAACGCCTTTGTACAGGCGATGTATGAGCGGGTGGGCAGTTTAAACGCGCCCATTGAAGTGCAAGCCGATGAAGGGGCGGGCGACGAAGACCCCGCCGGCGATATTATGGACGACATGCCGGCCGACCTAGCGCAAATGGAAGATTCCATCAGTGAATTTATTCAGCAAAGCAATTTAGAGGGCGAAATAACCGTTTCACACGGTGAGAGCGGCGCTATCTTTATACGCCTTTCAGACACGTTGCTGTTTGACGGCGACTCGTCCAATCTGCGCCCTGAAATCACCGAGTTTTTAGACTTTTTCAGCGACTGTCTCAATTCCATAGATGAGCACATTCTACAGGTTAAATTTAACGGGCACACCGCTTCCATACCCGGCAGCGGCGTTGACGACTGGGTGCTCGCCGCCGAGCGTTCCGGCAAAGTATCCAGTTATGTTTCCAACATCGGTGAATTCAGCCGTTTTAAAATAGCCCCTGTTTTTTATGGGCGCAACTACCCTATTGCAGACAACGCCACCGAGGAAGGGCGCGCTAAAAACAGACGGGTGGATATCATTGTGCTCGGCAACGAGGGCTCCAACTTGGAAGCCACCCTGGCCGACGCTATGAGTATTTACTTCCCCGAAGATGACACCGAGTTTTTTGAAGGGGATGTAAGCGAAATTCCCTCCACGGCCATTGGTGAAGGGTTTGCCTACAAAGGCATTAACGAAGAGCTGGAAGGGCTGACCGACGAAGAAAAACAACAAATGATTGACGAGTTGGAGAAAGAGGCGCTGGCAAACGGTGATAAATAACATATTTTATATAAATAAGCGATGAGAAAAGGAGGGGGCAACCATGGAAGATGTGCTTAGCCAAAAGCAGATTGACGCACTTTTAAACAGCATTAGCGACGGCGCCGACCTACCCGCTGATACATCGGTGGGTGACCACATTAAGAAGTACGATTTTTACTCACCGAAAAAGTTTACCAAAGAGCAGCTGCGCACCATAGACAGCATGCATGAAAACATGAGCCGCCTGCTTGCCTCTTATTTTTCCGGCATTTTGCGTGTCTTTGCCGACGTCAGCGTACTGCAGGTGGAAGAACAGCGGTACTATGAATACAACAACGCCCTTTCCGATGTGGCGCTTATCGGCTTGGTCGATATGCAGTCGCCCAGCATCAACCTGCCCGACTCGACGCTGATGCTGGTGATGAGCAACAACATCAGCTTTTCCCTTATCGACCGCCTGCTGGGCGGCCAAGGGGAAGATTCAATGTATAGCCGGGATTTTACCGACGTAGAACTTGCTATAATGCGCAACATCTACGTTAAAATAACCGAATTTATGGTGGAATCGTGGCGGGCGCACATTGATATTTCAGGGGAATTAACCAGCATTGAAACCAACCCCCGTCTGCTACAAATTTACGCCCCGGAAGACATTGTTGTTATTGCCGCCCTAAACGTTAAATTGGGCAACACCGAGGGCACGCTCAGCGTGTGCATTCCCGCCATCGGGCTGGAAAGTTACTTGGGTGAATTCACCTCAAAGTACGCGCGTATTTCACACAAAACCACCAACGAAAAGTTGGAATCGGTGCGGCAGGCGTCCATTCAAGAATCCCTTTCTGAAACGGATTTAACGGTGAAAGCAATTTTTGATGAAACAAGCATCAACATTAGCGACGCATTAACGCTGCAACCGAACGACATTATCACCCTTTCAAAGCCGCTTAACGGCGTTGTTAAAGTAGAAGTGGATAACACCCCGTGGTTCCACGCGCAGCTGGGCTCAAGTCGCAATAAAAAAGCCGTTAAAATCATCGATTCTATTAACGAGGGGTCCAAAAATTCTGATTTATAACAGGCGGCGTTTTATCGCCTGTATTCTTTGTAGATATAAAATATAGTTGGCGCTCTGGGCGGTTTGCCGCCGCGCCACAAGCTGGAGGAATTATCATGGAAATGCAACCAACCGGCAACGCCGAGGATTCGGTTCTTTCGCCGCTGGAAATTGACGCCATTGGTGAAGTTATGAACATCAGCATGGGGGCGTCCGCTACGGCGGTGTCGCAAATGCTTGATAAAAAAGTTAAAATCACCACCCCCAACGTTCAGGTGCAACCGCTGGACGCCGTTCCGTACGATGAATATGAACCGGCGCTGATAGTGAAAATAACCTACACCGAAGGGCTTCGTGGCAACAACGTCATGGTTTTTCGTCAAAGCGATATGCAACTTATTTTAAACGCGCTGATGGGTATATCCGGCCCACCCAGCGATGATTTTGAGTTTGACGAGATGGCTATTTCCGCCGCCAGCGAAGTGATGAACCAAATGATGGGCGCCTCGGCCACTGCACTGGCCGGTTTTTTAGGCAAACAGGTAAGCATCTCTACACCCACGGCAGAAGTGGTGGAAGGCACCATCTTTTACGACGCGCTGGATTTGTCGCACGAAGATGACGTCGTTACCATCACCTTTAACTTGCTTATAAATGACATGCTCGACAGCCGCTTTATCAGCGTCATGGGCATCGACCTTGTTCAAGAAATATTGGCCGATTTTATCGACCCGTCGGGCGAAGTGATGCCGATGGATGGAGCGCCAAAAGTCGCCCCGCAACCTGAGGCACCTGCCGCCCCTGCCCCGCAACCGGTGGCGCAGCCACAACCGCCCGCGCAGCCACAACCACAACCGCAACCGCTGGCGCAGCCGCCGCAACAAACGGCGCCCGCGCCGGTGCAGCAGGTGGTGCAGCCGCCGGTAGGCACACCGTACCAACCGCCGCAACACCCGGTGGATGTGCGTAATGTAGACTTTCCCGAGTTTGGAAAACCAGCCAGAGCGGAAGGGGCACCGGTTATGGGTACCAATTTAGATTTAATTATGAATGTGCCGCTTGATGTTTCCATCGAGATTGGCTCAACCACCAAAAAAATTAGAGATATTATGGATTTTACCGCCGGCACCGTTGTTGAGCTGGATAAACAAGCCGGCGCCCCGGTGGATGTGGTGGTTAACGGGCAACTTATCGCCCGCGGCGACGTGGTGGTTATTGACGACAACTTCGGCGTGCGCATTACTGAGATTGTCGGCACCAAAGACCTTATCGAGGCGCTGAACGACGAACAAAACTAAAGTTAGTTTCCACCTAATAAAGTAAGCAGAATTTAAGTTGAAAGGGCTTTCTAACTATGAAAAACAAAAAAATTCTTGTTGTAGATGACGCGGCTTTCATGCGTATGATGATTAAAAATAGCCTGTCTGGCGAAGGCTACACCAATATTATTGAGGCGGGCGACGGGCAAGCGGCGCTGGACATGTACCAGCAGGAATCACCCGATTTAGTTATTATGGACATCACCATGCCTGAAATGGACGGATTGGAGTCTTTGCGGCTGATGAAAGAGGCAGACCCCAACGCCAAAGTGGTTATGTGCTCTGCCATGGGGCAGGAATCGATGGTGGTTGAGGCGATACGCTTGGGCGCGCTGGATTTTATTGTGAAACCCTTTAAACCTGACCGTGTGCTTCAAACGGTTGAAAAAATTCTGGGCTAGCCATTTGGCTACGCCGTATAATTTGTATACAAAGGGGGCGCTGCCACCATGGGGCTTGCTGTAGTTAATCAATTTGTTGCCGGCGCCGCCACAATGGGGCTGGGCGAAGTAAGTTTACGCATTGTCGGCGCCATTGTGGCGCTGGTACTGGTTTTGTTTTTAGCGTGGTTGCTGCTTAACTGGCTTGGCAACCGCATGCCCGGTTTGCGCACCGGCTCGGGGCGCCTGATTCAGGTGCTTGACCGTGTGTCGCTGGGGCGCAGCAGCGGGCTGATGCTGGTGCGGGTGCACACCCGTGTGTTGCTGGTTGGTTTTTCCGACAAAACCATCGAACTTATCAGCGAATTTGACGACCCCGACGAGACCATTAAAAAGCTAGACGACGCCGAGCCGATGGGCTTTCAAGACGCCCTAAAAAGCGCTGCAAAACAGCTGGGTTTTGGCAAGAAAAAAGACGCGAGTGACGCGCCGGA
>CAYZSR010000004.1:0-17997 GCA_964479715.1 uncultured Oscillospiraceae bacterium | reverse complement strand
CGCCGGATAGCCCCGGCGATGCCGACGCGCCGCAAGAAGGAGAGGGTGAATGACGTTGCAACTCTCTCAAGCTAAAGCACGCCGCCACAAAAAGCGGCTTAAACGGTTGCTTGGTGTCTTGGCTTTGTCCATCGCGCTGTGCGTAGTGCTGGCGATAATCGGCGGTGTTACGGCGCACGCGGCGGGTGTAACCATCGACGTGCAAGCCGACGAAGCGGGCGAAATGGGCGCTCTTGAAGTGATTGCCATTTTTGCCTTTTTAGCGCTTTTGCCATCCATCTTGCTGATGATGACTTGTTTTACACGCATCATCATCGTTTTAAGTTTTCTGCGCTCCGCCATGGGCACACAGCAGTCACCGCCAAACCTTGTATTGATTGGGCTTTCCATCTTTCTTTCGCTCTTTATCATGATGCCCGTTGTTGACCAAATGAACGAGGTGGCGTACGAGCCCTACAGCGAAGGCGAGCTGGAAGCAAAAGACGCGCTGACCGCCGCCGCCGCGCCGGTAAAAGAATTTATGCTAAAGCAAACCGACAAAAACACGTTGGATATGTACCTTAAACTGTCCGACACCGAAGCGCCCGAAGTGGCCGACGCTGAAAACCCCACCGAGCTGACACAGCTCCCGCTATTGGTGGTTACGCCGGCGTTTGTAACCAGTGAGTTGGCACGCGCCTTTTTAATGGGCTTTTTAATCTTTTTACCGTTTTTAATTATCGATTTGGTAGTCGCCAGTATATTGATGAGTATGGGCATGATGATGCTGCCGCCGGCAATGATTTCGTTGCCGTTTAAGCTGTTACTTTTTGTTTTGGTAGACGGCTGGGATTTAATGATGGGCACGCTTGTCAGCTCTTTTTCATAACCGCGCAAAGGGGGAAACACGTTGCTTAGCGAAGCACAAATTATAGATATAATGCGGCAAATGCTTATCGTTTGCTTAAAAATTATCGGCCCGGTTTTGGGCGTTAGCGTTATCGTCGGCTTAATTGTTGCCATCTTCCAAGCCGCCACGCAAATTTCAGAGCAAACGCTTACCTTTTTGCCAAAATTACTTATTATTGCGCTGATGTTGCTGTTGATGGGCTCTTTTATCTACGCCACTATAAGCGACTTCACCTTTGAGATATTTAACCTGATGGGCTCCATATGAGGGTAGCCTATGACGATTGAATTTGCTTTTGAAGGGTTTATCACGTTGCTGCTTGTCTTTACACGGTTTGCCGGCATGATAGCCATCAACCCGCTTTTTTCACGCAACAACGTGCCCGGCATGGTGCGGCTTGGGCTATCCGCCTTTTTAACGTTACTGGTGGCCCCCACCGTCTCAATGGCGGCCATGCCGGCGGTGCAAGGGTTTTCCTTTGTTTTCGCCTTGATACGAGAGCTTGCCGTTGGGTTTATGTACGGCTATGTCTTTCAAATATTTTATTACTTTCTCTTTTTTGCGGGCGACTTGATAGATACCGACATTGGGCTTGGCATGGCCAAAACAATGGACCCCGCCACCCAAATTCAAGTGTCTTTCGCCGGCTCGCTGATTACGATGATTTTTTCACTGTATATCTTTGCGTCGGGCAGTCATTTGGCCCTTATTCGCATTTTTGCAGAGTCGTTTGAACACATTCCACCCGGTGCTTTTACCCTTACCAGCAACGTTGCCAGTTACGCCATACAACTTTTTATATCGGTGTTTTTACTGGTGCTGCGGCTGGCCGCCCCGTTTATGGCGGCGGAGTTTGTGCTGCAGGCGGCGATGGGTATTTTAATGCGGTTTATCCCGCAAATTACCGTTTTTGTTATCAACTTTCAACTTCGTATTATTCTGGGAATATTAATGCTGTTTTTGTTCGCGCCCTTTATCGGTCAATTTATCGACCAATACATCTCGGTTTTGTTTGACACTTTACTCGATGTAACAACGGTGATGAGCGCGGCAGGGGCGGCAGGCTAAAGGGGGAAAAGGCATGCCAAGCGGTGGCGGTGAAAGAACAGAAAAGGCAACCCCTAAAAGACTGCGGGACGAACGGGAACAAGGCAACGTTTTCTTGTCCGGCGAAATTGTACCGCTGGTTGGGTTGCTGGCTGTTTTATACACGCTGCAATTTTTAAGCCCTTTTATCCTTGGCGCTATTACCAAAGGGTTTGACACCTTTCTAAGCCACGCAGCAAGCCTTGATACCATTGCCGTTGCAGACCTGCGCCCCCTTTTTATGGAAGGTGCCGCCATGTTTGCGGTGGCGGCGGTGCCGGCGGTGCTGGTTGCCATTTTGGTGGCGGTTGCCGTCACCATGGCGCAAACCAAAGGGCTTGTTTCAGGCAAAGCCGTACAGCCGCAATTTAATCGCCTCAATCCGCTGAACGGCTTGAAAAAAATAATCAGCCTGCGGGGTTTGGTAGAGCTTTTAAAGGCAATTGTTAAAATTTTAGTGCTGGGCTACGTTATCTATAACAAATTTGTTGAACGATTTGGCGAATTGCCCCGCTTGATGGAAATGGATTTTATACAGGTGCTGCCTTACACCGCCGCCTTTTTAATGGACATTGTAACGTCGGTGGCGAGTATCTATATATTTGTCGTCGCGGCGGACTATTTGTACCAGCGCTGGCAGTATGAAAAAGACCTGCGCATGACTAAAGAAGAAGTTAAAGAAGAATACAAACAAACGGAGGGCTCGCCACAAATAAAGGGACGCATCAAGCAAAAACAACGCGAGATGGCCATGTCCCGCATGATGCAAAGCGTGCCCGAGGCGGACGTTATAATCCGCAACCCAACCCACTACGCGGTGGCAATCCGTTACACGGTGGGCACGCAAAACGCACCGACCGTGCTTGCCAAAGGCGCCGATTTAGTGGCACTGCGCATTATTAAACTGGGCGAAGAAAACGACGTTATGATTGTTGAAAACCGCCCCCTTGCCAAAAGCCTTTTTGACACCGTGGCGATTGACAATGAAATTCCCGCAGACTTTTATCAGGCGGTGGCTGAGGTGCTTGCCTACGTTTATAGCGTTGAAGGCAAAAACCCCGCGGCACCCCATTAAAAATATAAAATAAAGAAAGGAGATGGCGATGAAACGTTTTAACCCGATGCAAAACGCGGTGGCGCTGCTGGTTGTCAGCATGGTGCTGCTTATTATTATCCCGCTGCCGCCGTGGTTGCTGGACGTGTTCTTTATCTTAAACCTTGCCATCTCTTTTATTGTGCTGCTTATCACCATGTATATTGTAGAACCGCTGGAGTTTTCGGTCTTTCCGTCGGTGCTGCTTATTACCACCGTTTTCAGGCTGTCGCTCAACGTGGCGGCAACACGCCGCATTTTATTTGCCGACGGCGACGCCGGCACCGTTATACGCGCCTTTGGTAACTTTGTTATCCAAGGCAACGCCGTTATCGGTTTGGTTATCTTTTTAATTATCGTGCTGGCGCAGTATATGGTTATCACTAAAGGTTCTGAACGGGTGGCGGAAGTAAGCGCCCGCTTCACGCTGGACGCTATGCCGGGCAAACAAATGGCGATTGACGCCGATTTGAACGCCGGTTTGATAGACGAGCAAGAAGCCCGTGTGCGCCGCGATAAAATCCAGCACGAGGCAGACTTTTTCGGCTCAATGGACGGTGCCACCAAGTTTGTTAAAGGTGACTCGGTTATATCCATCGTCATCACCGTAATCAACCTGTTGGGTGGCATTATTATGGGTTTTGTCAGCGGCGTGGGCGATTTTGACGCCATTATGGACATTTATTTTACCGCCGCTATCGGTAACGGGCTGATGAGCCAAATTCCGTCGCTTTTAGTTTCCGTTGCAACTGGTATGGTGGTTACCCGTGCCTCCAGCGATGAAAACCTCAACACCGCCATCACTGGTCAATTTTTAGCGCAGCCGCGCGCCTTGATTATGGCGGGTGCCATCATGCTGGTGCTACTGCCGCTCGGCTTTCCTGTTATACAGGTGTTGCTGGTTAGCGCGGCGCTTATCGCCCTTGGCATGATGTTGATGAACCGCGCCCGCGAGGCGGAGCTGGCGGTGGCAGATGGACCGCCCGTACCCACCGAAGAAGTGGAAAGCGAAGCGGACTATTACCGCAACATAGACAACGTTTATTCCCTTTTACGGGTAGACCAGATAGAGATGGAGTTCGGTTATTCGCTACTACCGCTTGTTGATGAAGCAAGCGGCGGCACCTTTGTCGACCGTGTCGTCATGTTCCGCAAACAGTTTGCGCAAGAAATGGGCATGGTGGTGCCGTCGGTGCGGTTGAAAGACTCCGGGCAGATTAACCCCAACCAATACGTTATTTTATTCAAAGGCGAACAGGTGGCGGAAGGCGACGTGCTTATCGACCATTACCTCGCTCTCGCCCCGGGCGAGCCGTCTGAAGAGATAGGCGGTATTGAAGCGGTGGAGCCGGCTTTCGGCATTCCGGCGCTGTGGATAAGCGAAGACAAAAAGCCCAAAGCCGAGCTGGCGGGCTACACCTTGGTAGACCCCACCAGCGTTATTATAACGCATTTAGCCGAAGTGATACGCCGCCACGCCCACGAATTATTAACGCGCCAAGAAGTGCACAACATGCTTGAAAACCTAAAAAGCAGCAACGAAACCATCGTTGAAGAAATTGTGCCGGAGCTGGTTGGCGTGGGTGAATTGCAAAAGGTACTTAGCAATTTACTGCGTGAAGGCATCCCGATACGGGACCTTGAAACCATTCTTGAAACGCTGGGCGACTACGCCCCCACCGTTAAAGACATAGACATGCTTACCGAATATGTGCGGCAGGCGCTGCGACGCACCATATCACGCCGCTTTGCCGAGGCGGGGCAGCTGAAAGTGCTGACCCTTGACGCCCAGATAGAAAACACCATTATGGACGCCGTAAAACAGATGGAAGGCGGCAGTTATCTGGCGCTGGAGCCGGATGTTATTGAAAGCATTGTCGGCGCCGCCAGCGAGCAAATAGAGCTGATACAAGATTTGGTGCAAAACATCATTATCTTAACCAGCCCCATTGTACGCATTTACTTCAAAAAGCTGATTGACCAATTTTATCCCCGTGTGGTGGTGCTTAGCTTTAACGAAATTGATACCGACATTCAAATTCAAGCGCTGGGCAACATTTCAATACCGGCGCAGCAAAGCGCCTAAAGCCCACCCGGGCAACAGGCAAATGGGCGCATTAAGTAACCGCAAAGGAGGTGGCGCCAATGGCTGATTCTCACACGTTGGAAAACCCCGAGAAAAAGTTGAAAAAATACCAGCAAACGGAAGACGCTGAATTGCGCAACCAACTTATTTTGCACTACAGCTACATTGCAAAAAGTGTGGCGGTGCAAATGCGGGGCATAACCTCCGCCTACGCACAGGTGGAAGATATCACCAACGAAGGCATTATCGCTATTTTAGATTGCCTTGATAAATTTGACGCTTCCAAAGGTATGTCTTTTGAAAACTACGCCTACATGCGTGCTAAAAGCGCCACCATAGATTTTGTGCGCAAGCAAGACTGGGTGCCCCGCCGGGTGCGGCGTACCTCGCGCGAGGTGGGCACCGCCTACAACGAGCTGGCAACCGAGCTTATGCGCGAGCCGACCAACCAAGAACTGGCCGATTACCTTGGCGTGACCGAGCCGGAGCTTGATAAACACTATTTAGAGATGAACAGCGGCTCGGTTTTAAGCTTTGAAGATTTGCTGGCAAACGCCATGGAAGGCAGTGAAATCGGCAGCCAACTGGCCAGCGAAAGCCAAAGCACCTTTCCTGAAAAAAACTTGATGGAAAATGAGCTGAGAGATGAGCTGGCAAACGCTATTGATGCCTTAACCGAGCGGGAGCGCACCATTATCTCGCTATATTATTATGAAAACTTGAAACTGCGTGAAATAGCCGAAATTATCGGCGTCAGCGAATCACGCATCAGCCAGATACACACCCAATCAATCTTGCAATTAAACCACGCGCTAACCAGCTACCTACACGGTGAAGCGTAACCGAAAAAGACGAAAGGAAGGCTTTTTATGCTACAAGGTTTTTACACCGCCGCCTCCGGCATGTTGATGCAGCAGCGCGGGCTAAACGTTATTGCCAACAACTTGGCCAACGCCAAAACGCCGGGTTATAAAACCAACCGGCTGCTATCAACCACCTTTGAGCAAACGCTGCTTACTCGTTTTGAAAAATACAACACCGGCGGCGTCGGTACCGGCGAGCCGGCACGCATTGTCAGCGAAGTGGCCGACGCGTTGACCATGGCGGGTTTGCTTGAAACCAACCGCCCCTTTGACATCGGGCTCAACGGGCAAGGCTTTTTTAACATACAAGCCGACGACGGCAACATCTATCTTTCACGGGACGGGCAATTTGATTTAGACGATGAAGGCTACCTTATTTTGCGCGGCAAAGGCCGTGTGATGGGCACCGATGGGGCGCTCTTTATTGGCACCAGCAATATTGACGTTAATATGCAGGGGCAGATACACAACTCGGTAACGGGGGCGTATCTCGGGCAGCTGGCCGTTACCCACCCCGGCGAAGACGCCGTCTTTGAGCAGCAGCGCAACGGCATGTACACCACCAACCTGGGTGCCGGCGCGCAGGTGGCAAACCCACGTGCGGTGCAAGGTTATTTAGAACAAAGCAACGTTAATTTAACCGAGGAAATGACCGCCATGATGATGGCGCAGCGCAACTTTGAAACGGCGTCCCGCTCGCTGCAAATGATTGATTCCACTTATCAAAAAGCCGTCAACATCGCGTCGCTTTAATTGATTGACAGCGCAACCTAACTTGAAGGAGGCTCTTTTATGAGCATTGCATTTTACACCGGCGCCAGCGGCATGCGCGCCTATCAAAACGCGCTTGATGTAACCAGCCACAACATTGCCAACTTACAAACCAACGGGTACAAAAGACGCCGCCCCGCTTTTGAAGATTTACTGCGCAGCCGCATGAACACCAACGTGGCGGGCGAGCATTTAACGGGGCACGGCGTGCGCCAACACTACATTGATGAAATTATGGCGCAAGGGGCGTTGCAACAAACCGACTACCCGCTGGATTTTGCCATTGTAGGGCACGGCTTTTTTGCGGTGGACCACGGCGGCGAAATACAGTACACACGCAACGGTGCCTTTAATTTAAGCATTGAGGGCAACACCGGCACGCTGGTAACTGACGACGGCGCTTATGTGCTGGATAGAACTGGCGCACGCATTGTGGTACCGGTGGTTAATGGGCAGGCGGATTTATCGTCGGTGCGCGGGCGGCTGGCGGTTTACACCTTTGCCAACCCTTACGGGCTGGTGCCGCAAAACAACGCGCGCTACACCCCCAGCGACAATTCCGGCGCCGCCACCCTAGGTGTTATCGGCGCGCCTGAAGACGGCGGCTACACCATTGTTGACCAAGCGCTGGAGCACTCCAACGTGGAACTGGCCGAGCAAATGGCCGAGGTTATCACCAGCCAGCGCGCGTATCAGTTAAGCGCCCGTGTGGTGCAAACGGCAGACAACATTATGGATATTGTAAACAACTTACGATAGCCCAACATAAAGGCGGGTAACAGACGGTGGAAAAAGAGCAGTACGCCAATTTAAACGCGATGCAGATGGACGCGCTGCGCGAGGTTGCCAACATCGGCACCGGCAACGCCATCACGTCGCTGTCTTCCATGCTGATGCGGCCTATCCGCATGCAGGTGCCACGGGTCAGTTTTTTAGACTATACCGCTGTTACCGAAGAAATGGGCGGTCCTGAGGCAATGATGGCCGGTTTAATGCTTACGCTGCGCAACGATATTAACGGCATGATGATGTTTTTACTAAAAGAAGAATTTGCCCACATGGTGCTGAACACCTTGCTTGGGCAAAGCTTTACCAACTTTGCCGATGTGGATGACATGGGCCTTTCCGCCATGCAAGAAATAGGCAACATCATGGCGGGCTCGTACGTCAACGCCATCAGCGAGTTAACCGGCTTGACGATACAGCTTTCCCCGCCGGATATTTGCATTGACATGATCGGCTCCATTCTCAGCGTGCCGGCTATCTATTTTGCCGACATCAGCGAGCAGGTTATTTTAATAGAAAACGACTTTGCCGGTGATAATGACACCCAAGAAACTAGCAACGTGCTGCTTATACCTGAAACGGATTCGCTGGAAACGCTGTTTTCCAAGTTGGGGCTTGCGCCATGAGCCAGCTGATAACCGTTGGCATTGCTGACTATAAACTTGCCGCTGCGCCCGATAAATTAATCACCTATGCGCTGGGTTCTTGTGTCGGCGTCTGCGTGTACGACCCGCACTTTCACAGAGCGGGTTTGGCGCACATATTGCTACCGTTTTCAGCGCAGATACAAGGCAACAAGACGCCGCTGAAATTTGCCGATACGGCGCTGCCGTTGATGGTGGCGGAGCTTGAGAAAGAAGGCTCCCGCCGTTTTGCTATGCAAGCAAAAATTGCCGGCGGCGCACAAATGTTTGCGGCGGCGGGCAACAGCGACATTGCCACCATTGGCGCCCGCAACGTTGAGGCGGTTAAAAAAACGTTGAAACGGCTTAAAATACCCATTGTATGCGAGCAAACCGGCGCCAACTACGGGCGCACCCTTTGCTTTGACCCCGCCAGTTTTTTAATGACAATTCGTAGCCCCAAAAAGCCGGAATGGACTGGGTAAAAGCCGGGTTTTGGGGCTTTTTGTATGTTACTTTCGCTTGAAAGGAGCGGTACCGTGGCGGACAATCCCTTTGATTTTGGAACCGACGAAACTGAAAAAGACGATAAAAGCGCTGCCATGCGCCGTGCCTTTGAGCGCGTGCAGCCGCCCGTTACGGCACAAAAACGGGGGCGTGGCGGCGTTTTTTCTTTTGATGAAACAAGCCCCGACGCCCAACTTTCTATAAAAATAAGCCAAGACGGCATGGCGGCTGTTGCCCTTGCCAAGGCGCCTGAAACGGGCGGCAAGGGGCTTGGTAGGCAAACGGTGTCCAACGCGTTAAAGCGGGCGCAAATCGGCTATGGGCTGGATGAAAGGGCGCTGGCACGGCTGCTGCGCCCAACCTACGGCGAAGAAATTGTGATTGCCGCCGGCAACAAGCCGCTGCACCCCAGCCAGCCTATCTGCAAAGAAGTGTACCCCCGTATCGAAAGGCAGCCCGCCCCTTTTGCCGGCGAGCGGGCAAATTACACCGAAAGCGGGTTTTTCCGCGAAATAAAAGCCGGCGATGTTATTGCCACGGTGCGCTACGCCGAAGAAAAAGAAACCACCGGTACCGATGTTTTTGGGCAACCGGTTGAGGCGGTGTGGCCCGAAAGTACCGATTTACCCATCGGGCAGGGGGTAGCCCTTGCAGAAGACGGCAAAAAAATAGTTGCCCGGCAAGGGGGCAACTTAGTCTACCGTGACGGCTGTTACCACGTTGAAAAGGAACTGGTGGTACAAGAGCTGCTCTACGGTGTGGGGGATTTGTTTTTCCCCGGTTCAATTAGTATTGAATGCGACGTTGTTGGTGGGTATTACATCGAGACGGGCGAGAGCGTTACGTTAAAAGGCGCTGTTAAAGGCGCTACCATCGTTGCCGCAAAGGACATTAACATCGCTTCCGGCGCCACTGTAACCGACCAAACTCAGCTTACGGCGGGGCGACGGGTAGACGCCCATAAACTGCGTAACGTAACAGTGCGTGCCGGCGAAGAGGTGGCGGCAAGTGTTTTGAACAACTGCCAAACCGAATGCGACGGTGATGTGCGCGTTACCCAAAACAGCGGGCAAATTATCGCCGGAAAAACCACGGCTTTCGGCTCGGTTTACGCGCGGCAAATAGGCGCCAAAGACCGGCAAAACACCACTGTAATTCTCGGCTTAACGCCCAATCAGTTGGAAAAAAGAAAAGCTCTTAAGGCTGAAATACACAGCGCCGAAGAGCAGTGGGAGCAGCTTGCTAACAGCGTGGCTTATGTGCAGCGGTTGATGGAACAAGGGCTGCCCGTCAGCGACGAAGACATCGGCATGCTGAAACGGGTGCGCGGTGAGCTGGCCGCTATACAGCAGCGCAAGCAAAACGCCGCCGCCCAATCCGACGCTTTTGAAAAGCGGCTTAGCCGCTTAAACCAAGCGGTAATGCAAGCTGAAAAACTGCTGCCGCCGGTGAAGCTTTTTTCCGGCGCCAAAAGTATAAATATCACGAAACCGATGAATAAAGTGCACGCTTTTATTAACGCCGACGGGTATTTGCAGTTGCAAGAACGGTGAAAGCGTGTATACTTACAAGTGTGGCGGCGGGTGGCATCGCCGCGTACCAGCGGTGTTTGCACCGTTAATTTTTGGCGACAAAAAAAGTAACTGGATCCTCGAGGAATCCAGTTACTTAAAGTAATCTGTTTTGTAAAGCTTAGTCTAAAGCTTCCAGATCGGTGTTGATTGCTTCAGCAACGTCGTCAGATACGCCAACCATTTTATAAACAGCGCGGAAAGTTTGGCCGCCAACGAGTTTCAGTTTGGGGTTGCTGGTGATGCCAGGAATGTGTTTTTCAAATACGTCGTTAGCACCTTCAACTTTGAGAAGATCTTTAATTTTCATGTCAATGTTTGCCATTATGTAAGTCCTCCTTTTAATTTAGGCCGTTGCCGGACAAGCTCCGACTCATGACCTTTGAAGACATCATACCGATGCTATGTGAACTCAACATTAATAAATCGGTGTTTTACATAATATTTTTCCAATAATCAGCCAAATATTAGGGCAATAGCCAACAAAATTCGTCATAAAAGGCGTTGTTTCCCGCATGATAACAGGGTAATCAACGTTTTAACGATAAAAGCACATTAAACAAGAATGGCACCAAATATTTGTGCATTATTTAAAATATTCTTTGTGGCGCCTTGCTGCAAAGTATGCGTAAACGTTCAATTTTCTTGTTACTATACACACGTTAACCGAAAGCAACGGAGGAACCGATGGTTAATTTATTAGTTGTAGAAGATGACAGAAATCAGCGCAATTTAATTGTGGAGTTTTTAAAAACCAACGGCTACGGCACGTTTGAAGCAAAAAACGGGCAGCAAGCGCTGGACGTAATGGAAAAAGAACGGGTCGATTTGCTTATTTCCGACATCATGATGCCGGAGATGGACGGCTTTGAGCTGGTGGAGCTTATCCGCTCGGTTGACCAAACGATGCCGGTGCTTGCCATTACCGCCCGGGAAGAGTTTGAATACAAAGCGGAGGGTTTTTTGCTCGGCGTGGACGATTACATGGTTAAGCCGCTGAACTTAAACGAGATGTTGTTGCGCATCCACGCGTTGCTGCGCCGCGCCAAAATAATGAACGACAAAAAAATTGTCATGGGCGAAGTGGTGGTGGATTATAATTCGCTAACCGTTCGCCGTGACGACGACCGGGTGCAGCTGCCCAAAAAAGAGTTTTACCTGCTTTATAAATTGCTGGCGTACCCCAATATTGTCTTTACACGTATGCAACTGCTGGATGAAATTTGGGGCATTGATTGCGACGTGGGCGAGCGCACCGTCGACGTGCACATTAAACGCTTGCGTGACCGCTTTGACAGCTACCCGGAATTTTCCATCATTACGGTGCGCGGTTTAGGGTACATGATAGAAAGGAACGAGTAAATCATGAAAAAACAGCTGAACCGTAGCGTTACCATGCCGCTGTGGGCGGCGTTGCTGTGTTTTGTCTTTTTGCTGGTTGCCGCCTTTACGGCACTCTACACGCTGCTTGTCACGCCGGCGGGCGGCGCTGTGAACGGCGTGCTGGTCAGCGTGTTGTTGGCGCTGTTGGTGGTGGGTATCTGCTTTGTTATCTACCGCTTTATCATCAACTGGAAAATCCGCAAAGAAAACGGATTGCTTGAATTGCAAAACGCCATGAAGCAAGTGGCGGAGGGAAAATACGATGTACACCTTCAAGACAGAGGCGGCAGCGTTGCGCCGCTGGTGCATTATTTTAACCAAACGGTAACCGAATTGACCAAAGTGGAAACGCTGAAAAGCGATTTTGTCAACAACGTGTCGCACGAGTTTAAAACGCCCACCGCCTCTATTTACGGGTACGCCACCGCGCTGATAACCACCGATTTGACGCAGCGCCAACGCGCGCTGGTAGACGTTATTGTGCAAGAAAGCCAACGCCTTTCAAAACTTACCTCGTCCGTCTACCGTTTAAGTAAGGTGGAAAATTTAGATATGGCAAGCAACTGCACCAACTACTCGCTGGACGAACAGCTGCGCAGCGTCGTGTTGTTAATGGCAAAAAAAGCGCAGGCAAAACACATCGAGGTAGCGGTTGAGCTGGAGCGTATTTATTATCTGGGCGACGAAGAACTGCTCTATCAGGTGTGGCAAAATATTTTAGAGAACGCCATTAAATATTCAAATGTCGGCGGGGTTATAACCATTTCCTGCAAAAAACACGCCGGCGATGTCATCGTTTGCATTCAAGACACCGGCAGCGGCATGACGGTGGAAACAAAAGACCGCTTGTTTGATAAGTTTTACCAAGGCAACAACGCCAACAGCTCCAAGGGAAGCGGGCTGGGGCTTGCCATTGTAAAACGGGTGGTAGACATCAGCGGCGGCACCATTAAAGTGGAAAGCTGCCCCGGCGCCGGCACTGACTTTTTTGTTTACCTGCCTGAAGACGGCGCGCTGCACCGCCTTTAAGTGCGTGGCACAAAGAGAAAGTTATAATAGAAGGGAACGGTCAGTATGTTAATGTATATCGGTATCTTTTTATCCAAAATGGTAGAGGTAGCGCTCAGCACTGTACGCCACGTGCTGGTTCAGCGTGGTGAAAAGGTGAAAGGGGCGATTATCGGCTTTTTTGAATGCCTGCTCTGGGTTATCGTTGTGAGCAACGTTATTGCCACCATCACCGAAGACCCCGTCCGTGTGGTTGTTTACTGCCTCGGTTTTGCCGCCGGCAACTACGTCGGCGTTATCATTGAGGAGAAACTTGCCATCGGCACCGTTTCTATACAAGCCATCGTTCAGGAAGAAGAACGCGAAGCCCTTAGCGAAACGCTGCGCGACCAAGGCTTTGGCGTTACCAACACCGATGGGTACGGTAAAGACGGCCCCGTTGGCGTGATGACCATTTTCCTTAAACGCCGCTGCATTAACGAAGCGTCCCGCATTATTAAAGAGCAATGCCCCGACGCCTTGATTACCGTTAACGACGTGCGGCATATGCGCGCCGGCTTTATTAAAAAATAACCACCATAAAGATAAATAAAACCCACCTGCCGCTGCTTCGGTAGGTGGGTTTTTGCTATCTCTGCCGCCTTATCCTAGCAACATCACCAAAAAAGGGGGTACAAAGCGGCGCAAAACAACCATAGTTAATAATTATTCACAGCAGGCTTGATTTATGTATTATTATGCATATAATAGAGCTATAGTCGAATAAAGAGTGAATAAAAAATCATAAAGAGAAAACACGAGGTGCTTGTTGTGGCGTACAAGATTTTTATAGATGGGCTAGCCGGCACCACCGGCTTGCAGATAAAAGAGCGGCTGCAAAACAGAGACGCCGTTGAAATAGTTGAGATAGATGAGGCGTACCGCAAAGAGGTAGACGCCCGCCTTGAGATGATAGATAAGGCGGATTTAACGCTGCTTTGCCTGCCCGATACCGCGGCGAAAGAGATAGCCGCCAAAGCGCCTCAAAGCGCCCGCCTTATTGACGCCAGCACCACCCACCGCACCAACGCGGGCTGGGTTTACGCCTTTCCCGAGCTGGCGGGGCGCCGTGAAAAAATTAAAACCGCCAACCGTTTGGCGGTGCCGGGGTGCCACGCCAGCGGTTTTTTAGCCCTTACCGTGCCGCTGTTGCAGGCGGGTATTATAAAATCTGACGAAACGTTTTTTTGCCAGTCCATCTCAGGGTATTCGGGCGGCGGCAAAGCGATGATTGCCGCCTATGAAGACACCGCCCGCCCTGACGCTTATGACGCCCCGCGTCGGTACGCGCTGGGTATGCAGCACAAACACCTGCCGGAGATGGTGAGCGTTGCCGGGTTGGCTTATCCGCCACTTTTTTTACCCACCGTGGCGGCGTATTATAGCGGGCTGCTTGTCAGCGTGCCGCTGCCGATGACGGCGCTGGCAAAAGAATGGCAAAGCAAAGAAAAAATTGCCGCTCATTTGGCTGAATATTACGGCGATGAAAAACTATTTACCGTCCATAAAGCCGACGCGCTACCGCCCGATGGTACCCTGTCCGCCGGCGCCCAAAGCGGCAAAGACACGATGGAAATTTTCATCGGCGGCAGCGCCACACAGCTGCTGCTTTCCGCCAGGTATGATAATTTGGGTAAAGGCGCATCGGGCGCGGCGGTGCAGGCGATGAACCTGCGCCTTGGGCTGCCGGAATACGACGGGCTTGTTTTAAACTAATTTAAAGTGAGGCGTTTGAAAATGACTTTGAAAGAAATAGAGGGCGGCGTTTGCGCCGCTAAAGGTTTTAAAGCGGCGGGGGTGCACAGCGGCATCCGTCGCGGCAGCGACAAGCTGGATTTAGCGCTGATATTAAGCGACTGTGAATGCAGTGCCGCCGCCGTATACACACAAAACAAGGTGCAAGGGGCACCCATTGCGCAAACACGCCGCCACATTCAAAACGGCAAAGCCAGAGGTATTTTGTGCAATAGTGGCAACGCCAACACCTGCGCTCCCGGCGGCGAAGAAATAGCTGAAAAAAGCTGCGCGCTGGCGGCAGAGCACACCGGTCTTAAAACAGAAGACTTTATGGTGGCATCAACCGGTGTTATCGGCGAGGCGCTGTCCATCACCCCGTTTGAACAAGGGATACCGCAGCTGGCGGCAGCACTCTCAGCAGAAAAAAGCGGGCAAGCCGCCGAAGCCATTATGACCACCGACACGGTGCCCAAAGAAATTGCTTACGCGTTTGATAGCGGGGACACCACCTGCCACATTGGCGCCATCGGCAAAGGCAGCGGCATGATTGCCCCCAACATGGCAACCATGCTGGTCTTTATCACCACCGACGCGGCCATTGCGCCGCCACTGCTGCAACAGGCGCTGAGCGAACAGGTGAATGGTACCTTTAACCAAATCAGCGTTGATGGGGACACCTCCACCAACGATATGGTCTGCATTTTAGCCAACGGTGCCGCCGGCGGCGAAGAGATAACCTCTGCCGCCCAGCCCGGATACAGCGCCTTCTACGCCGCTTTGGGCGAGGTTTGCCTTAACTTGTGCCGCGCCATCGCCAAAGACGGTGAGGGCGCCACCAAGTTGCTGCAGTGCCATGTTGAGGGGGCGCCCAGCAAAGAAACGGCACGCCTCATTGCAAAATCCGTCATCAGCAGCGATTTATTCAAAACCGCCATGTTCGGCGAAGACGCCAACTGGGGGCGGGCGCTGTGCGCCATCGGCTACACACCGGCGGCGTTCAGTGTGGAGGATGTGTCGCTCACGTTATCCAGTGCGGCGGGCGACGTAACGGTCTGCAAGCAGTCGGCGCACCACTCTTTTGACGAGGGCAAAGCCGCCGCCGTTTTAGCCGAGGCGGAAATAAACATCGGTATCCACCTGCACGACGGCGCCGCCGAAGGCACCGCGTGGGGCTGTGATTTAAGCTACGATTACGTTAAGATAAACGGCGACTACAGAAGCTGAATAGCGACAGGAGCATGCATCATGGAACACCCAAGAATAGACCAAATGGCCAGCGTTATGCGCGAGGCGGCGCCGTGGATAGCCAAGTATAAAGGCAAAACGGTGGTGGTAAAATACGGCGGCAACGCCATGGTGGACGAAACGCTGAAAGACGCCGTTATGAGCGACTTGATTTTGCTTAACACCATCGGCGTGCGTGTGGTGCTGGTGCACGGCGGCGGGCCGGCTATTTCAAACCAGCTTAAACGCATCGGCAAAGAAAGCCGCTTTGTAAACGGGCTGCGCGTAACCGACAAAGAAACCATTGAAGTGGTGCAGCAGGTGCTGGCGGGCAAAGTGAATAAAGACCTTGTGGCGCTGTTAGAGGGGCGCGGGGTGGGGCTTTGCGGCATAGACGGGCAGATGATTCGCTGCCGGCAAATGCAAACGGCAGAGCTTGGCTACGTGGGCGACATTGAGATGATTAACACAACGCTGCTGCACAACACGATGGAATCCGGCTTTATACCGGTGATTGCCAGCGTCGGTGTAGACAGCGCCGGCACCGTTTATAACATCAACGCAGACACCGCCGCCTGCAAAATTGCCATTGCGCTGGGCGCCGCAAAACTTATTAACATGACCGACGTGGCCGGCCTGCTGCGCGACAAAGACGACGAAAGCAGCCTTATCGTTGAGGCGGAAATAGGCGAGGTGGACGCGCTGATGCGGCAAGGCGTTATTGAAGGCGGCATGATACCCAAAATAGAGGGCTGTGTTGAGTGCCTGTCACAAGGTGTTGACGAAGCGGTTATTATCGATGGACGCAAGCCTCACTCCATCTTGATGGAGATTTTTTCCACCCAAGGCAGCGGCACGCTGTTTTACAAAGAGCTGGCGTAAAAACCAACGCACAAGAAAGGAAAAGCCATGCAAGAGCAACAGATTAAAGAGCTTGATAAACACTATATTACCAACACATACAATCGGTTTGACCTGTGCTTAATAGAGGGCAAAGGGTGCACCGCCAAAGACACAAACGGGAACCGTTATTTGGATTTTACCAGCGGTATCGGCGTTAACAGCCTTGGTTGGTGTGACGACGAATGGACCGCGGCGGTGGCAAAGCAAGCCGCCACGTTGCAGCACACCTCCAATTTATTTTACACAAAGCCGGCGGCGGTGCTGGCGCAAAAACTGGTGGAAAAAAGCGGGATGAAAAATGTCTTTTTTGCCAATAGCGGCGCCGAAGCCAACGAGGGCGCCATCAAAGCGGCAAGAAAATACAGCGCCGATAAATACGGCGAAAAAAGGTATGGCATTATCTCTCTTCAAGACTCTTTTCATGGGCGCACCATGGGCACCCTTTCCGCCACGGGGCAGACGGTGTTCCATCAGCACTTCAACCCTTTTTTGCCGGGCTTTAAGCACGTGGCGGCGGGCGACATAGAGGCGCTGACGCAGGCACTGGACGGCACCATCTGCGCCGTTATGTTGGAAGTTATCCAAGGGGAGGGCGGCGTTATCCCTCTCGCAAAAGACTACCTGCAAGCGGTGCAAACGCTGTGCCAAAAAAGGGACGTGCTCCTTATTGTTGACGAAGTGCAAACCGGCGTGGGGCGTACCGGCACCTTTTTAGCGAGCGAGCAAGCGGGGCTAAAGCCCGACCTTGTTACGCTGGCTAAAGGGCTTGGTGGCGGCTTGCCGATAGCCGCTTTGCTGGTGGGTGAGCGCTGCAAAGACACCCTTTCTTACGGCGACCACGCCACCACCTACGGCGGCAACCCCGTTTGCTGTGCCGGTGCCAACGTGGTGGTGGATAGAATGACGCCCGCTTTTTTAGAGGGTGTGCAAGCTAAGGGGGAAACGCTCAAAGCGGATTTGCTGACGATACAAGGGGTGGAAGCGGTAAGCGGGGCGGGGCTGATGCTCGGCATTCGCTTTGAAGAACATATTGCCGCCGCCGATGTGTTGCAAAAAGCGATGGAGCGGGGCATACTTTGCCTTTTGGCAAAAGATAAACTGCGCCTGTTGCCGCCGCTTACCATCACCGAAACAGAGCTGAAGCAAGGTTTTACTATACTAAAAGAAGTGGTTGAGGAAATGGCATGAAACATCTATTAAAGTTAAGCGATTGGTCGAGCAAAGACATTCTGAAAACGCTGGATTTAGCCGACCAATTAAAAAAAGAACAACAAGACATCTTAAATAACTCAGTTGCAAACGATAAAAAACACACCATAGACCCTCTAGAAAAAAGAGAAAACACCTTAAAAAGGAGAATTCTTTGGTTGAGTTTTTTAAAAGAACTAGACCCTACATTAATAAAAGCCCAAATTGATTTAAGTGGTT
>CAYZSR010000003.1:0-42475 GCA_964479715.1 uncultured Oscillospiraceae bacterium | reverse complement strand
ATTTAGCCGACCAATTAAAAAAAGAACAACAAGAGGGGGTGGCGTACACCCCGCTGCAAGGCAAATCCATTGCGCTGGTGTTCACCAAAGCGTCAACCCGCACCCGTTGCAGTTTTGATGTTGGCGTCTACCAGTTGGGCGGGCATTCTGTTACACTCACCGCCGCCGAAAGTCAGCTTGGCCGTGGCGAGCCGATACAAGACACCGCCCGTGTTTTCGGCCGTTATTTTGACGGTGTCATGATACGCACCTACGCCCAAAAAGAGGTGGAAATCATGGCGCAGTACGCCGGTATTCCCGTCATCAACGGGCTGACGGACGACGCCCACCCCTGCCAAACATTGGCGGATTTGCAAACGGTACGCGCCCACAGAGGCAAGCTGAAAGGGCTGAAAGCCGCCTACATCGGCGACGGCAACAACGTGCTTAATTCGCTGGTGGCGGGCGCTTTGAAAACTGGTATGGAACTGCACGCCGCTTGCCCAAAAGGGTATGAGCCGCGCAACGAAGTGCTGCAATTTGCCGCCGATTACAGCGGCTTTACGCTAAGTGACAGCCCCACCGCCGCGGCTGACGGCGCCGACGTTATTTTTACCGACGTGTGGGCAAGCATGGGGCAGGAGCAAGAGGCAAAACAGCGCCTTAAAGATTTTGAAAGCTACCAAATAAACAAGGCGCTGCTCAGCCTTGCTAACAAAAACTGTATGGTGCAGCACTGCCTGCCGGCGCACCGCGGCGAAGAAATAAGTGAAGAAGTTTTTGAGGCACACGCTGATGAAATTTTCGACCAAGCTGAAAATAGGCTGCACGCCCAAAAGGCGGTTATGGCTCAGCTTTTTTAATAGACGCATCCTGCTTAAAACACCCCCTCGGCAAACGCCGAGGGGGTGTTTTTATATCTTACCTACATTCTATTATGGCTATTTACACACTTTATTGCGGGCTGTGGATAATTCTTGGTGGCTTATTTTGGGGCGGTTTGCGTCGTTTAACGTTTTGATGTAAAATATAGTACACTACAAAAGAAAGGTGGGGCTTAGATGAGTTGGCAAAAAGAACTGCAAAAGAATGCGCGCAAAACGCAAGATTTGCTGGAACTTTTACCGATGATCCCAAAAGAACAACAACAAATGACGGAGATTTTAGAGCGCTACCCTATGTCTGTAACGCCCTATTATCTTAGTTTAATTAATTTTGACGACCCCGGCGACCCGATACGCAAAATGGCCATTCCCTCCATTGAAGAAACCGACATGAGCGGTAGCTTTGATACCAGCGGCGAAGCGCAAAACACCGTGGTAGAGGGGTTGCAGCACAAATACGCCGAGACGGCGATGATGCTTTCTACCAACCTGTGCGCCATGTATTGCCGCCACTGCTTCCGCAAACGGATGGTGGGGCTTTCCGACGAAGAAATTGCCACACAGTTTGACGGCATGGTCAACTACATCAAATCACACACCGAAATTACCAACGTTTTAATTTCCGGCGGCGACGCGTTAATGAACACCAACCGCTGGCTGGACCACATGCTTTCCATCTTGGTGAAGGTAGACCACTTAGACAACATCCGCATTGCCAGCCGTATGCCGGTGGTGATGCCCTCGCGCATTAGCGAAGACGAGGAGCTATTGAGCCTTTTAGACAAGTATAACAGGCAAAAACAGCTTTTTGTTGTCACCCAATACAACCACCCGACCGAGCTTTCAGAACAATCGGTGGCGGCGGTTAAAGCGATACAAAAAACCGGCGTACCCGTTAAAAACCAAACGGTTTTGATGAAAGGCGTGAACGACGACCCGGCGGTTTTAAGCGCCCTGCTGCGCGGCATGGTAAGCCACGGCATAGACCCATACTACATCTTTCAATGCCGCCCTGTAACCGGTGTTAAAAACCAATTTCAGCTGCCCCTTAAAAAAGGTATTGAGGTGGTTGAAAAAGCCAAGGCGACACAAAATGGGCTGGGCAAGTGCTTTAAATACGCTATGTCGCACGTCAGTGGCAAACTGGAAATTGTCGGTATGTTAAATGACGACGAGATGCTCTTTAAATACCATGAGGCCGCAGACCCCGCAAACCTTGGTAAACTGTTTACAAGAAAGCTAAGCGACGGGCAAACCTGGCTGGATGACGACGCGGCGTTAAGCTAATTTAAAACAACAAAGAAGGGCGGAATATTCAGCCCTTCTTTTAGTTGTCATTATTTAATGCGTGTAGTTAAAAGTTTAAAACCCAAAGAACTCCGGCTCTTTGCGCTCGGTGAAGTTTTTCTCCAACCAGCCAATTATTTTTTTAACACCCGGCTCGTCAAAGTACTTTGCCTCAACGGGGCAAAACTTAACGCAGGCGTTGCATTGAATGCATTTTTCGTTATCAATAATGCTGGTGTCGTCATAATCAACAGCGCCCATGGGGCATACCTCGGCACAGAGCTTGCAATCGATGCAATCGTCAGAGGTGCTGGGGCTTATATTGGGCAACTCACGCCGTTCTTGCGGCGGGTAGTCGCCGGGGATGTTCATCTCTATAAGCTGCCCGGTGCGGGACACTTTAATGTTTTCAGAGCACTTGGTCGCAAAGTCTTTGGCGGCTTCTAAATCGTCGGCGTCGGGGCGGCCTGTGGCCAGTTTAGAGGTGTAAGAGTGCTCTGCCACAAACGTTGCAGCACCCAGTATTTTAAAGCTACGTACCTCCAGCAGCGTTGCCATTTCAAGCAACGCATCTTCATAATCGCGGTTGCCGTATACTGCCACCACAAAGGTGGGGGTGTTGTACCCGGACAGTGCCTCAAGTTTTTCTTCAAGCAGCTCGGGTATCCGCCCCTCATAAACAGGCAGCACTAAAAGCAACCAGTCGCCACGTTCTAACGGGAGCTCTTTTTCTCGAGCTTCGGGGCGTGTCCAGTCCACTTCGTTCACTTCGCCGTGTATATACTTGGATAATTCCTCGGTGATGGTTTGTGCAATTTTTTTGGTGGTGTGGGTTGGGCTAAAGTACACAGAATGTAATTGCATAAGTTCCTCCTTTAAGGGTACCCTTCATTTAAGAATAGTAGAAAGCTGGGTAAATTGCAAGCAAAAGGGCAGTACGCGCCGAACTTTCACGCCTTTTTTATTGAAGAAAGTGCCAAACTATGCTATGCTATTTGACGGTACATTTAATGCCTTGTCTGCCTTGTTTTTAATAATTGTAACGGCAAGAAACCGCTCGCTAATTTTCCCTTTACTTTGGCACGGCGGTGGTATACCATATTATTTATGGAGGGGTACCGAAGTGGTCATAACGGGGCGGTCTTGAAAACCGTTGGGGCGTAAGCCCACAGGAGTTCGAATCTCCTCCCCTCCGCCACGGCGGCGCGTGAATAGTCACGCGCCGCTTTTTTGTGTGTAAAAAAGCGACGCTATGTATAATTTTTAAGGTGGATTTTGAAAATCACTTGGCAAAGAAAGCTTTTCCTTGCCCGCCACTTTTGGGCGCCGCCGCAAGGTGGCTACTCATTGCTGAAAAACTGTGTTAACATGATAGATAAAGGCCGAAGCAAACAGGCCGCGCACCCGCAGCCCAGCCAAGATGAGAAGGGCGGCTGCGTCAACGCCTACGCATCCTTTAAGCTGAAAGGAGAGCCCGTTGCAAACCACCGCAAAAAAGAAAGACAAAGCCACCTGCTATTTAGAGCAATGCCTTCAATCATCCGGTGCCGAGGCTTTTTTAAGTCGTCATGGCGACAACGCACTGGCGGCGGGTTATTACCGCTATTTGCAGCGCGTGATTGAAAAAACCATTGATACGCTTAAAATCCGCCAAGAAAACGGCGGTACTTTTAGTGTCAAAGAGTGGTATGGCGAGGTAGAAAGAGAGCAGCAAAAAAAACTAGAAAATACCGGTTATTTCAGCGTGCTGGGGCTTAATCGGCGGTTGTTAAACCGCCGCGTGCTATGGCTATGGGAGGCAGACTTAATACTGCTTGCCAGCTGCCACGCCGCCCCATCACTCTTTTTTAACCAACCAAAAAAAGACGGTAGCGATTCCTTGCAAGAAAGTGCCCAGCTTAACCGCTGGCGCGCCGCCCTTTTGTATGAGGGTATTGTCTGCCGTTGGGGCAAAACGGGCAGCGGCGGCTTTTTGTTTGATTATTTAGCGCAGGTGGAACCGTATTTAAGTAGCGCTTCTTTCACCACTGAGACGGCGCCGCTGTTGACGTTACTATTTCTTGCCCTTAAAGACAATCGCCTGTTTCCTTTTATAGCGCAAATTAAGCGGGATGAAATTTGGCATAGCAGTACCGGGCTGTGCAGCGGGCACCTGCACATGATTGGTTTCAAATCATATTATTACAAAACGCCGGTTGAAGCCGGCGCCACCCCGCGGGACTTCAGCCTTTTGGGGGACGGGGTCGACGCGGCAAACACCACCTTTGCACACCTTGAGGGGTACATGCAAAACATCACAAGCTATGAGCCCACCCCTTTTTTGTTGCGGCTAAAACGCGGGGACGCAAACGGGCGGCAAAGCCTGACGACCACCGCCGATTACAACCGCTTGTTTAGTTATAAAAAACACCTGAAATTAACAGACAACGCCAAAAGAAACCTTGAGGAGTTTAACCGCCGCTACGGCAATGGTTTGCAAAAAATAAACCTTGATGGGCTCTCCCTTTCATCGCTGGAGCGAGACACGATGATGACTTTTTGTGCCGATCAAGGCTTGAAAAATCATAAAAAAGAGGCGAGCTTTAAAGAGTTTTTTGCCGCCCAACCACCTAGCACCCTTGCCACCAAGCTGCTGGAAACCATCGATAAAAGCTACAATGAAAAGAGCTACCCCATCGGCACGCCGTACTCTGAGCGAGAGGGTACCGCTGAGCTATTTTTCAGCCCACCACAAGCTGAAAAACCCACTTTGCCGCAACAAAAGGTGTTGCCTCTCGGCGTTTTTGATTTGCTCTACACCTATTTTTACGCAGCGTGCTGCCGGCGCCTTGAGCGCGGTGACGGCTTTGACTAGCCACATAGCACCGAAACGGCACCTTAACATCGTTAAATTTTAATCTATACAGAATGTGTATACAATGAAGGGGATAGATGGTATACTAAATATACTTTTAGACCTGTATTAACAGGAGAGAGGAGCGGGAAAAATGTTAGAGAAACTAAGCCATAAAGACATTAATGCAGCCATGGTTGTTTGCAGTATGGTGGGCCATGATAACCGGGTTCACACATACCACGTAGACGGGTTACTTATCGATACCGGGCCCCAAAGCAGAGCCGAGCTTTTGCAAGACTGGTTCAAAACGCAGCCCATAGAACAGGTGGCGCTTACCCATAACCACGAAGACCATTCCGGCAACGCCCGCTGGATTGAAGACAACCTTAAAGTACCTATCTACCTGTATGAAAAGGCCCATGAGCAAGCTCATGAAGATGGCATGTACCCAAAGTACAGGCAAATTATGTGGGGGCACCGTCGCCCCTTTAACCCCCAACCGATGCCGGACAAATTGGAGACGGAAAAATACACCTTTGAAGTCTTTGATACGCCGGGGCACACCATTTATCACAACGCGTTTTATGAGCCCAGCGAAGGGTGGCTTTTTACAGGGGATTTATACCTTTCCACCCGCCAATATTTATTCTATATAGAAGAAAATATACGCCAAACCATTTTGACGCTGGAAATGTTGGCAGAGCTGGATTTTGACACCATCTTCTGCGCCCATGCCGGCGTGGTTGAAAATGGTAAAGAACGCCTTAAAAAACGTATTGCCTTTTTTAAAGAAAAACAAGAACAAGTGCTTGAAATGCGTGCCAAAGGTATGACAGACCGCGCCATAGATGCAGAGCTGGGCGAATTTTATTTACCCACCTCCTGTGGGGAATGGTCTTCTTACAACATGGTAAGCACGCTGTAACATTCCATAAAACCGAGTTAAATACCCACAAAGGCGCCGGCAATAATCCGGCGTCTTTTTTGCTGTCTTTTCTATTTTTTGCTGGTATGAACGACCAGTTTGGCAAACCCGTAGAGGTGCCCGTTAATGCTGACTGCTATGGAGTGGCACATCAAAAAAATCCCAACAGGTAGCCCACCGAGTGCTATAAAAAAGAACCCTCTGCCATTGGCAGAGGGTTCTTTGGTTGTTATTTTAAGCGGCGGTGGAAGAATCGCCCGTTTCAGGAAGGGTGTCGTTCTCTTCGTCCGGCTCGACGGGGGAGGGCATTTCAATAATGTCTTCAGACGGCGGTTCTTCCTCTTCGGAAATAGGTTCTTCGATAGCGCTGGACGGCTCTTCAACGGTGGAGCTGTCCGGTTTGTTTTTAAAGCTGTCTATTATTTTGTTAATCCAGTCTTTCAGCCAGTTCCAAAAGCGCACAAAAATATTTTTACTTTTTTTGCCAAGCCCGTCCAAATTAAACTTGTCTGCAAAGTTGGAAAGGGCAGAGCGGGTTTCTTCACGGGCTAAAATACCGGAATCGTAAAGTTTTTCCATAATGCCGATAATGCGGTCGAGCTGTTCTTCGTTAAACTTCAGCTCATAATTTTCCAGCACGTCGGTAACCACTTCTTTAATGTCTTCTTTGGTCAGCTGTTCTTTGTCGGCCATTTCAGCCAGAGTGTGCTTAATTTCAGCCAGCGCCTGGGTGAAATCTTCTGATTCTTCTTCATCCAAGTCGGCCTCTTCGGTAATGGCGGTTACCTCGTTCAGCTCTTCTTGCACCACGCGGGTTTGGTCGCTATCCACGCCAACGCCCATTAAATCAGCGCCGACATAAACGCCGGAAAGCGCGCCTTCACCATACGCTTCGGCAGACGATGCCACAAGCACGCGCACGTCGTCCAACCCAAGGGACAACACGGCGTTAAGGTATTGGTTGTAGGTAACGCGGGTGATGTTTTCAGGGGTGCGAATTTCCACCTCTATGCCGGAGCCTTCTTCAAGGCGCTCAATGTATACGCTGGACCATACGCCGATGATGTTGGGCATGGCGCCAACGTAGTGTTCCATCGTTGCTTTATCGATGGACACGGCGGTGTAATCATCGCCCAGAGCGGCGGTATCCAGCTTGTCCACGTCGAGGGCGGCTTTAACCATAGACAGCTCCGCCTCTGATTGTGAGCCCCCGTAAACAAATACTTTGGTGGGGTAAACGGTGCCGTCGTCGGCGGTGCCCGGCTCGTCGGTAACGTCGTCAATGGGGCTGCTATTAGCCAGCACAGCCACCGGCAAAACAAGCGTTAGCGCCATAACCAGCATTAAAGTAAAGGTTATTAGGCGAAAGAACAATGATTTTTTTGTATGTACCATAAAATAATCCTCCTATTTTATACCTAGTACAAGCTTTAATACGTATTATCTTTGAAAATGCTTGGCGGGTCAAGTCGGCGGGGTGAAAACGATTACTACCGATTGCCGCCGAGGGATAGCGCCACACAGCGGCCTATAAAGGGATTATACCACACATATATGTACAAACGATAGCCGAAAGATAAAAAGGTTATATAGCGGGTAAAGTGCGGCGACCGGTTGAAAATCCGCTAAAAAGCAGGCGGTGTTTGCAAGTGGCGGTGCTAAACCGCACAGAACGCCTTCAAGCGGTCCCTTGTTAATAGAACGAGATGGGGCGATAGTATTCTTCAATAAGTAAGATAATTATCTTTATAAAAGGGTTACAGCGGTGGTGTTCAATAGCGTTTGAACGCCCTGCCCGCCTATTGCGCTGAACTTAGTATTAAGACGTATGCCGCCGTGTGAAGACCAATGTGATGGCGTGAAGCTTATGTATCAATTTAAGTTAAAAGAGCAACCTTTGCGTTGGCAAAGGTTGCTCTTGGTTGTTAGGTGTTACGCTTCAAACTCATCGTCTTCTTTACGGCGTCTTGCCGCCAGCAAGATAAGCATAATAAGCAGCAAGGCGATGGGGATAAGCACCCATATCCACCACTTGGTGGTGCCACTTTCTTTTTCCACTTCGCCGGTGGCGCTGCTGTCTGCGTTGCTCTTTGAAGTGACGGACGACTCGCCGTCGTCAGCAGCTTTATCTTCACGATCGCTGGTATCTTTGTCTTTTTCTTGCGGTGCGTGGAGGGAGTAAAGGGTGGTGGTAAAGCGGCTGGTTGCCGCTGTGCCTGCGCTAAACGGGTGCGGGGCACCGGGCGTGGGTTTTGGTGCCGGCACCGGTATAGTCGGCTTGTTCGGTTCAGACGGCTTTTCAAGGGCTTTAACAGTAACGGTAACGGCGCCGCCGGGCAATGTGTTGCCGCTGCCCTTTAAGCGAAGTTCATAGTCGCCCGCCGCTAAACCGTCCAGATGGTTGCTGCCCGGTGCAATGTCTTGCCACTGGTTGCTGCCGGGGTATTTAATCTCGTAATTTTTAGAGGGGTCCAACCCTGTCAGCTTGCCGCTGCCTTTGCCATCATCTACCGACGCGTTGATGTTAGTCGGTTTTTCTTGCGTTTGCAATGGTATAACAAGCGCTTCGGACGGCTCTTTTTCACCGGTACCGCCTTGCCTTATTTCAAGATAAGGGTTCTTTTGCAGCGCTTCGGTAAGCGCCGTCATGTCAAAGGGGTCGTCGGTGATGGGGGTCCAGTCGCCTTCGGTGCCGATGCGGTATTCGTACCCGTCTTCGGTTCCTGTCAGCGTCATATCGTCGCCATCAAAGGCGGGTGTGGTCGGTTTTTGCGCCACATCTTTAATCACCAGCGGAATGGCTTCAGAGGGGAGCACTTCACCGTCGCCGGCAACCCGTACCTCATAGATGCCGGGGGCTAAATCGGTCAATTCGGTGCTTTGTGGCGGCACCGCTGTCCAGATTGTGTCCCCTTCTTTTCTGTATTCATAGCGGGTGTCGGCGTCTAGGTTGGTGAGCTTGCCGTCATCGCCACCGGGGGTGGTAACGCTGACCGGTACAATTTGCGTCAGCGCTTCGCCGTAGTCTTTTATTTCCAGCGTGATGGTTTGCGGCGCCGAGGCGAGCGCCTCGGCCGTTTCAGCGTAGCGTATCTCTATCGCTGTGCCGTCCACCAGCTGGTCCGATGTTAACGCGTTGTCTACGGTGGGGGCGGTAATTGCCTGCCAGGCGCCGCCGTTAACTCTGTATTCCATGCCGTTTACCACGCCGCTTAATTGGTTGATACTGCTGTTGAATGTGGCGTTTGGCGCCGTCTGGCTATACTTTAACACAAAGGGGTTGGTGGGCATGCTGGGCAACTTGTTGCCTTCGCCCGCCCGGCGGAATTGGTAGCTGCCGGCGGCAAGGTTGGTGATGTCGGGCCCTGTGAAAGAGCCCAGCCAATCGTCGCTGTCAGCCTTTTTATACTCGTACTTAACGCCCTCTACAAAGCCACCGATGGCGCCGTCTTGGGCGGTGGCGGTGCTTGGCGGCGTCGCCACCAAGTTCAAACTTTGCGGGCACGGCTGCGGTTCCACCACAAGGGTTACAGCGGGGGATGGTTCCATGGTACCGTCACCGGCGCCCCTCACCTGTATTTCTTTGGCGTTAATAAGGGCGATAAAGGTATCAAGGTCGGAGAAATTAAGCGATGTTTCACCGTTTGGCACACGGGTCCATTCGCCGCTGCCAAGGCGGTATTCCATGGTGTCGTCAACGCCGTTCAGCGTTACGGTGGCGCCGTCAAAAATAAGGGCGTCGGCGGCGGGTGTTTTGGCTACTTGGTTTACAGAAACAGTTAAGCTTTCACTTGGCAGGGTGTTATTTTCCCCGGCTTTGCGCAACTCGTAGTTCCCCGGAGCAAGCCCGTCAATGCCGCTGGTACCGCTTACCGTTACCCAGCCGGTGTCGCCTTGTTTTCTGTATTGGTAAACGCTTTCTTCCAAAAGCCCGCTGATTTTACCGTTGTTTAAATTGCCGGTGGCGGCTTCAGATGTAATAGAGTCGCTCGGTATCGGGTCGGCGGGTGTCAGCGTAATAACCTGCGGTGCTGACGGGGACGACACGCCCGCCGTGCCTTTGTCTCTAACCTGTAACGTAATGGTTTCTTTTATCTCGTCTTCGGTAAATAAATTACTTACCGTGCCGCCGGCTATCGCCGTCCATGTTTGCCCGCCATCGGTGGAATATTCAAGGGCGGAGGAAACGTTTTCCAACGTGTTGGTTTGCGGGTTGTAACTGGCGCTGGGCGATGCCGATTGATAGAGAACAACAATAGTTTCCGCATCGCTCGGCAACGTGTTGATACCGCCTGCTAAGCGTAAGGCGTAACTGCCGCCCGCTAAGGATTCAATAGCGGTATCGCCGTGTGGCACCACTATCCAGTCCGTGTCACCGTGTTTGTACTCATAGTTATTATCCGCCGAAAGCCCTTTTATGGCACCGTCTTGTGCAGTGCTTGAAGAGGCATCTGTTGCCTCAAGGTTTTGGGTGGATAGGGTTGCTTTAGTAAGGGTGATAAGTTGTTTAAGTTCAGGGTCGGCGGCGTTAATGTAACGCACCGCCAGAACGGTACCTTCGGTTATGTTTTTGCCGCTTAAATCCACTTCGTTGACGCCATCTTCAACGGTAACCCAGCTGCCATTGCCGTTTATTTCATATTCCATCGTTTGGTCAATGCCTAACAATGTCAGCGTTTTTCCGTCGATATACGCCGTTGAGGGGGCGCTATTTGTTTGCGGCACGCCGATAACAAGAGAAATGCTTGGCAGAATTTGGTTTTCGCCTTTCAAGCGTATGTCATAACTGCCGGGGGTAAGGTCGGTTATTTCGGTTTTGCCGCTAACGTCGTGCCACACCCCGTCGTCGCCTTTGTATTGGTAGGTTTTGTCGCTTTCAAGCCCTAAAATTTTGCCGCCGCCACCGCCGGATCCGGGTTCTGCGTAAAGCCCGCTGGGATGAGGTTTTACTTCAAACGTTTTGACAACCGTCTCAGAGGGTTCGTTGCCGTTTGAGGCGGGGGTGCGTAGCTCAAGAGAGGGGTTATTTATCAGCGTTTCTTCCGTTTCATCGGTCAGCTTAATGGTGCCATTGTCGTCGGCTTGGCGCCAGTCGCCACCGCCAATGCGGTATTCGGTGCCGGGTGGCAAGCCGATAATCTCTCTGGTGTCAGCGTCGTAGCCGACGGCATCAATTGCGGGTGCCGCCTGCCTGTTCGCAACGGTAAGCGTTACAGCACTGGTTGCCGCCGTTGTTTCGGTGGCGGCAAGGCGCACTTTATAATCGCCGGCTTCTAACCCGGTGACACTGCTGCCAGAGACAGCTGTCCACTCAGTGGCGCCGTCTTTTTTATACTCATAACGAAACGCGGATGAATCATCAAAACCGGTTATTTTGCCGGTGGCGGTGCCGGCGCTTTCAACCGGCATGGCGCTAAGCGTATCTAACAGTTTTAACGGGGGCGTCGCAATGGTTTCTATGGCAGAGCTTACGCCGGTGGCACTAACGGCTTTTACCTCAACAAGGGCGCCGTCTTTTTGCTGTGCAGTGCTTAGCAAGGCGCTCACCGTAGCGGCGGCAATGGGCTGCCATTCGCCGCCGTCTACTCGGTAAGACATGGTGCTGTCTACCTGTGTTAAGGTGTTATCCACCGGGTTGTAAAGTGCATTTGGTATATCGGGCACACGCACGGCAACCACTTTAAAGTTTGTAACACGCATGGACGAGCCGGCTTGGTAGCTATCTTTTTCGCCGGGCATATAGCGAGCGGTTACGGTGTAATCGGTACCCAATTGAAGCCCGTTTGTTTTGCCGGGCACATCCAGCGTGTAGTTGGTTTTATCCGGCGTGAGTGTAATGTCTTTGGTAAAGACGGCGACGTCATCAACAATGGCCACTTCACCCGTTTCAAGGTTGTCTTGAGTGGGCGGATGGATGACAACACGCAAAATGCCTGTTGGCGTTTCAGCGGCGCTTGGTTTGTTCAGTTTAATGGTAAAGGTAGCGGTTTCCACCTGCTCGATGGTGTTTTTGTTAGCGGTGATTGATTCAACGTTGATACGCTTAATGTCCTTGCAACCGGTTAACTGGGCGTTGCTAAACATTACATAGTTAGCGTTGGTGTCAGCGCAATCCATCGAAAGTTCCGAATCTTTTACTTGCAGCGTGCCGCCGACACGGCCTAAAACACCTGAAATAATGTTCAGGTTGTTACCACTGCCGATGGAGTTGCTGTGTGCGTTATTTCCGGCGCCGTTGGTGGTTACTTTGGCGCCGTTGATGATAGAAACAAAACCGCCCGGCATGCCTTTGCCGCCGCCAATGCCGGCGCCGGTTGTGCTGCAGGTGGCGGTTACCACGGCAGGGCCTTCAATAATAGCTGTTACACTTTGCAGGCTAACGGCAGAGCCGTTGTCGCCGCTGCCGATACCGGCACCTTTCTCACCTGCGATAGCGGTGGTTACACCGCCGGTAATTTTAACGTAGCCGCCGGTGCTGTTTTCACCGCCGCCGATGCCCGATGCACCGTCACCACCCACCGCTTTAACAGTACCGCCTTGAATGGCAATTTGCGGCACATAAAGCGCGTCACTAACCAGCGTAATAGGTTCATGCCCGCTGCCGATGCCAGCGCCGCCGTCGGCACCGCCGTAGGCGTTAACGGTACCGCTCTTTATTGTGATGGAGCCGTAGCGGGTATGCAGCGACGTGGGTTTGGGGGTTAGTGTTCCATAACCGCCAATGCCGGCGCCGCCTTTCCCGCCGTAAGCGTTTAGCGTGCCGCCGCTAGCGGACGCTATCGTCAGCTTTGAATAACTGCTGCGCGAGCCGTAGTAGACATGGATACCCGGCATTTTATTGCCGCCCTTAAGGGTGGAGGTGCCTTTTAAATTAAGGTTTAGCGTGGCGCTGCTTTTAAGCTCAATGGGGCTTTTGCCGTAGCTTGGAATCGCCCCGCTGGAGCCGGTTGAGGCAAGGTCGAGTGTTATATTATCCAGCGTCAGCGTGCCGGTATAGCCCGCCTCGATAAGTATCTGCTTGTCGCTATGGGTTTTGCCGCCGCCGGATTTTATTGTGATGTTGGAAGAACCGGCTTTTATCGTCAAAACAGCAACGGTCTGTAGGAAAGCTTTTGGTTCATATTTGTATATAGTGCCATCTGTTTTAGAGAGCGTGTCTAAATCAATTTCCGTTTCGGTGCCGGCAGCAGGCCGTATGACGGCGGCAACCGTTACGCTGATGAAAGGCATTTCAACTTCTTCTGCGGGCACATAGCCACCGCCCAATTGAGGTGTAAAGAGATAGTTGCCCACCCCTTCAGACGGGTATTCAGGTGATGCTTTCCACCGGATAACGGGGATTTCTTCCGCCGTGGACTCACCGTCCGTCTGCGCTGTGCCCATTAGAATATCAGGCAAGTGAAGGCTTTCTTTAGCGGTTCCCGGCGGCACCGTTTGCTGTGCTACGTCGCCGTCAAGCGCGTCAAAGGCGATAATTTCTTTTTTCGCTTCGCCATCGCTTGAAGGGGGTGCTTCTTCAGTGATGTCGCTATTTTCGCCTGTGGTGGCACCTGTTTTTGCAAAAGTGACAACGGGAACCAGCCCGATAATAAGTAAAAGGGCTAAAAGAAGCGAACCCAGCTTGATGCTTATATGTTTCATTCTTTTTTCCTTGCCTGGCTGTGTGTTGGCTTTTAACGTCGCTATTTTATACGGTGGTTCATAGGCGTTTGTCGTTTAAAGAAACTTAAATGGCGGGTGCCGTGTGGGCATCATTAATGATAAAAGGTATTTTCAAAAAGAAAGCTTGCGTGGTAACGTGGCGGTTAATAAGGCTGTGTGTTTCTAAAAGTGGTATTGATGGCTATATAATAGCACAAATCGCTTGTTAATTATATAGAAAAATGTCGAAGTAACGGAGAAATATTCACTGCCAAGTGATGGTGATGAGCGGGCAGCAAGAAGTTTCTATAAAAAATGCGTTTCTTTATAACACCATTTTAATTTTATTTACTGTGCACCTTTGGTAGTTTATATTAAGAAGTGTATAAAAATTGAAAGAGAGTTGTTTAAACACGGGGCAAGCTATTTGTATTGGTTTGAAAGACAAAAAGGCGAAAGACCAAAGCGGTAACGCTCTGGTCTTTCGCCTTTGCATAAGAACATGCAAATATCACGGAGTTTCGCAACTCTCTCTATTTATATTTTTAGGCAGGGTGGTTTGCAAAAAGTGTAACACCATTTACTCTGAAAAAGCGCCCATATCTTCTAAAAGTTGGTAATAATCTTTCATATAGCGGTACATAATCAGGGGGTATTCGCCAAATTCTTGCCCCAAACCCTGCTTGTACTGGCTCCACATAGACCATAAAAAGCCGCCCAAAGCAATATACATATAAAAGCGTATCTCTTCTTCGCGGGTGGGCTCGCGGTCTAAATAATAACGCAGCGAGAGGTCAATCCGCTCTTTATCAAGCTGTGCATAAATGGTATACATGGCGGGGTCCATGATGGGGTCTGCCATGCCGGCGTACTCCCAGTCTATTAAGCGTACGTCCCCGTTGCTTAGTACTAACACGTTAGTGTGGGCAAAGTCGCCATGGCAAAGCACCTCTTGAATGCCCAGCCTTTCTTTGCACTTAATAAGGGTGTCCACTTTTTTTAGCGTTTCGTCAATGTCTTTAAAGCGTATGGCATCGATGCCGTTTACTAAAGAATAATAATAGCCTATCATGCTGGCGATGTCATAGCTGTGATCTACCTTTAACTGGTGGTCGTGCATACGCTTTACAATCGCCATAGACATTTTCAAGTCATCGTCATTCAAGGGGTCAGCAATGCGAGAGTTTGCGTAATAACGGGATATTTTCTTGCCGCTTTCGGCGTCAAAAACAACCACTTCATCGCTTATTCCAAGAGACTGCAGCGCCTCGTAAGATTTTTTCTCATTGGCGCGGTTAATAAGCTTGTCGGTGCCGTAGCCGGGCAAACGAAAGACAAATTCCTCATCATTTATGGCAAACTTAAAAGACTCGTTGGTAACACCTTCTTTTAGCGGCCAAATGCTGTGTATATCGCCTTGGTCGATGTGTTGCACATCGGCGATAAATTCCATAATGGTGTTCTCGGTGTTGTTTATGTAGCTGTCATCATATTCTCTAAGCTCTTCCAAGTCTTCAAATTCATGGACATTGCCGGTTTGTTCGTTTACATACATTGGTAGGTTGTTTAAATGGTTTTTAAGAATGTGCTCCCAGTAATAATCGGTGGCTTTAATGTCGGTGTAATAATCGGCCATATATTTTTTGAATGTTTCAGAAAACTCACTTGTAAAATATGCCGGACCGACCACCGCAAGGTTGTCTTTGCCGCCGATGGATATCGATTCAATCAAACCGGAGGGGCTGGATTTTATGCACCATTCATCGGTTTCTCCTTCGAAAAACAAACAGGAAAACCAGCTTTCCGGCTCGTAAAGATTAAACATATTCTTTTCAATCCAGTTATCCGCCACCAGCACGTAGGAGTTAGCAAGGTAATCCGCCGCGTGGTAAAGGCTGGCAAAGTTGTTTTTTGTAGCAAAATCTGGGTTGTATACTAGCTTCACGTCATATTTATCAACTAAATAATCAAACGCCTCTTTCATATAGCCGACAACCAGCACTATTTTGTCGATCCCTTTTTCAATCAGCTGCTCAATTTGGCGCTCCAACATCGGCTTACCTTTTACTTTAAGCAAACCCTTTGGTGTTTCATAAGTTAGCGGAACGCAGCGAGAGCCAAAGCCCGCCGCTAAAACAATGGCGCTATCAACCTTGAAATCATCCAAAAACGCGTACCCCGCTTCAGAAAGGGTGTTGCCGCCGTTTTTGCTGCCGACGACGTGTCCTTGCTGTCGGGCGTATTGCAGGGCGGCATTGACGGTACCTAAAGATAGCCCGCTTATTTTAGCCATTTCCCGTTGCGACAGCGCCGCGTCTTCATGCAACGCTCTGTATACACGTACCAATACCTGGGGTCTCATCTAGACGCCTCCTTGTTCAATTAAACATATCATAGACATCAAAATGAACATTGTCAAGTGAATTTAGCTGAATATCTTGACAATATTATATTCGCAAAATTATTGGATAAAGCACTTTTTTACAATTATGGAGGTTTTGGCAATGTACCGGTGGTTACTGGGTTTGAATAATTTGCGGCAATTTAACAAACGGACATGAAGATTTTTATTAAAGTTAAACAAAAAAACACGCCACACGGCCGTTCGTGTGATAACGTGTTTTAAGGTTGGCGGAGAAGGAGGGAGTCTAAATTATCCCGCCCCAAACAAATATAATACAACAGTTTTTAATTGTTCGAAACATATTACATCACATCGCTGTGAATTCACGTTGTTTTACAATGTGAAACAATGGCGTTGAAAGCTTTAAGGGGTCAAAATATATCTTGTAAGATAAGATTATTGTTCGTTCTCAATGAGTAGTTCGAGCTCGCCGGTATAGTCTAATATTTTAAGAAAGATTTTCACAAGTAAATTTCTGTATTTAGTAAAATATCCCCAAAGTTCTTTTTCCGAAGTATACGGGATATATCCCTGATGGAATAAAGGATTCCTTATATCTTTACGAAGTATTTTCGGGGCATCGCCTTTAATAAAGCGAAGGTACTTATTAATCGTTCCTAGTTTTGATTGAATACTCCAGTCTTGAACCTTTCCTTCATCTTCACCGGCAATTTCAATTAGATATTTTGTAAGCAAGTATTCATAACTAAGCAACATAATTGATAAGCGGATCTCCGTAATAATTGTACCACTTAGTTCACAATAGAGCTCTACAAATCTATTTAGCCCTAGCGAGTTCCTAAGCTCTTTGTATTTGTTGAAATTTTCTGCAATCGCTTTTTTTATACCTACAGCAATCCTATTGTGTGGGACTGCTTGAAAGTTGTTGCTGTATTTATTTTTTGGGCAGTCATATATTTTATAGCCCACAGTATTTTCCCCTTGATGGTATTCCATCATAGGTATTCCAAGATAAGTGCCATTCATTAAGCTCAAAAATTCTCCCAAGATAAGTGATTCCTCGGTTTTATCGTCTAAATTGCTATCACTTTCTAAATCTATTATTGTTGTAATCGCATATGACAACTTACCGTTTTTCACTAGATCTATAATTTTATCATCACATGTAAAAGTGAAGTGCCTGTCTTCTGTTTGTACTTTAAACTGGTTAATTGTGGTGCAAGCGCCGTCTGTAAAATCAGCGACCACTAGATGTTTGAAGTCGAAATTGAGAATATGTGAACGAACAGTAACATTATCCAGATTTTCAGTACCTAATAACTCTATTTGAGTGTCTCCTTGAAGAATCATTTCATAATAGTGTTTTTTAGAGGCAGCGCTTTCGGTGCTTAGCACATTAGCAAAACTGATGTTATCTGCTTTTATTTTCCAGTCTCTATGCTTTTCTGAATTTACTATTCCCGAAAAATCAAATAGCACAAATTCATTGTTCTTTTTCCTTATAATTTCCCGAAATCTCTTCTATAACAACGGGAATTTATCATACAAACTCATTTTACTAGAAACAATAAAAAGTATATTTCCCTGTATGTCAACATTTAGTTCCCAGTCAACCGTGAGTTTGTCTCCGCTTTCTTGACATTTTAATTCACCACACCCATGTATGTATTGAATTGGAGATAAGTCAGAATAAGGCTTGTTTTTCTTTTTGAAAAAATCAATGCCCAACATAATACTTGTCCTCCCGTTCAATTCTATCGACAGTATTTATTTATCAACTATTCGTTTGATATGCTCAATCTATCTGTACCGCGCTTTCTTTCCGAATTTGCTCTGTAACATGGGCATAGGTATCAATTGTAAAGGCGGCAAAGCGGCGACAAAGGAGCTGGAATTATAAAATAAGTTTCCTGTTAGATTTCTTTATGATAAAAAGGTCTATAGAATTCAGTGAAAATATCCGTCCAAGTGGGAGAGCCTTCTATCATATAAAGCACGGCACCCACATATATCGAATACACGTATATTATACCCGATATTAATAGGGAAGACAACGAGAGCAATAAAAATAGCCCCGTAAAAGGTGGGAATTACGAGACCTAATAAGAGTCTTTGAAACCCGGCACTTAAAATCAAGCTTCTGGCATTTGCAATTAAGTAACAGAGTGATTTTGTAAATTATGGATTAAAAGCTGTGCAGGGTAACGACAGAGCTAAACAACAAAAAACACGTTACACACTGCCCTCTGAGTCCAAAATCTCTACTATTACGTTTCCTTCGTCAAAGGTTAAAAGAACGCTTAGGTTATCATCAAAAAAATTATTAAATATAAAGTTGGAATCTAATTCTAAAGTATTGTCTGTTTTGGTATATGTGTAACCGCGTTGTTTACTTAATTCATCATAAAAAGCGACGAAATCGTCAAATGTAGCATTAGTCGGATACTTTTTTCCTTGAACTAATCCTTCTAAGTTTGAGTTAGTATATAGAGGAAAAAAATGTAGTGGCCAGCATAAAAGACAGGTAGCAGAGGTTTCTATAGGCTGAGTAAAGCCACTTATTTCATAATAATGTTGGTTTTTTCTTGCACTTGACCAACTATCTGTTATGTCATAAACAATAGCCCTACTAATATTATTGTTGACATTTACTTCTAAAATCAGATAGCTAGGTTTTTGTTCTATTATTGTGATTCTGGGCTCTTGAATTTGCGACAAATCTTCGCCCACTGTCAGAATGTCGTCTTCTGTTCTAAATATGGTCGATGAACCTGCAAACATTTTTGTTTTGTAGGGAATAAATACCTCCGCCATATTTGCATCAAGAAAAAACAAATCGCTATATTTTATAGTGTCGGTATCTATTAGCTTGCTTTCCCTTAATTGGCTTTCCTCGCAACCAACAAACAAAAACATTAATATGATTATTATAAAAATCAAAAGACTGCGTTTAATTTTATTCATCAGATCACCTCCCATAATTCTGTCTAGTGTGTCTAATATATATATCCAGAAATCAGTCGGTTATCAACGCTATTTTTGCTGCATTTTAAAGAGATTTTAAACATATCATCGACACTATAACTTGTTCGTCAATATGCGTCAAGACAAAAACCTTCTTCTTTTTGAAATCCATCAGTTGGAAAATTCATGGCACAAACAACAAAAAACACGTTACACACGGCTGTTCGTGTGATAACGTGTTTTAAGTTTGGCGGAGAAGGAGGGATTTGAACCCTCGCGGCAGCTCATCACCGCCCTATACCCTTAGCAGGGGTACCTCTTCACCACTTGAGTACTTCTCCATAAAAAAGACCTTGCAAAACAGCTGGTTGTGGCTCTTTCACAAGCTTAATTAGTATAGCACACGCTTTTTTAAAATGCAACTTAATGGGTGGATATTCCGCCGTTTTTCTGCCGGCACCCCAAAACTGCCAGCACAAACGGCGAAAAGGCTTATCTACGACAAACAGCCGCCTTGATACAGCGCGGGTGCATAATAAAACAAAGGAAATAACGAAAGTCGACAAAAAATAAGCCGTTCATGTGCGATAATCTAAAAACAGCCATTCGTCTCTAGGAAGTAAAACGCCGATGTGCTACAGTTAAATAAGCAAGCCGTTTGCACATGAAAAAGATAGGAGTTAAAAATGATAGCAGCAATAATAAACCCCGGCACCGGCCAAACCGTCTTTAGCGTGGCGGATGATTTTAAAGCACTTTTTTCCGCGCAGATGCTGCAAAACCTTATCGGTGGCGCAATACGTATTGCGCTTATTCTCGCTATTGGCTTTTTGGTCAGTTATTTGTTAAGAAAGCTGATTACCACCGTTGTAGAGCGTAAAGAATCTCAGCACCGGCAAACGCTCAGCCAGGTTTTTTCAAGCGCCGTTAAGTATGTTATCTATTTCTTTATGTTTGCCGCTATTTTAGAGGTGTTCGGTATTTCAATGACGTCGGTTCTTGCGGTAGCGGGTATCGGTGGTGCGGCCATCGGCTTTGGTGCGCAAACGCTGGTGAAGGACGTTATAACAGGCATCTTTATTCTAATGGAAGAGCAGTACAAGGTGGGCGACGTGGTTGAAATTAACGCCGTAAGCGGCACCGTTGAAAATATTGAGCTGCGTACCACCGCGCTGCGCAACGGATTAACCAACGAGCTTTACATCATTCCGCATAGCACCATTACCATCGTATCCAACAAAACAAAAGACTTCCAGCGCGCCGTGGTGAATTTGGATATTCCCTATGAGTATGATTTTGATCAGGTGTTTAAAACCGTTGCCGGCGCCGTTCAAAGCTACAACGGTGGCGACGTGATGCTGAGCACCCCTAAGGTAAGCGGCATCAACAACTTTAGCGAGACGGGCGTGTCGGTTCAAATAACGTGCGACTGTGAGATTGGTGCTACCGATGGTATCGAGCAGGATTTGCGCCGCCTTATCAAATACAGTCTTGAAGAAAAAGGCGTTTACCTGCCTTATCCCACGCGCATTGTTCATTTAGAGCAAACGCAAGACATCAGCTAAAAAGCCGCGTACTAAGCGCTTTGCTACAAGCTGTATCAAGGGCGCAAAATCCGGCAGATTTGTTCTGTTTTAGCCTCTTTTTAACAACAATTTGTGAAATTATAAAAAGCTATTACTTTTTGTGTAACCGTGTGTTATACTAATAACGTTCTGTAAAATAGTTACAGAGCCACACCAATTAGAAAGGATGATACGCATGGAAGTATCTATCGATAGAGATGCTTGCACCGCATGCAGTCTATGTGAGGCCATGGTTCCTGAAGTTTTCTCTTCAGACGACGAAGGTATTGCCACCATCGTTGAACAACCGGGCGAAGACCTCTTTGACGACGTGCGCGAGGCAGCCGATGCTTGCCCCGCAGATGCTATTATTATAGAAGAATAACAGCCCTGTGCATAGAACAGAAACCCAGATGAATGCCGACGCGTTTGTTTGGGTTTTATGTTGCCTGTTTTTATACGGTACCCGCTTAAAATTAAAAGCCTGCCCCTTGCAAGGGGCAGGCTTTTTGTTGTTTGTTTTTCGAAAGACGGGCGTACCGCCACAAAATAGGGGCTTTGTTACTGTATGCGGGCGACAATGTCTACGCCGTCAATGTCAAAGGTAGTTTCTTTAACGGGGGCGGGTACTTCTTTTAGGGTGGCAAGCGCTTCCTTTTCAATGGTGGCGCCGTAGTCTTTAAGCACCTTGTTAACCAAAGCGTCGTCGCTTTGCAGCTGGATAGTCACTTGGTCAGATACGTCAAATCCGGCGTCTTTTCTAAGCACTTGGCAGTGGCGTAAAATTTCACGGTAGATACCCTGTTCTTTAAGGGCGTCGGTAATTTCCAAATCCAGCGCTACCAGCGGCGCCTCGGTGGATTTTGCCACGTGCTCTTTGTCTTGGCGCTCAAGCGTCAGCAAATCGTGGGTGAGGGCGTGTTCGCCCACCGTGATGGTTTGCTTTTCTTTCCAGCTAGCCACGTGGGTTTTCATCATTTTATCTTCCAGCTTTTCAAGCAACGTTTTCACGTTGTTTACTTCCGCTTGTAAAACGGGGCCGGCTTTGGCAAAGTTCAGCGTTAAAAACTCGTCACTCAAGGTGGAAAAATCTTCCAAATAGACAATGTCTTCAACGTTCAACTCGTCTTTTATGTCTTGCTCGTAGGGGCGGCACACCGTTTCCAGCTCGGCGTCGATATACAGCGTCGCCAGCGGCTGGCGCACACGCAGCTGCTGTTCGTTGCGCAGCTTCATGGCGGCGGCAATCACATCACGCACTTCGGCGGTGTTTTGCAGCAGCGCCTCGTCGTACTCGGTTTTTTTGGGGAAATCGGTTAAATGGACCGATTCTGCGGCGGTGCCGAAGCGGCGTATCATATGCTGCCACATATGCTCGGTGCCGAAGGGGATAATCGGCGCCATCACTTGGCAGATGGTTTTAACGGCGCGGTACAGGCTGTTGTAGGCGTCTTGCTTGTCTTGGTCCATGCCTTCTTTCCAGAAGCGGCGGCGCCCACGGCGCACATACCAGTTGGAAACGTCGTCAATGCACACTTCAAATTCACGCACTAAATCTTGTGTGGCGTATGCCTCGTAAGAATCAACGGCAACGTCAACAAACCGTGCGATGCGCGCTTGCAGCCACAAATCCATCCGATGGGTGGGCGCGTCGTCGGTGATGGTCGGCTCGTCAATGGCGGCGTACGTCATAAAGAACGAGTAAATGTTCCATAGCCCCAGCAGTTTGCGGCGCGCTTCTTCGCCTAAATTATAGCCAAAGCGCACGTCGTTCACATGCCCGGTGCCGGCGTACAAATAGCGTATCGCGTCAGAGCCGATGGTCTCGGCGGCGTCGTCAAACTCAATCATCGTGCCGGTTTTAGAGAATTTGGTGCCGTCTTCCTGCACCACGCTGCTAAACGCCAGCACCCGCTCGTACGGGGCTTTGTCCAGCATGGTAACGCTCATAAACAGCATCGAGTAAAACCACAGGCGTACCTGTTCGCGCATTTCGGTTATCCATTCAGCGGGGAAGTAGGTTTCCCATTTTTCCCTGTCGGAAAAATAATACTGCGTTGAAAAGGGCACGATACCGGCATCCAGCCAGACGTCGCCCGTTTCGGTAACACGTTTCACCTTTTTGTGGCATTCGGGGCATTCAATTTCAATGGCGTCAATCCAGGGACGGTGCAGCTGCGGTAAATCGTCCACCGCTTCGCCGCCCAGCTCACGCAGCTCTTCTTTTGAGCCAATAACGGTTAAATGCCCGCACTCGCAGGGGTAAAAGGGCAGCGGCAAGCCATAAAAGCGCTTGCGCGAGATGGTCCAGTCGCCCATATTCAAAAGCCAGTCTTCCATGCGTTTGCCGATGAAGCCCGGCTCCCATTGCACCGTTTTAGACGCCTCTATCAAGCGGGGGCGTATCTCGTCGGTGGCAATTTGCCATTCTTCCACAAGGCGGAAGATAACTTCGGTTTTGCAGCGCCAGCAAACGGGGTAGCTGTGCTCATATTCATGGGTATAAAAAAGTTTGTTTTGTTTTTTAAGGTGCTCAAAGACAAGCTCCGGCACGTCGGCGGCAAAGTGCCCGGCAAGAAAATCATAGTCGTCATAAAATTCACCGTTTTCGTCAACGGGCGAGATGGCAACCAAGCCTTCCGTTTGCGCCAGCTCAAAGTCTTCTACGCCGCAGCCGGGCGCAATGTGTACAATGCCGCTGCCTTCACCGGGGGTTACGTCGTCCCACGCCACAATGCGGTGCGTCACATCTTTTTGGGCGGGCAGCGCGGGGAAGAAGGTTTCATACTCCAAACCGACCAGTTCGCTGCCTTTGAAAATATCAAGCACTTTCTTTTCGCCTTCAATCAAATCGATGGAATCTTTCATCAGCACCACCGGCTTGTCTGAATGCTCTGATTCAAGCAACGCGTATTCTTCGTCGGGGTTTACCGCAAGCGCTACGTTGGCGGCAAGGGTCCACGGGGTGGTGGTCCACACCAGCGCCTTAAAATCTTTGCCCTTAATCGGCACAGCGGCAAAAACGGCGGTGTGCGTAACCTGTTGGTGCGAGCCGGCCATCTCGTGCTCAGACAGCGAGGTACCGCACCGTGGGCACCACGTCATGGGGCGTTCGGCTTGTTCTATCCAGCCGTTTTCATGGCAGATATTCAAAAAGTGCCAAATGCCCTCAATGTTTTCATCGGTGTGGGTGTAGTAAGAGTTGTCCCAGTCCATCCACTGGCCAAGGCGCACCGATTGGTCAGTGATGATGCCGGAATATTTTTCAATGCGTTCGATGCATTTGTTGGTAAATTTGTCCAGCCCGTAGGCTTCAATGTCACCTTTGTTTTTAAAGCCCAGCTCTTTTTCAACTTCCAGCTCCACCCAGAGGCCTTGCGTGTCAAAGCCGTTGCGGTAGTGGCATGAATAGCCGTTCATCGCCTTGTAGCGTATAAAGGTGTCCTTTATGCTGCGTCCCCAGGCGTGGTGCACGCCCATAGGGTTGTTGGCGGTGATGGGACCATCTAGAAAGCGAAACGGTTTGTTGTCTTTGTTTTTTTCAACCAGCTTGTCAAAAGAGCGGTTGTCTTGCCAAAACTTTAGAACATCGTGTTCCATTTGAATAAAATCTTGTGTTTGTTGATTCTCTTTCATGCTATCCCTTTCCTTTTATCCAATAAAAAAGCCCTCATCCAAAATGCAGCTGCGGTGCAGCTTTACACATTAAGGACGAAAGCGAATAAGTACTTTCGTTGTACCACCTTGTCGGCATACCAACATATGCGTTTCCAATAACGGGGAAAAACCGGCGCTTCCTACTAAGGGTCTGTTCAGAACGCTACTCCAGAGAGATATTCGGCACGTTGCTACCGCCACCGGTTTTTCACTGGCACCGGCTCACTGTGGGTTTTGCAAACGGGCGTACTGGCTCCTTCAAAATAGATATATCAATAATACCACAGCGGGCGGTGGCTGTCAATATTTTTGCGGCGGTGATAAAAAATCGCTTGGCTATGGTTAGATATTGTTTGCAAGGCGGGCTGCTTGACGTAAATAATCGGTACCGTCCACATCGCCCGGCATATCAATGCCGTCTGCCAGCAGCGTGCCTTTGTCGCGCCAGTTAAACTTTTTCACAAGGCGGTTTTGGTAGTAAGAAATAATTTCATCAAAGTTGTCTTCTTTGGTGTCGCCGGCGGCGACAATCATCATGCAGCCAAGCGGGGGAATGCCGCCGCTGCAAGAAAGGGCGCAAAGGCGGTCTATAAAGATGGTCATTTCGGCGTTAAAATGCCACCAGTATAACGGGGCACAAAGCACCACCAAATCGCAGGTATTCAGCGCGTGGTATACCGTGTTCATCTCATCTTTTTGCACACACGGGTCGCCCTTTCCCTCGCGGCAAAGATAACAACCGAGGCAGGGGCGCATATCCAAACGGCACAGCTCAATGGTTTGCACTGTGTGCCCTTTTTGCTGCGCCGCTTTTGCAAAGGCGGCGGCAAGGGCGGCGGTGTTGCCGTTTTTGCGGGGGCTGCTGTTTATTACAAGCACTTTTTTAGGCATGGCGTTCCTTTCTATGGTGGCAAGAGGGTATTATATACTTCTTATCATAGGGCAGGGGCTTTGGCGCTGTCAATTGCCGTGGTGCAATTGACGGTGCGCCGGCGGCGTGGTATAGTGTTTGTACAAATAAATACGCGTGTGTATCTGCGTGTAAAAACGCTGTGATGTTGTTTTTTATCATAAGGGAATACGGATGCAAGTTCCGAACTATCCCAGTAACCGTGAAGCGGACGAACGGGCACAAAGCCACTGCCACCAAAGCGGGAAGGCGCCCCAGTAGAGCGATGCCAAGTCGGAAGACCTGTTTACACATTTATCTTCTGGGGTTGAGCTACCTTTGTGTTGATGCAGGCATTGTTGCGCATCCCTCCTTTGAGGATGCGTTTTTTTATTTGTAACACGTTATACACAATACAAAGGAGAGAATCAAATGAAGAAAACAAGATTACTGGCTGTGCTGCTAACGCTGCTGTTAGCGGTGGGGCTGCTGGCTTCCTGCGGTGCAAAACCCGACAGCAGCCTGACGAGTGAGCCCACCACCGAGGGTGCCTTTACCGACATGATGGGCCGCCCTATAGACGTTGAACTGCCCCTTGGCAAAGTGGTGGTACTTACCCCGTCTGACTGTGAAATTCTTTTTGCCATTGGTGCCGGAGACATGGTGGTAGGCCGCGGTGAATACTGCGATTACCCCGCCGAAGTAGAAAGTATTGAAGCGGTGCAAAGCGGCGAAGAAACCAATATAGAGCAAATTGTAAGCCTTAAACCCGACGCCGTTATTATGAACACGATGGACCAAACGGAAGAGCAGGTAGAAGCGCTTGAAAAAGCCGGCATACCGGTTATTATGACCGACGCCAACCGTATTGAAGAAGTGTATGAAGCCATTGCCCTTATCGGTACCGTAACCGGTAAAACCGACGAGGCAAATACACTCACAAAATCAATGCAACAAGAGTTTGAAGAAGTGGCGCTGGCCAGCCACGAGCTGGAGCGCCAAAGTATTTATTTTGAAGTGTCTCCGCTGGAATACGGCCTATGGAGCGCCGGTGCCGGCACCTTTATGGATGAAATTTCAAAAATGATAAATATGGACAACATTTTCGGCAATATCAAAGGCTGGGACGAAGTGTCTGAAGAGCAGGTTATCGAGCTGAACCCCGATTACATTGTTACCATCGCGATGGACTTTGGCGAAGAACCCGGTCCCGTTGATGAAATTATCGGGCGCGACGGCTGGAGCCAGCTGAAAGCCGTTGAAACGGGGCATATCTTTAACGCCGATAGCGATGAACTTTCTCGCCCCGGCCCCCGTTTGGTGGACGGTGCCCGGGCGCTTTTGAAATTTATTCAAGAGGCGCAAGGCGTTGCGGTCGATGTATCCAAGGCGGCATAACCGCCCAAAATTGAGAGGGTTTCCTTGAAAAGAGAACGTTTAAACACAGCCGATATCATTATCGGCTGTGTCCTTTTACTAGCGGTAATAATAGTGTGCGTCAGCGTCGGCAGCGTGTCCATCCCGCTGCCCGATGTGGCGCGCACTATTTTAGGTACACTAACCGGCACGGTGGATAAAAACAGCACTCTCTACGCGCTGCTTATTCAGGTGCGTTTGCCACGGGTGCTGTGCGTGGCGCTGGTGGGTGCGGCGCTTTCTTTAAGCGGCGTGGCGATGCAAGGCTTGCTGCGCAACCCCTTGGCCGATGGCTCCACGCTGGGTGTTTCATCGGGGGCGTCGCTGGGGGCGGTGCTTGCCATTGCGCTGGGCATTCATTTTCCGCGGCTGCCTTTTGCCGGCACGATGATTATGGCGGTGCTGTTCGCCTTTTTATCGCTCCTTGTTATTTTAACGCTGGCGTACCGGCTGGATTATTCTTTTTCCACCAACACTATTTTATTAATCGGCGTTATATTTTCCATGTTTGCCACCAGTTTAATCAGCTTTGTTGTTACCTTTTCCAAAGATAAAATAAAAACCATCACCTTTTGGACGATGGGCTCGCTGTCTGGCAGCAGTTACGCCAACGCCGCTGTTTTGTTTGGGGCGCTGGTGGTTTGCGGCACCGTTTTGCTGCGTTACGGTACCGAGCTGAACGCCTTTGCCATGGGGGAAGAAAACGCCCGCACTATCGGCGTCGACGTTAAAAAAGTAAAGCTGGTGGTGCTGATACTGGTGTCGGTTTTAATTGGTGTTTGCGTTTCCATCGGCGGCACCATCGGCTTTGTCGGGCTGGTTATCCCGCATATGACACGGCTCGTCGTCGGGCCGAACCATCGGCGGTTAATGGGCGCCACCGTTTTTTCCGGCGCCGCTTTTTTACTGCTGGCGGATTTGTTTGCCCGCACCGTAATGCGCCCGACCGAGTTGCCCATTGGTGTGGTTACATCATTTGTCGGCTCCATTGTTTTTGTCTATCTATTCTATATGCAAAGGAGGCGCCTCGATGCTTGAAGTTAAAAACCTTTGCGTTAGTTACGGCACGCTAGATATTGTGAAAAATGTCAGCTTCACGGTGCGAGAAAACCAATGGCTTATGATTGTGGGGCCCAACGGCGCCGGCAAAAGTACCATTGTGCACGCCCTTTCACAAGGGGTGGATTACCGTGGTAGCGTGCGTTTGGAAGGTGCCGACATTGCCCGTCTTAAACCGGCGAAAAGAGCACGGGCGCTGGGTATTTTAGCGCAGCAACACCACCCCGCTTACTCTTTTACCGTCAAAGAAGTGGTGCGCCTAGGGCGCTACGCCCACAAAAAATCGCTTTTTTCGGCGGCTACCGCAGACGATGAAAAAGCCGTTGAAGACGCTCTTGAGGCAACAGGGATGAGCGCCTTTCAAAACCAAAACATTTTAACGCTGTCCGGTGGGGAGTTACAGCGCACCTTTTTAGCTCAGACGCTGGCGCAAAACCCTCGCCTGCTTATTTTAGATGAGCCAACCAACCACTTGGATATGCTGTACCAAAAGCAAATTCTTGAGCTTATCGGTGAGTGGGTCAAACAGCCGGGGCGCGCCGTTATCAGTGTGATGCATGATTTAAGTTTGGCGAAAAAATACGGCAGCCATGCCTTACTTTTGTACCGTGGCAACGTGATAGAAAATGGCACGACCAATTCGGTTCTAACCAAAGAAAACCTGCAAAAGGTCTACCAATTGGATGTGCAAAACTGGCTGCACCAACTACTGAAGCAATGGGAGAAATAAATGGATTTTAACAAGCTGAACGAGCAAATGATAACCCTTGACGAAGACGCCATGCAACGCGCCCGCAACCATTGGGACAGCGTTGCAAAGCCTCTTGGCAGCCTTGGTTTGCTGGAAGACGCCGTTACCCAGTTGCACGGCATTACCGGCGGCACGCCCACTCTTTCCAAACGGGCGGTGGTTGTTTTTTGCGCCGACAACGGCGTGCTTGAAGAAGGTGTCGCCATGACACCGCAACACATCACAGTGGAAATGGCTCGGTTCATTGCGGCGGGCAACGCCTCGGTAAACGTGATGGCAAAACAGGCAAACGCCGACGTGGTGGCGGTAGACATCGGCATGGCAAGTAAAGTGGAGGTAGCGGGCCTACTTGACCGCCGCGTTGCCGCCGGCACTAAAAACATGACACGGCAAGCCGCCATGACGCCGCAGCAGGCACAGCAAGCGATACAAACCGGTATTGATATGGCGGCGTCGCTCAAAAACCAGGGGTACACCCTTTTTGCCACCGGCGAGATGGGCATCGGCAACACCACCACCTCCAGCGCTGTAACCGCTGTGCTTTTAGACAAAAGCGCCGCCGAGGTAACGGGGCGGGGGGTTGGTCTGTCCGACGACGGGCTGCAAGACAAAATAAACGCCATTGAAAAAGCGGTAGCGCTCAACCAACCCGATGCGGCCAATGCCGCCGACGTGCTTGCCAAAGTAGGCGGGTTTGACATTGCGGGTATGGTGGGTTTGTTTTTAGGCGGTGCGCTGCACGGCGTGCCGGTTTTAATAGACGGGTTTATAAGCAGCGTGGCGGCACTGGTGGCGTGGCGGCTTTGTCCGCGCAGCAAGAACATCATGTTTGCTAGCCACCTTTCGCAAGAGCCGGCGGCGGGGCTGGTGCTTAAGGCGCTTGGCTTTAAAGCGCCCCTTCACGCTGAAATGCGCCTTGGCGAAGGCACCGGTGCCACCGCCTTTATGCCGCTTTTAGACATGGCGCTGGCGGTGTATCAAGACGTTATCACCTACGGCGATATTGGGATGTGATGGGTGTGCAAGTGCTTATTATCGGCGGCGCCAAAAGCGGTAAAAGCAGCTACGCTGAAAAGTTGGCTCAAAATTTGCCGTCGCCCCGTTATTATATAGCGACAATGCCGCCCCATGACGACGAAAGCCGCCGGCGCATTCAGCGGCACCGGCGGCAGCGGGCAGGCAAAGGTTTTGAGACGGTGGAGCAGTACCGCGATTTAGAGACGCTGACGTTGCCCCGCCGCGGCACCGTTTTACTGGAATGTGTTGCAACACTTACCGCCAACGAGATGTTTGCACCAAACGGTGTTAACACCGCCGCGGCAGAGAAGGTACTGCGTAGCCTTGCCGCCTTGAAAGAGCGGTGCGATACGTTGCTGGTGGTCAGCAACACCGTTGATGTAGACGGGGCACGCTACACCGCCGATGTGGTGCGCTACATTCAAGCGGTCAACCATATTAACAGCGCGCTGGCGGCGCGGTCCACCCATGTGGTGGAGCTTTGCTGCGGCATTGCATTACCTTTAAAAGGAGCGTTACCACTATGAACATATTGCGTTCTATTATCATGGCGTTTTCGGTTTTCTCACGCCTGCCAATGCCCACTTTGCGCTGGCGGCAAGACCGTTCAGACTATACTCTGGCGGCGCTGCCGCTGGTTGGCGTGGTGGTGGGTTTGTTGCAGTGGGCGTGGGCGGCGCTCTGCGCTTGGCTGGGCTTTGGCACCCTTATCTCGGCGGCGGGTTTTGTTTTTGTGCCGCTTTTCTTTAGCGGCGGCATTCATTTGGATGGCTTTGCCGACACCGCCGACGCACTGGGTAGCCACGCCGACGCTGAAAAAAAGCAGGCTATCTTAAAAGACCCGCATCTTGGCGCCTTTGCGCTTTTTGCCACCGTGGTGTATCTTTTGTTTTATGCCGCGTTGGGCAGTGAGCTGATAACGGCGCTTTCTGTGGGGCGTATTGGTTTAACGGCAGGGATTGCCGCGGTTTTTGCCCGTGTGCTCGGGGCGCTGGCAAGCGTTTTACACACGCCTAGCAAAGGAGAGGGGCTGCAAGCGGCGTTTAATCAAACGGCGGGGCGGGCAAGCGCCGCTGTGCTATTAGTTAGCGGCGCCGCCGTTTGGGTGGCCGCTGGTTTACTTTTTGGTGTTATCGGTGCGGCGGCGTGTTTGGTGGCGGCGCTGGGCTACTTTTATGTAACCCGCCGTGTTGCAAAGAAATTCGGCGGCATGAGCGGCGATTTAGCCGGCTATCTTATTTGCCTGTCAGAACTTGGGTGGCTGGCGTCGTTCGTTGTGCTGACTAAAATAGGGGGCTTATTTTGATTTTAGTGGTGGGCGGTTTTGCCGCCGGCAAAAAAGATTATCTGCAAAAAGAGCTTGGCTACAGCGCTGGCGATATGGCTGACGCCGTCAAAAACGACAAACCGGTTTTATACAACCTGCAAGACCTTGTGTGGGGGCAGCCGACCATCGCTGATGATGAAAGTTGGCTGGCGTGGCTGCTGCAAAAAGAGGTGGTTGTTTGCAACGAGGTAGGCGGCGGTATTGTACCGCTTGACGCTAAAGAGCGTGCCTGGCGCGATGCCGTTGGGCGGCTGTGTGCACAGCTAGCCGATAAGGCAGCCCAAGTGGTGCGTGTGGTGGCGGGGCTGCCCCTTATCCTTAAAGAAAGCTAAGCAAACGATAAAAAGTGCTGACCCGAGGGTCAGCACTTTTTTGTTGTGTCTATTTATCCATGCTATCTTTAATTTCTTTAAGGTTTTTGTCTTGTTTTTTGGCAATGTCTGCCACGTCGTCGTGTTCGTAACTTTTTTTCTGCTGCCCGAAGCCTTGCCCATTTTTAATGCGCACCTTGCCTTAGCCGGTAGCCCACACCGTCATCAACGGCTGACTGTTAAAAACACCGACAAAATATTTTGCTGCCGTTTTATTTTCGTCAATTAAATTTTCTGGGCATTCTGGTAATCCTCGGTGGGATCTATTTTAGCGTAGCCGATGTCTTCAAACGGCTTTTTTAAATACCAAAGAGGCGTTTTTATGGGAGAGTTTGCCGCTTTCAACACGTTGTAACAGCTTAATGAATTCTTTTGGTTCATAAGGGTTCTTTTTTGTTGAGATAGTTGTTTATAAAGCGGCGCAAAACGGCGGCCCGATAATGTTTGTTTTGTTCTCATTTCGCCGCCTTCAGCCGAGTGGTTTCAAATTATTTAATGGTTAACTATAGCAAAAACACACCTCACGGCAATTGCAGAGGGTGTGTTTTATGGGGTTGCAAGAGGCGGGTGCGCCCATTGCACTGTATTAAAAGCAGGATGTTCTAATCGGTTAGGTGGTGGGCACAAAGACGGCTTTGTTAGCCACGGCGCTTACGGCGCTGTCTATGTTTTCTTCGTCGCTGTCTATCTCCAAACCATCGTAATAGCCGTCGGCCGTCCAGTAATGCACTTCAAGTTGATTTATCACGTCGTTTTTGCTAAGCGCCGTTTTTTTAAGCGGCTCGCTTATTGTTAACATAAACCATTGGTCGCCGGGAACCAGCTCACTTTCGTTGAAGTTGAAAGCATTTAACGAAAGGCTGTCTACTGCGTTATGGGTCGTTTGCAGGTTATGGATAATTTGTAGCGCCGCCTCGGCAAAGGCGTCTTCATCGCTGAACGTTTCATCCAAATCGATGGTGAGTGCGCGGTGGTTAATATAGCTGTCCATCGCCGCTTCATCCATATTTGCTCCTTCAAACGGCGGGATAAAAAGCGACAGGTGCCACTGCACATCGTTTACTTTATAGCCCAGCGCATTTAACTGTTCCGTTGCTTGTTCGGTTAAGCTGCTTTCCAGCTGGTTGGTGGCGGTTTGCTGTTGGTAATACCAGGTGGTAAATTCCGCCGTAACGGTAAACAGCAGGCTGCCGCCGATAAGTAACAACGTAAAGACAACGCTTAGCCAATCGTATTTTAAGTGCACGCCCCGGGACAGCGTGCTGGAAAGCAGTATTTCTATGCCCAGCGCTACCAGTATTATCGGGGAAAACCGCGCCACGGTAACAATACTCATCTGTGGGAAAATGGCACACAGCGTAAGCAGGGCGCCAACGGCAATAAGTGCCAGCGCCATGGTGATGGTGCCTACCCGGCGTGTTTTGCGGGCGGGCTGGTCGGCGGTGCTGTTTGGCTCGCTGTCGGGTGGGTTATCTTGTAAATAAGGGTGAAAAGATTTATTTTCATTATGCTCCATGTTCAATGCCTCCGTTATCGGGTGGTAGCCGCAAACCGCTAAGCGCCATGCCCAGCATAACAACCGCCATGCAGCCCACCCACGAAACAAGGCGTAGCGGGCGGCGGATGGTGTATTTGGGTACCGTGTTGTCCGGCAGGGTGGAATAGCTTTGCGACGAAAAAGGTTTGTATATTTTATTCGTCACCGATATCTCCTTCTTTAATTGTATCTGAGCTGCTCGTGTTTGTTTTTTTGCTACTGCTACGCAGCATGCGCACACCCAACACGATGATAATAACGCCGAGGGTAGCGGGCACAATGCCGTCCACCAGCCTTGCAAACAGGGGATAGATTTCAATAAGCTGCCAGTAGATGGGTCTTAAAATTGTGTTAAAGAGCAGCAGAACGCCTAAGAGAATGGCGCCCCAACCAATCACTTTACGGGGGGTGTCCTGTTTAATTAAATTATCTAAATTATACTGTTGCATCAATGTGCGGCTGGGCAAAAAATCATCCGGGAAGGCGGCAAGTTGGTCGGCTTCCATCGAGCGGATGTTAAAGGTGTCATAAAAAGCGAACGCCCAGATGACAGGCAGAAACAGCGCGATCACACCGAAGTTTAATGAGGTGGCGATAAAAATAACGGTACAAAACCACAGTGCCAGCGAAAAGCCGCGGCGCATATAGCCTTGGTACATTTGCCCGCAACCGGGTACGCAGGCTGAGACAAAGGTAAAAAATAAATTCTTTTTCATGGTGGCTCCAATCTATTGCGTTTGTTATTATTGTGCCGATGAATTATCGGCGGGTTTATTGGCTTCTTTATCCGCGGCGGGCTTTGCCGCCTTGTCGTTATCGTCTTTGTCTTTCAGAAAAGAGGTGCTGAAAAAGCTATCCAAACTGTTGGAGAAGGTGTTGGCGGCGCTGTTCAAAAAGGTGCTAAGTTGTGGCCTGTCTGCTTTTTCCGGCAGCTGTTCTTGGGCGCTTTGTTGCAGCTCTTGCGGTCTTGATACAAGCCCGGGGAAAACTCCGCCGGCCCACAAGCCGACAACAAGACACGCCGCCGCCGCAACGGTGCTTATCTTTTTAAAGAAGATAAGCCGCTTGTTTTTGCCGATTTTTTTAGTCACCGCCGGCAGTGTCGGCGCTGGCGGCGTAAGTAAATGGTCCGGTTCCAAGGCGGCAAGGTAGGCGTCAAGGCAGGCATCGCATTCACTTAAATGCTCACTTAGCAAAAGGCGCTGTTCAAGGTTTAAATCGCCCTCTATTAAATAGCGGATAGCCGTGGCGTCAAGATGGTCCATTGTCATCGGGTTTGCCCCCTTTCAATTGTTGTTGCAGTATAGTTTTAGCGCGTGAAAGCTGTGTGTGTACTGTTTTATATGGGCGGTCAAGTTGCGTCGCAATTTCATCGATGGATTTCTCCTCAATAAAAAACAAGACGGACACTTGGTGGTACGGTTCTTTAAGCGCGCCGATGGTAGCGGTAATTTGCCGCACAGTTTCTTTTGAAACGGCGACATCATCAGGGCGGCGAATGGTGGCGAAGAGCACTTCCTTTTCAGGTGGGATTTTGTCGTCGTCAACAGCGTGCACACGCCGATTATAGGCGCTTTTGAGGTGGTCCTTGGCTTTGTTGGTGGCGATGCGCGCAAGCCATGATTTAGGGTTGTCTTGCGGGCAAGAAGTGAGGTGATTGTAAGCGGAGAGAAAGGTTTCTTGCGACAAGTCTTGCGCGATATAATGGTCTTTTGTAAATTGGTAACAAATGGTGTAGATTAATCTTTCGTACTGCACCACCATTTGTTCAAAGTGTTTATCGTCCAATAATCTCCTCACCTCTCTTTCGCCGCTACTAACAGAACGATGTTGCTGCCCGTTATTCTTCAAAAAAACAAAAACTTTTGAAAAAGATAATTAAAGGCAAACAAACCAACAAAGCGGTTGGCTGTGTTGGTTTGTCAATTATTATGGTTTGTGGTTCCTTGATACATCTTTTTAAAACAACGTCGTAAGTTGCTTTTTTAAGACGGCTGTAAAACGCCGTCCATATCGGGGGTTTGCTCATCTAAGCGGTCAATGTATTTTTCGGTGTAGTGGTCTTTCAGCCGGTTGTGCAAAGGCAGGTTGCCTTCCCGCAGCTGGCGGCGCATTTCGTGGATGTCAAAAATGTTTTCTTCCAGCGAGCGCAGCCGTGCCGCCACGTTGGAGCAATGGTCTGAAATGCGCTCATAGTCGGTGAGCACTTCTAAAAAGATAATGCCGGCGTTAATGGTGCAGTTGCCCTTATTCAAACGGTTGATGTGGCTGGAGCGTAACGATTCACAAATTTGGTTTACCACTTCTTCAAGCGGTTCCACCTTTTGCGCCTTGTTAATGTCGTTGTTAATAAAGGCGGTAAGCGCTAAATCCAGCACTTCGGTGATGGCGTTTTGCAGCACCTGCAATTCATGCTGTGCATCGGGAGTGAAGACCACCTCTTTATCGTAGGCTTCGCCGCCTCGCTCAACCACGTTGATGGCGTAGTCGCCAATGCGCTCAAATTCTACAATATAGTGAAGCAGCGTCGTCACTTCGCGGCTTTCAAATTCGTTCAAATCAAGCTTGTTCATATTTACAAGGTAGTTTGAGATAGACACCTCAAGCCGGTCTATCAGCTCTTCACGTTGTTGCGCCAAAGCGGCTTTTTCAGCGTCGTAGTCAAAAAGCAACGGCACCGCCGCGCGCTGTATCAGCTGCCCCAGTTCACCCATTTGCGTAATGCCTTGGCGGGCTTGCGCAATGGCTACCGAAGGGCTGGCGTAAAGGCGGGTGTCTAAAATAAGGGGGGGCAAGCTCGGGGTGGGTGTCGCCCTCTTTTTCAGGCACTGTCCACTCAGACAGTTTCACCAGCACTTGGCTAAAGGGAATAAAGATTAGGGTGGTTATCACGTTGAAAAGTGTGTGGAAGTTGGCAATGCCGCCCTTATCAATGGGGCTACCCCAGAAAGGCAGGCCGAATGCCGCTTTAATAAAATATAATACCGCCATAAACAGCCCGGTACCGATGACGTTAAAATAAAGGTGCGATATCGCCACCCGTTTGGCAGAGCGGGAAGCGCCAGCCGAGGCAATAAGCCCCGTTACGCAAGTGCCGATATTTTGCCCGAAGATAATGGGAATGGCGCTGCCCCAGGTAACAAACCCGGTGGCGGAAAGCGCCTGTAAAATACCTACCGATGCGGTGGACGATTGTATAGCGGCGGTTACAATGGCGCCCGCCAATATACCCAGTAAGGGGTTTTGCAGTTTGGCAAACATCTCGATAAAGAGCGGGCTGTCCCGCAGCGGCAAGACCGCGTCTTCCATGGCAAACATGCCAAAAAATAAAATGCCGAAACCGATTAATATCTGCCCGACATTTTGCTTTTTAGGGCGCTTTGAAAAGACAAAAAGCATCGCGCCGGCAAGCGCCATTAAAGGGGCAAGGGTGGTGGGGGACAGTAGTTGCAAAAATAAACTGTCGCCGCTGATATCGGTCAGTCGCAAAATTTGTGCCGTTATGGTGGTGCCGATGTTGGCGCCCATGACAACACCCAGTGCCTGTGAAAATTGCAATATACCACTGTTTACAAGCCCTATGGCGATAACTGTTGTACCGGCAGAGGATTGAATCAGTGCGGTAATCAACGTGCCCAGCAGCACCCCTTTGAAAGTGGAAGAGGTAAGCCGCTGCAATATTCCTTGTGTTTTGTCGCCCACTGCCTTTTCAAGCCCATTTCCCATAATGGTCATGCCATAGAGAAAAAAGCCCAAACCGCCCGCTAGGGAGACAACGTTAAAAACTGTCATAAAACGCTCCTTTAATCAGCTTTACATCATTTATAGTGCAGGTACTATTGGTGCAAAGATAGCGCGGCACAAAGTACTTAAAAATTAAATGCAAAAGTAACAATATCATTATAGTGGTTTGCGGCATACTTTTCAATTGCAACCGTGGCACAATAAAAAACAACGCAGATACGGCAAGCTGTTTTCTAACGGGTACCGTGCGGCGCTTCCATGTACTTTTATAACAACAACAAAACACCTTAAACAAGGTTTTTTGTTCTGCTGAAGGGCAAATGCTAAAGCTCTGCACGGCACTCATCAAGACAAAAGGCTTGCGTTCGCCCGGCGGCTGTGGTAAACTTTACGCACCCTAACAAATAGAGAGGAGCGGTTTATTATGTTATGTTTAACGGTGTGCTGTTGTTCACGGCTCCGGCCGCTTCATTTTGTGGTATAGCGTTTTGCTAGGCCTTTATAAATGAAACGTCCGGGGCGTAATGTCTCGGGCATTTTTTTGCCCATTTAGCATTTACCACACACCAAAGCGTTTCGCTTAAAATAGATAAGGATTGGTTTTATGGGATTACTTGATGACGCACGCAACATTTTAAAAATAGACCCCGCCGCCGGTAGTATGGCGCAAGTGATATTATTATACCCCGGCTTTCACGCCCTTGTTTTTTATAAAATAAGCAACTGGTTTTACCGCCGCAACTGTCTCTTTATGGCGCGGTTTGTCAGCCAGTTTGGCAGGCTTTGCACCAACATAGAAATTCACCCCGGCGCCACTATCGGCAAGCACTTTTTTATCGACCACGGCGCCGGCGTTGTCATCGGGGAAACGGCCGAGGTGGGGGACAACGTCACCATCTACCACGGCGTTACGCTGGGCGGTACCGGTAAGGAAAGCGGCAAACGCCACCCCACCATAGAAGACAACGTGTTGCTGGGCGCCGGCGTTAAGGTGTTGGGGCCTATCGTCATCGGCTCAGGCGGCCGTGTTGGCGCCAACAGCACCGTTTTAAGGGACATCCCCGCAGACTCCACCGCGGTGGGCTCACCGGCGGTGCTGGTGCGGCAAGGCGGGCTTTCGGTGGCACCCAGTGCCGAGCTCAACCAGCGTGACTACCCCAACATTTTAGAATACCGTATTCTAGAATTGGAACAGCGGCTGGACGAGCTGGTCGGCGGCAAAAACGGCGACGCTAAAGATATAGAAGAAGCGGCACCACTCGCACAACACGACGCCGCCACATCGCCCGATGAAGAAGTAACGGCAAGCGATAGTGCCGGCGCTGAGAAAACAGAATAGCAAAAACGGCTGACCAGTTTTGGTCAGCCGTTTTTTGAAAAGAGATTGAACTATGAGTTATTTCAAGGAAATTCTAATTAAGTGGTTTCTTGTTTTTTGTTGGTAAAAGTTTGCAGCAATACCGCTAAGATAATGATAATGCCTTTGATAACGTCTTGCGGGTAAGATGGTACCGCCATCAGGTTCATAATGTTACCGATGAGCGCAAGTACCAAGCCGCCGATAACGGTTTTGAAAACAAAGCCGCTGCCGCCCGCTAAGTTGGCGCCGCCGATAACGCAAGCGGCAATAGCGTCCAGCTCTTGCCCTTCGCCAATGGTGGCGCTACCGGTGGAGGAACGCGCCGCAACAAAAATGCCTGCCAGCGCTGCCATCAAACCGGACATAACGTAAACAGAGGTTAAATAACGGCGGACGGGAATGCCGGCGAGCTCAACCGCTTCACGGTTGCTGCCAACGGCGATAACCAGCCGTCCGTAAGAGGTATAACGCTGTACAAACCAAACAATAACGATAACGGCAAGTACAATCCATAAAATGGGGAAGCCGTAATCTTTGCTGACCAATTTGTCGATGGTGCCAATTTCAAACTTAGTGGGCGAGCCGTTGGTAACCATAAAGGCAAGCCCGCGTGAGATGGTCATCATTGCCAATGAGGCAACAAACCCTTGCATGTTGGCGTAAGCCACCAGCAGACCGGTCAAAAGACCCATAACCATGCCGCTTATCAGCGAGACGGCGATGGCCAGCCATAGGCTGGCGCCGTGGTTTGACATTAAGATGGCCGCCGTCGAGGCGGAGAAAGCCATCACCGAGCCAACCGACAAGTCGATGCCGCCGGTAAGCACAACAAACAGCATGCCGATAGCCACTAAAATAGGTGCCGCTTGTTGAAGCGCAATGTTGCGCAGGTTCATAACCGTTAAAAAGTTAGGAGAAATAATGGCGCACACTGCAAAAAGCAGCAGGAAAATAATGTAGGTGTTTTGTTGGATTAAAAAGTCTTTAATGCTTATTTTTTTCTTTGTCATGATTACTCAACCCCCATAGAAAGCCTTATCAAATTCTGTTCGGTAATGTCGTCGCCCGTTAGTTCGCCGGCTATTTCGCCTTGGCGCATGACAAGGGCGCGGTCGCACACACCGATAATCTCGGTCATTTCAGATGATACAACAATAACAGCGACGCCTTTTTCGGCAAGCTGATTGATAATTCTGTAAATCTCTGTTTTAGCGCCTACGTCAACGCCGCGGGTCGGTTCGTCAAAAATCATGCAGCGGCAGTCGGCCATAATCCATTTTGCCAGTGCGATTTTTTGTTGGTTGCCGCCGCTTAGGCTGCTGGCGTCGTTTTCACAGGTGGCGTACCGTGTTTGTAGCGATTCCAACAACGCGTTCACCGCTTCACGCTCTTCTTTTTGGTTTATAAGCCCGCCTTTGGTCATATTACGCAGGTTGGCAAGCGATGTGTTTATACGGATGGGCTGCTGCAACAACAAACCTTCTTTTTTGCGGTCTTCAGGCAGCATGCCAAGTCTGCTTACCACCGCTTCTTTCGGGTTTTTAAAGTTGGCGTTTTCGCCGCACAGCGTAACGGTGCCGCTGTCTTTCGGCGTGGCGCCGAAAATGGCTTTCATTGCTTCGCTTCGCCCGGCGCCAACCAGCCCGCTAAAGCCAAGTACTTCGCCGCTTTTAACAGAGAAGCTTACGTCTTGTACCATGCGTCCGGAGGAAAGATTTTCTACCCGCAGTACTTCGTCGCCAATGGTGGCGTTGCGCTCAGGGAACATTTGCGTCAGCTCGCGGCCAACCATCATGTTTACAAGCGCTTCCCGTGTGATGTTACTGGTGGCAACGGTATCGACGTATTGGCCGTCTTTCAAAACCGTTATCGAATCGGCAATTTCAAAAATTTCTTCCAACCGGTGTGAAATGTAGATAATGGTTACACCGTTTTCTTTTAGATTGTTAATTACCTTAAAGAGTTTTTGAATTTCCGAGAAGGTGAGCACAGCGGTCGGCTCATCCAGTACCAGTACATTGGCGTTGCGCGTTAAAGATTTGCAAATTTCAACCACTTGCTGGTACGCCACACTCAAGTTGCCTACCTGTTCACGTGGGTCAATGTCTTCAAAGCCCAGCATGGTTAATTGTTTATGTGCGTTTTCATTCAGTTTTTTCCAGTTGACAAGCCCGTTGCCACTGCTTAAACGGTCAATATAGATGTTTTCCGCCACCGAAAGATCCGGCGCCAGCATAAACTCTTGATAAATAACCGCAATGCCGTGGTCTATGGCTGATTTTGGAGAATCAATTTTAACTGGTTTGCCGTCCAGCAAGACGTCTCCGCTGTCGCGCTGATAGGCGCCCGATAAAATCTTCATCAGCGTAGATTTACCGGCACCGTTTTCACCCAACAAAGCGTGTATCTCGCCGGGGCGCACACAAAAAGAGGCTTCGTCCAGCGCTAAAACACCGGCGAATCGTTTTGTTATATGCCGCATTTCTACTTTATATTCACTTGGCATATGGCACTCTCCCTTACTTAATAGTTGTAATTACGTATTCCTATTTATGAAATTCGATGATTGATAAACACATTGTATTAAAAGCGACAAAATAAATCAACCAAAAGTTTTAATTTGATTTTATTGCCCAAAATAATGATTTATTTTGTTGACTTATGCCAAAGATAGTTATATACTCAAACCAGTAATTAATGTTTATTGGCAACAACTTAAAATATAGGAGGCTAAAAAATGAAGGCAGCAGATATTTACAAACACATTGACCACACTTTGCTGGCTCCTGTTAGCACGTGGGACGAAATCAAGAAACTATGTGACGAAGCAATCGAGTACAAAATGGCGTCGGTATGCATTCCGCCAAGCTATGTTAAACGGGCGAAAGCAGAATACCCCGGCTTAAACGTTTGCACCGTTATCGGCTTTCCGCTGGGTTACAACCCCACCGCGGTTAAAGTGGCAGAAACCAAGCAGGCCATTGCAGAGGGCGCCACAGAAGTAGACATGGTGGTTAACCTTGGCGACGTTAAAAACGGCGATTTTGACGCTGTTTTGAATGAAATTAAAGCGCTGCGTGAAGCGTCTGAAGGCTGTGTTTTGAAAGTTATTGTTGAAACATGCTACCTCACCGAAGACGAAAAAATTAAACTGTGCGAATTGGTTACCGAAGCCGGCGCAGACTACATCAAAACGTCCACCGGTTTTGGCACCGGCGGCGCCACTTTAGAAGACATTAAGCTCTTTAAAGAACACATCGGCGAAAACGTTAAAATGAAAGCATCGGGCGGTATCCGTACCAAAGAAGAACTGGTAGAATACCTGGAACTGGGCTGTGACCGCATCGGCACCAGCTCGGCCATTAAAATGCTTACCCAATAATTGAATAATAAATAGAAAAAAGACGCACCAAATGGTGCGTCTTTTTTGTTGGCGGTTTTATTTCAGGTGTACACTGTAATGTCATTCTTTTTATAGTAATCCAGGTACCGGGGGTCTGTGTCGGTGTTGGTTACCACATTTTTTACTTCAGACAGGCTGGTAAACTGCGTAAAGGCACGTTTGTCAAATTTATTGCTGTCTGCCATTACAAAAAAATCGGTGCAGTTTTGCATTAAATATTCATACAGCAATATTTGCAGCCGGTAGTTAATAGAGTAACCAAAGTAAAAATCAATGCCGTTCACGGTGATAAATACCTTGTCAAAATAATACTTGCTGAGAGATTGGATGGTGTATTCATCCAGCGTTTCTATGTAATTGCTGCCGACGTAAATGTCGCCACCAAGCAATAAAATAGAAGCAGAGTCTGAAACGGTCAATTCAATAACGGCGTTAATGCTGGTGGTGACCACCCGTATATTAGGTATATCTTTTATATAACGCGCCAGCAAAGAACAGGTTTTACCGGCACCCAGAAAGATGGTGTCGCCCGGTTTTACCAGCTGGGCGGCACGGGTGGCAATTTCGTCCTTTTTATCAATGTGCGGGTCAGCGTCGGAAAGAGCGCTGTAATCGCCAATAGAGGCCGTTTCCTCCATCGCCTCAGCGCCGCCGTGGTTTTTAATAAGCAACCCTCTGTCGCTCATCGTGTTTAAGTCACGCCGCACGGTGGCAATAGAGACACCGGTCACCTCTTTTAGCGTTTTGGTGGTGGCTGTTTCATTTTTTGCTAAATAATCTAATATAAGTCGTTCCCGTTCGCTGGCGTTCAATACGTCACCCCGTTACATAGCCCATTATCGCTCGTAGCTGTTATATTGGTTCTTATAATACAGGCGAAATCAAAAAAAGTCAAACAATTTATTTTTTTGTGCCATTAAATCAAAAAAATTCGAAAAAGCTGTTTGAAATGACGAAAATTGAAAAAGAACCACCGATTTATTGACAACTATTGTGTTTAATGCTATATACAAGCACAATAAATCAAATAATTTGTTAAACAATCATAAACAATCATTTCGGGAGGCTTATAATGAAAGCTGCTAGATATCATGAAAAAGGTCAGTTGGTTGTTGAAAAGGTCGATGTACAAAAACCCCAAGCGGGCGAAGTGCTTATAAAAGTAGCCTATTGCGGTATTTGCGGCACCGACGTTCAAATTTTTCACGGGCATAAAGGTTCGATGGAAGTGGTTCCGCCTAAAATTTTAGGGCATGAGTTTTCCGGACACGTTGAAAAGGTGGGCGACGGTGTTACCCACGTAAAAGCCGGCGATCGCGTTAGCGCCGACGTTAACTATTCCTGTGGTTATTGCGACGCCTGCACCGAGGGCAACCCCCACTTTTGTGACGATATGAAAGGGGTAGGCACCTATCTGGACGGCGCCTTTGCCGAGTACATCACCGTACCCGCCAACGCCGTTTTCCCCATTCCCGCCAACGTTAGCCTGCAAGCGGCA
>CAYZSR010000002.1:55029-55673 GCA_964479715.1 uncultured Oscillospiraceae bacterium | reverse complement strand
CATAAAAGGTAATGCCGTTCTCTTTGGCAAAACCACGCATCTTCAAATGCGCTTCGGCGGTTTTTGCACTGTCCGCCGGCGAGTTGTGGTCAATCACAAAAACCAGCTTGTCAGGGTCATGCAAGCGGGGGTTTTCAACCTCCGTCTCGTACATATCAATGGTCAGGTGCGTCGTTCCGTCGTTGCTCATCAGCCAATCGGGCTGTAAGGTGTGTATTTCACCGGGGCGCACCGTGTCTTTGCCGGCGGCGGCAGCCAGTATCTTTTCTCCCATCGTCATCGGCATGGCGGCACTTCCTCGCTGTTTAAATGGTTAAGCAAACCGCCCGCCGCCACAATGTCTTGCATGTGCTGCGGCAGTTTGGTGGTTTGCCAGTGGGCGTCTTGGTGCTGAATAACACCGGCGGCGGTATCCAGCTGAATGGTGTCATGGTTTTTAAGGTGTTTGGCGGCGTCTTCGCTTATCAGCACCGGCAAGCCGATGTTGATGGCGTTGCGGTAAAAGATGCGCGCAAAAGACTGCGCCACCACCGCTTTAACGCCAACGGCTTTAAGCACCGCCGGCGCCTGCTCTCGTGACGAGCCGCAACCGAAGTTGCGCCCCGCCACCACCACGTCGCCCGCCTCAACCGCCCCTGCAAAAC
>CAYZSR010000002.1:35827-55019 GCA_964479715.1 uncultured Oscillospiraceae bacterium | reverse complement strand
AAACCGGGGCTTAGCGTTTCAAAGGCGTGCGCTTTCATTTCTTCTACGCTGGGTAAAATTAAGTATTGGCTGGCGATGATTTGGTCGGTGTCGACGTCGTCACCAAACAGCCAGACACGAGCTTTATGCACGTTATTCTCCCTTTCTGAAGACGATGCCGTCTTGGTCGGCTTTGTCTATGATGGCAAGGCTGTGCAAGTTGACGTCTTGAGCACGCAATCGGTCGCCGCCGCCTTGAAAGCCCTTTTCCACCGCCACGCCGATGCCGATAAGCTCGGCGCCGGACTGGGTGATGATATCTATCATGCCGCGCATGGCTTCGCCGTTGGCTAAAAAGTCATCCACCACCAGCACCTTATCGGTGTCGGTCAGCCATTGGCTGCTTAGCAGCAGCGTTTCTTTCTTTTTATAGGTGTAGGAGTAAATGTCGCTTTGGTATAAGCCACCTTCAATGTTGTCACTTTTCGCTTTTTTGGCAAAAATCATCGGCACGCCATATTCTTCGGCGCACACCGTTGCCAGCGGCAAACCCGATGCCTCAATGGTCAGCACCGCCGTAATGCCGGTTAAATCAAAATGCTTTTTAAACTCTTTTGCCATGGCGCGCGCCAAATCGGTATCGACGCGGTGGTTCAAAAAACCGTCCACCTTAATGATGTGCCCCGGCAAAACCTTTCCCTCTTGCAAAATGCGCTGTTTTAACAGCTCCACCTGCCCACCTCCAGCAATATTTACAACTTCTGCCTTTTATTAAGCGTTTCCTATAACTGTCTTAAGTAAGTAATTTATTATCTCATAAAACCACATTAGTGGCAAGTAAACACCGCCTTTACACAGCATCGTCACATCTTATGGCACACCCCCGGCCTTCAATTAAAACAGCGGTTTTTTTGCAAATCAGCTGGTGGGTGGCTAAATTTATAAGAGCGCCATTTGTCCTAAAAGTTACAAATTGTAAAAATTGTGAGTTTGCCGCTGCAAACCATGATTATTCTTGTAAAATATGCTATAATACCCTATAGGATTAGTGTTCTATGGTTTGGTCTTTAATGCGACCCCACAAAGAAGGAATAACACTTCATAACAGCGTACTACACACTGTCTATGGCGAAACGAAAGAGGTATCCGAATGGCAGATTCTAAAGCGGCGTTGGAAGAAAAAAAGCTTTTAGACTATGAAAGCGGCATCGCCCGGGTGCAAGGCAAAAAAAGTGTATACATCCGTATGTTAAAGCTTTTTGAAACCAGCGATGAATTTGAAAAGCTGAAAGAACGTATCGAGATGAAAGACTTAAAACCGGCTTGCAACACCGCCCACGCCATTAAAGGCATGACGGCAAACCTTGGCATGAATGCTTTATCAAGCATGACTGAACAGTTGCAGGCAGAACTTAAAAATGAGGGCGGCTACACCGCTGAAACCTACAGCGCGTTTGCAGCGGTGTATAAAGACACCCTCAACGCCGTGAAACAGCTGATACCCCAGCTGGAACAATCGTAACTTAAACGCCGTACAGGCGTATTAAAACGGCACCGATGGGCAAACCCATCGGTGCCGTTTTTTGTTGTTTTAGCCGCCGTTTAATCAGCTTAAATAGTTGGTATCAAGGTAGCTGTCTTCCCGGCGGATATTGTTGTCAGGCTTACTTTCAGCAATTTCTTTCATCTTGGGGCGCACGTTTTCAAAGCTTTGCAGCAGCTTGGGGCTAAAGACACCGCATTCGCCGCTTAAAATCATTTGGGCGGCGTAATCGGGGCTGTAAGCCTCTTTATACACCCGGTGGCTGGTTAACGCGTCGTACACGTCGGCAATGGACGCCACCTGCGCCGGCATAGAGATTTGGTCGCCCTTCAGCCCGTCGGGGTAACCGTTGCCATCCCACCGCTCGTGGTGGTGGCGACAAATCTCATAGCAATAATCGTAGTATTCACGGTCGTCAAAATAATCCAGATTTTCCAGTATTTCAACACCGCGCATCGGGTGGGTTTTCATCACTTGAAACTCTGATTTCGTAAGCGGCCCCGGCTTCAAAAGGACTTTGTCGGGTATCGCTATTTTACCGATGTCATGCAATACCGAGGCGTTGGCAATGGTTTCAATTTCCGCTTCATCGATGGGGTAAAAGCTGCGTGTTTCCTCCAACAACGTTTGAATCATCACGCGGATGTTTTTAATGTGCTCGCCCGTTTCAAAGCTTCTAAACTCTATTGTGGTGGACAACGCGTCAATTAAAAACTGGTTGTTTTGCCGCAGTTTTGCCGCTTGTTGTTGCAGCTTGGTTTTTTGCTGCTCCAGCTGATACTCCAAGCTGTTTTTATAGGTGTATAAATCAAACACGTTGTGCACACGCCTAAAAATAATGTCCGACTTAAATGGTTTGTGTATTAAATCTGATATGCCCAGCCCATAACCTTCCAGTGCTTTTTCGTCGTCTTCTTCACCCGTCATCAAAATAACCGGCAGGCTGTTTATCAGCCCCGATTTGTTAAGGTGTTTCAACACTTCCAGCCCGTCTACTTCCGGCATCATTAAATCAAGCAGAATAAGACCCAGCTCGTGTTGATGTTTTTCAATTAATTCCAGCGCAATGCGCCCGTTTTCAGCCTCCATCATGTCAAAATGACCTTGAAATAAGTTAACCAAGATAATGCGGTTAATTTCAACGTCGTCTACAACAAGTAATTTCTTCCTAACCAAATGACACTCACACCCTTTTTGCTTGTTGCGTGGCAAATATGTATAACATTTACCCATAAATGTATAAAAACACATCTTTGTGCCACACGCTGTTTTGCAATCCCCTTAGTGGTATTGGTACATTATGGCTGGTTATTGCTAGGCAGGTATATATTCTATGCTACTCACTATACATTTAAATGTCAGCCAATTTGACCCACATTGTCTATAAATATTATAGACAAAAGGTGATAAATATACTTTTTGTTTCGATATATCGTTAAATAATAAAACCGCCGTTTTTTTTCAAAGACGGCGGTTAAAATGTATAAACTTACGTCATTCAGTTGCCCTTTGCTTTTGCACGTTGGTTTGCCAGGCGTGCAGCGCCAGTGCCACAGCGATAACGCCGTAGGCGACAAAGACGCGGAAGTATTCACCAATTTGGGCGTTGCCAAACAGTGTTTTACCAGCCAGCGGCGAAAGAATAAATAACGTGTGGAACAAAATGATACCGACAATGGCCTGCTTAACGCTGGCGCGGTGCACCGAGGCACCGCCAACCAACAAGGCGGCAATGGCGTACAGCCCCACTTGGTTGTGTGAGCCATAAGTGGCCATGGTGCCGATGTTTTGCAGCGAGATAAGCTGCCCGTAAGACGCCAGCACCGTTGACATAATCATTGCGATAATGCGCGTTCTGTCAACGTCGATACCGGCGGAGTTTGCCACGTCGCGGCTGTGCCCGACGGTGCGCATATTTTGCCCCAGCCGTGTGTTGATAAACCACGGGATAAACAGGCAGAGCGCGCCGATGCAAAGGAAGGTCAGCACCGGTATACGTACCAGCAGCAACGCTTCTTCAAGCACCGGAATGTAAGTGGCGGCGTAAATCAGCAGGCTGATAACGATAAAGCCGATCTCACGTTTTGGTGCGCCCGCTTCTTTTTTCACCGCTTTTTTATTGATAATGCCAACCACCGCGTAAACAATGGTGCCCACCACGCCGATGACGATGGCGTCAAGTAAAATTAACCGGGTGGTGGATAAAAACTTGGTGATGGGCGGCACAAAGGTCAGCCCATACACAGCGCCGGTGGCAACGAGCGCCACAACGCTGCGTTTAATTTGTAAATCTTGTTTTTTAACAAGGCGGATTATAAACCGAATGGCGATAACCGCCAACGCCACCCAAAACGCCACGTCGATAATTTGTATCATCGGCACGTCGTCAAGGGCGTACTTGATGTTGTCACTCAGCGTAATGGTGTTTTGCACGCCGATACCGGTTGAAATCATCAATTTTTTGTTGCTGATGGGAATAATACCGCCCATCACAAAAAGGAATAAAAATTGGTACAAACCGTCTGAGAAATAACCGGCAACCAAGCCGCCAATCATCTCAGCGCCTTTCATGCTGTTGAACAATTTACCGATAAGCCAGCCAAAAAAGATGGCCAGCGGCGTGCAAATAACCACGCACAGCATCAAGCCGGCAAAGCCTTTAAAGCCCCATAGCACCGTTAAGAAGATAGCTATTTGGGCGGCGATGGCGCCGATGACAATACCGAAGTTAAGCCCGATACCCGCCACAACGGGAATAAGCAGGCTGAGCACCAAAAAGGTGTTGCGCCCGATGCGGGTGAAAAGCTCCGGCAATAAAAAGTTAAGGTCGGTGCCCGATGTGAAGTAGAAGAAGGTACATAGCGCAATAAACAAAATGGCTACGTTGTTGCGGAAGATAAAGTCACTCGCTTGTTTTCTAAGTGGATTTTTCATTATGCATCCTCCTTCGTTCTGCTTAGGGCATAAAGAATAATACCGTTGGAAATGATAATACGCAACATCTCTGACAGGTTGCCTTCCGGTAAAATATTATTGGCCACCGGCAGCGCAACCGCTAATATGCCTTGGAATAAAAAGGTACCCAGCAACACATGGGTAATGCGTGCTTTATAGATGGTGGCGCCGCCGATAAGAACCGAGGCAACGCAAGAGAAGCCCATCATTTGCGGCGCGTTGTACATTTGCAAAAAGCCGAAGCTTTGCGCGTACGCCACAATGCCCACCCCGCCCAGTGCGGTGGAAATGGTGGTACCTAAAAGGCGCATACGGTCAACATTAATGCCCGCCGCCCGTGCGTAAATGGGGTTGGAGCCCGCCGCCGTCATCATCATGCCTTTGCGGCTTTTGGCAAACACCCACATTAAGAAACAAAAGAAAAAGAACAGCAGCAACAAACCGGTGGGAACGTACATGTCGCCGATATGGAACCCTAAAAAGTCGTTAAATATATTGCTGAAATCCGCCTCCAGGCTGATGGTGTTGCGCAAGCCTTCGCCGCCAAGCGGCCAAATGGAGGTGGGGCTTTTAAAGGGAAGCAGCAACCACATAATGTTCATAAAGGCAACCATCGAGAAACCGACATAGGTGGAAACGGTCATCTCGCTACCTTTAACGCGGTTGAGCAGCAACCCATATAAAAAGCCAAAAATGCTTGAAATGATAATCGCTAAAATAATCGCTACCAGCGCGCCCACCAAAGCGTCCATGGTGGGGTTGCCCGCCAAGCTGTCAAAGTAGCCGGCGTGGCGCAGCTCAATGGAAATCAGCGCGCCAAGTAGCCCGCCGACAATACCAATGGTAACGCCGAAGTTGGGACCGATGCCCGATTGAATGCCCGGCACCATCGCCAGCACCAAAATGCCGTACATGCCCCAGCGGCGTAAAATATCGCCCATCAGCACCGGCAGGTTCATGCCTAGGGTGCCGGCGGCAATGAGTAGCACCATAAAGAAGGTGAAAATAATAATGCGTGGAAGCCCAATACCTTTATACGCTCTTTTAAGTGTGTTTGCCATGGTTATGAGACCTCCTTCTTGCTTACTGCGCTCATTGCCAAACCGTACGCCGCGTCGGATGCGTCAGGCTCCAGTATGTCGGAGATAACGCCGTCAGAAACGATGGCAATGCGGTCGCAAACGCTACGCAGCTCAACCAATTCACTTGAAACCATGACAATGGTCAGGTTTTGCTCTTCACGCAGCTTGACCAAATACTCCATAATCAAGTTTTTGGCGCCAATGTCTATGCCGCGTGTCGGTTCGGAAATAACCAGCAATTTGGGTTTTAACGTCAGCGCGCCGGCAAGGCACACTTTCTGCTGGTTACCGCCCGACAGGCTTGCCACTTTTTGGTGCGGCCCGGTGGCGCGAATATCTAAAATATCCATCATATCGCGGGCGTGGCGGCGCATTTTGCGCACGTTTAAAAGCCGTGTAAAGCCAAGGTTGCTAAGGTATTCTTTGTTGGTAACCATGGCGTTAAACATAATGTTATGCTCAATGCTTTCGTCAAGCAAAAGCCCTACGCCGCGCCGGTCTTCAGACACAAAGGCGGCGCCTTTTTCCAGCGCGTCGCCCAACTTGTCAAAGTTGACGGCGTTGTCAAAAATTTCAACCTGTCCGGTGGTGGGGAAAAGGCCGCGAATGCCGTTTGGTATACCAATTTTACCTTGGCCGGCCAAGCCGCCAATGCCGAATATCTCACCCTCGTGCACGTCAAAATCAATGCCTTTAACCGTTTCACCCGGCATATCCACACAAAGGTCACGTACTTTTAAAACAACGTGGTCGTAATTAATGTGCGCTTTTGCCGTTTCATCAGTTTTTACCGTTTCAACTTTTCGCCCGACCATCAGCTCGGCTATTTCAACAACGTTGGTATCGGCAATGGGTTTGCTGGCCACCACATGCCCGTCCCGTAAGACCGTCATGTCTTCAGCCACCTGCATAACCTCATCCAGCCGGTGCGTTATGAAAATAATTGCAATGCCTTTGGCGGCAATTTTTTGCATAACCTCTAACAGCCGGCTTGCCTCACTTTCCGCCAGCACGGCGGTCGGCTCGTCAAACACCAGCAATTTTACGTTGGTTTTGTCAATTTCACGGGCAATTTCAATAAATTGCATGTAGCCTACCGGCATGCCTTCAACCAATGTTTCTTCGTCAAGGTCCATGCCGATGGTTGCCAGCGCCTCTCTTGAATCGCTGTTCATTTTTTCACGGTCAATTGGTTCCAGTTGTTCGCCAAATACGCGGCTAAGCATCGTCGGTTTAGACGGCTCGCGCGCTAGTTTTATGTTTTCTGCCACGGTAAAACCGGGGATAAGCATAAACTCTTGGTGTACCATGCCGATGCCGGCGTCCATCGCATCGGATGGGCATTCAAACTTGCACGGTTCGCCGTCAATCATAAGTTGACCGCCGTAACCGCCTGTTTCGGCAATAACACTCATGCCGAATAAAATGTTCATCAATGTCGATTTGCCGGCGCCGTTTTCGCCAATTAAGGCGTAAATTTCGCCGGGTTTAACCGACAAGGACACATCTGTTAAAACCGGGTTTCCGTCATATTGTTTGGAGATGTTTTGCATCTGCAACACATAATTCTCATCCACCCTTTTCGCCCCCTAAGGAATTGTTATTTCACTTGTTAAAGTGAATAAAGCCGCCGGAAAGTACATCAATCCGGCGGCTTTTTTCATTACTAATTAAAAGTCGTAATAGTCACACAGAATCATATAGAAGTTGTCTACTTCACCTTCGTCATCAGCGTAAAGTGAAACTGCTTCAACCGCATTGTACTCTTGCGCTACTTTGTGGATCGAGTCGCGAACGGCTTCGTCATCAAGACGGCCGGACAATGAGCCTTCACAGAATTTAATGGCGTAGTCAACACCAGCTTCAACAATCAGCATGTTAACCGGCAGTGGCCAGGTGGACATGCGACCGGCGTTGCCGCCTTCTTTAACTTTTTCGCCAATTTGGTCTAAGATGTACTGAACGTCGCCTTCGTGGCCTTCCGTTTCAATGTTCAAAGCGGCAGGGTAACCATGGTAAGGCGAGGGGCAGCACTGTTGCGGGAAAATGGCTTTGTATTCAAGAACCGAGCGGATAAGTGGCTCTTGCATGGCACAGTTGGTTGAGAAGAACGCTGTGTCCGCGCCATATTCGTCAACTTTTCTTGGTACGTCTTCAAGAATAAATTGTTGCGCGCCCGGTACACCAGCGTCGCCCGTTGGGTCCGGTGCGGTGGCTTCAACGTAGGTAATGTCGTTCTTTTCACAGTTTTCTTTAAACAGCTCGGCACGTTTGGCTATCGTTTCATAACCAAGGTGACGGGGGAAAGAATAGTGAACAAATGTGGTAGCACCTTGTTCTTTAGCTTGCTCAATAACGGTGGTGCCCATACCAATTTCGTCAACTTGCATGGCAATGTCGGCAACAGCGGCCATTTCACGTGGGGGTTCTGCAACAACACCGGTGATAAACAAAGTATCAGGGTGTGCTTCACGTGTTTTTTCAATGGCGGCAATGGCACCGGGAACCGCTTGTATAAATACAATAGCTTCGGCGCCGGCGTCAGCCAGGCTTACCACTTGTGCAATGGTGGTTTCAACTTCGTCGTTAAATTTGTCGGGATAGGTTGCGGTGATAATGGTGTCTGAACCATACACCTCAATCATTCTTTGGGCGGCTTGGAATTCTTCTTCGCCCTGCGATACGGTACCTGTTACAATACCGATTTTGTAATCGCCGCCGGAAGTTCCCCCTGCAAGGGAGCCAGCTCCTGAGGCGGGTGCGTCTGCGCCGCGGCAGCCAACAAAGCTAAAAACCAAAACAAGCGCAAACAACAATGCTATAACTCTTTTCATTTAGTAGAACCTCCTCATAGTTCTTTAGTGAAATCACTCACGGGCGTATTTTGCAGTTAACAAAATACTTGTTGTAAATAATAACATAGATCCATGCGCTATTCAACAAGCAATTGTTTTGTTTGCGAATATTGCGGTGAACCTTGTGTGAATAAGCTGTGTTTTTCACCTTTTCTTTGGTGAAAACGCCAAAAAGCTGTGCATTAAAAGGCGCCGGCACTATTATAACCTATATAATGACAGGCGCGCGTGGCGGCACTAAGTTTTTACTTCTTTTCTGCGTCAATACGGTCTTTTAGCGGCTTTTTGCGGCTTCTCGCCCCTTTTCGTTGACCTATCGTCTTAAAAATAATATAATGTTGCATATACTGTGGGCTTTGGCCCTATTTAGTGACGCATATAATTGAAATAACAAAACAGCGCGGCTGGCTTTTCTCTGCGTTGTAGGAGGCGATCTTTTGCTACATTGTGAAAATTGCGGTGCAAAGGTTGAAAATGACAAGGCGCAGTTTTGCGCAAATTGTGGGCACAAACTGCCCACTCAGGCCGATACGGCAACACCACCCTCAGCATCGTTCACCCGCCCGCACACACCCACGGCGGCACCATCCGAGCCGGACAGGCGGCCCGGTTTTTCGGGGCGCCCGATAAGCCAAAAAATGCCGTCGCAGCAAACCGACGAGCTGTTTGCCGGCATGGGTACCGCCGCCGACGCCGCGCCCAAAGGCACCCCGCCGAGCAACCTGGGTGTGGGCGATGGGTTTGACTCCCCTTTCTTTAGCGGCAATCAGCAACCGGCTTCGCCCTCCCCCCCCGCGCCCGAACGCCGTGAAGCGCCGGCGCCCCGCACACCGAGGCAAGAAAGTGGCGGCACCCGCTGGCAGCCGCGCCACCAACCGGCTTCGCCCCGCCCCACACGGGCGACAACGCCGCCGGCGAAAAGCTCTTTTCAATTTTCCGACGACGAAAAACCGCTGACACCACCCCTAGAGCGCCCAGCTGCCCCGTCAAAAAACATTGGCAAACCGGCGGAGCCGGTGGCGCCGGGCCGCAAATCGGCCAGTGATTTTAGCGAGTTTGAAATATTCGGCAAACGGTATCTTGACGACGTTGAGGCACCCGAGCCAAAAGACGGCGGCCTTTTTGACGACGCAGCCGCTGAAAAACCGGCGGCACCAAGTGAGCCGGCGGCACAGCAACCAGCGCCGAGAGAGATTTTCTCCGGGCGGGAGCTGTACTCCGGCAAAGAGCTGTTCCCCGAGGCGGAAAGCACCGAGCCCCCTGCCGAAAGACAGCTTTACAAAGCCGACGACACCGGCCCGCAGAGCATCCAGCAGGAAATATACAGCGAGCCGCAAACGCCCGTCTATCAAGCGCCGCCGCAACCGACAAACGGTTACAGCCGCGACAACGCCCCCACCCAGCAGATGAATATACAGCCGTCGGCCAAGCAAGAATCTTCCAACGCGCCGACCATTCAATATCGCGCGCCCGATCAAGCCGCGTACGAAGCGCCCGCCCGCCGCACCAAAACCAAAAAAAGCGGCGGCAAAAAAGCCGGCATCATCATATTGCTGGTGGCTCTTTTTGCGGTGCTGACGCTGGCCGTTATTACCGGTGTGCTTTATTTTATTAATCGCCCCGGCAAAGCGATAGACAACTTTAACGCGGCGCTTGAACAAAGCGACTACGCCACCCTTGAAAAGATGACCCACGGCGTTGACGCCAGCGGCGATGATTGGAAGCCGCTCTGCGACGCCTTTGCCGACGAGGCCGACCGCGAGAGCTTGAAAAAAGATTTAACCGCCAAACTGAAAGGCGAGGCTGAAGCATCCGCTTACCCTGCACTGGACATAAACAGCGAGCCGCTCTTTTTATTTGTTAAACGGCACGAAATTGAGATAACGGTGGTTGATTTGTTGCTGCCCGACGCACAACAAGGCACCCATTTGCGGCTGAACGGTATGGAATACACCGGCGAGCTGCAGGACGATGGTGGCTTGCTGCTTGAAAACTTTATGCCGGGCCGATACACCGCCCAAATTATTGGGCCGAACAACGTGGTCGGTGAAGAGTTTACCGTTACCGCTTTTAACACACCGGAGCCCAACACGCTGACCGTTGACGATGTGTATGATTTATCGATTGACAACTGCCTTTCCGACGACGGCGTTATCTCGATAAACGGCGCCGAAGTGGAGCAAAAGCCGGCGGGCGGCGTGGTGCAACTGCCGCAAGTTAAGCTGGGCAGTGAAATTGCCATCGTTATTGTTGAAGGCGGCGAAAAGCTTGGCGCTTCCGTCACCTTTAACGACCCCGAGCAAACGTCGCTTTCATTCGGCAACTATTCACCCACCGGTGAAGCGTCCGGCGATACATTGTCAGCGCAGGAAATTGACGTTATTATCGGCGAATATTACGAATCATTCTTAGAGTGTGTCAACAAACAAGACGCATCGCTCATCAAATTATCCAGCAGCGGCAACACCAAACGGCTACCTGCCGCCATCGGCACCGAGGGTAACAAAAGCAATCTCTTCTCTTTTAGAGACGCGCAATGCGATCCGAACACGATAAAATCTGGCGACACCATTACCTTTAAAGCCACTTTTGAGTTTTTGTACTGGCCGCGCACCGGCAGTGAAAACGACAGCGAAATCGGTACCAGCACCCGCACCGTTGAGCTGATAAACGAAGATGGCGATTGGTTGGTAAACCGGCTTTCATAACAGCGCCGACGCACCACGCCATTGAGGGGAAAGGCACGTTGATTAACCACAGCAACCAACTGAATAAACCAACCAAACCGGCTAAAAAAAGACGTTTTGACAAAAGCGCTATACTAGCCGGCAGCTTTGCTATACTTACGCTTGCCGTGTTAGCAGGGCTTATTTTTTATGGTGTTAAAAACGACTATATTTATATTCATAAATCCGCCGATGTAACGTCGGTGCCAGTCACGTCGCAACTGCCGGCATCGCCCAGCGCCGACGGCCCCTATGACGTAGCGGGCTTGCCGCCGCTCTACAACCGCTATTACCCGCTGCCCAAAAAAGTATACGCCGACGTCGCCGACGATTTAAAAGACATCGGCGGCGGCGAGCGGCTGCAAACACAGGCGGCAGACGCCTTTTTAGCAATGCAGCAAGCCGCCGCTGAGGACGGCGTTGAGCTGACACCGGTATCCGGCTATCGCTCCGCCGATTATCAGACGCAAAACTTTGCCGACGGCGTAAGCCGCAACCAAAACGGTGGCGCGAACGCCAGCGAAGCGGTGCATAATACCGAGCTGTACTACGCTATTCCTGGCACCAGCGAGCACGAAGCGGGGCTGGCGGTGGACATTGGCTTTGTGCATGAAAGTTTTGCCGGCACCGCCGGCTACAACTGGTTGCAGCAAAACGGTACGACGTACGGCTTTATCTACCGCTACCCGCAAGACGGCACCGCCGTTACCCACATTGCGTGGGAGCCATGGCACTACCGTTTTGTTGGCGCCAACCACGCCCGCCACATGCAGGCTTTGGAAATAGCTACGCTGGAAGAATACATCGCCCATATGAGCGGGCTTTCCGTTGAAGCGCTCGAAGAGCAAGGGGCGCTGGTACCGCTGCCGGAGCGGCACGGTTAAGCCACCCCACCATTTTTTTACCTATAAAAATAGCAAGCGCCCGTCACATTGCCGTGACGGGCGCTTTTCTATACTATTATCACACTTGTTATACGTTAATGCGGGCGCGCTCACCCAGCGCCTGCCGGTTGGCGTGCAGCAGCGGCGTGATTTCATCCGCTAAAAAGGCGTCCACCTGTTGCGGCGCCCGCCCGATATAATCGGTGGGATTTAACAAATCTTGCAACGTCGCAAGGCTCAGCCCGAAGGCATCGTCTTCGGCAATGCGCTCAATTAAATCGTTCGCGGCGCCGTGTTCTTTAACCTGCAATGTGGCGGCGTGGGAGTGACGGCGCAGCCGCTCGTGCAGTTGCTGGCGGTCGCCGCCGGCGTTAACGGCACGCATCATAATATTTTCCGTCGCCATAAAGGGCAGCTCGGCGGCAACGCGTGCCGCCACCACATGGGGGTAAACCACCAAACCGTCACAGACGTTAAGCAGTAAATTCAAAATAGAATCGGCGGCCAAAAACCCTTCCGCCATGGCGATACGCTTGTTGGCGCTGTCGTCCAGTGTGCGCTCAAACCACTGGGTGGAAGCGGTCATCGCGGGGTTTAATGCGTCGGCTACCAGATAGCGCGCGAGCGCATTAATGCGCTCGCACCGCATGGGGTTGCGCTTATAGGGCATGGCGGAGGAGCCGACCTGCGTTTTTTCAAAGGGCTCTTCCATCTCTTTGAAATTTTGCAAAAGCCGCATGTCGTTGGCAAATTTAGCGGCGCTTTGCGCCAAACCCGACAGGCTTGAAAGAATAAAATAATCCACCTTGCGGGTGTACGTCTGCCCCGAAACGGGCACCACCGTCTCAAAGCCCATCTGCCGTGCAATGGATTGTTCCAGCTGTTGCACCTTGGTTTCGTCGCCGTCAAACAGCGCCATAAAGCTTGCCTGTGTGCCGGTGGTGCCTTTGCTGCCCAGCAGCGCCAAACTTTCAAGGCGGTGCTCAATCTCTTTATAATCCAGCAAAAAATCGTACATCCACAGCGTGGCGCGTTTGCCCACGGTGGTTAACTGCGCCGGCTGCAAATGGGTGTAAGCAAGCGCCGGCATGGCTTTGTAACGGTCGGCAAACGCCGCCAGCAAATCCAGCACACTCAGCAGTTTGCGCTGCAATAGCTGCAACCCCTCCCGCATAATGATAACGTCGGTGTTATCGGTTACATAGCAGCTGGTGGCACCAAGATGAATGATGCCTTTTGCCGAGGGGCACTGCTCGCCGTATGCATACACATGGCTCATTACGTCGTGGCGAATGGCTTTTTCTTTTTCTTCAGCAACGGCATAGTTGATGTCATCTTGGTGTTTTTGCAGGGCTTCAATTTGGGCGTCGGTAATGGCAAGCCCCTGCTCTTGCTCGGCTTTTGCCAGCGCCACCCACAGCCGCCGCCACGTGCGGAACTTTTTTTCGTCTGAAAAAAGGTGCTGCATTTCTTGTGAGGCGTAGCGCGTTTCAAACGGTGAAACGTATCGGTCGTAACGCATAGAGTTCTCTCCGTTTCGGTGTTGGTTAAGAGGTAAAGTAAGCGACGCCGCCTTCAAACAGCGGCTGAAATTTATTGCCGGCAACGTTTTTATACAGCCCTTCGCCGCGGCGTTCGCTGTGCGCAGCTTTGCCTACAACGCGCCCGTCGGCGCTTGAAAGGGCTTCTATCGCCAGCGCACTGCCGGCGGGGTTGTGTTTGGCGTCGGTGGTGGCGCGGCCTTCAAAATCAATATACTGGGCGGCAATTTGCCCATTTTGGCGCAGTTTATCCAGTGCCGCCTCATCAGCGATAAGCCGTGCCTCGCTGTGGCTGAAGGGCACGGTGTGTACATCGCCCGGTTGCATGGCACTAAACCACGGGCTTAGCGTTGACGATACCTGCGTGCGCACCAAGCGGCTTTGGTGCTGCCCAATGGCGTTGCGCACCAATTGCACCTCATCGCCGGGTAAAAGCCCCAGTTGCAACAGCGCGTTAAAGCCGCTGCCGAGACCCAGTATTAATCCGTCTTGTTTTTCAAGCAGCACCGCTACCGCCTCGCGCAAAACGGGGCGCGTAAAGAGCGCCGCCAAAAGCCGCGCGCTGCTTTCCGTTTCGTCGGTGGCGGAAAAACCGCTCGGCATAATAAGCATCTGCCCGTTTGCCAGCGCCGCCGCCAGTTGGCGCACGCCGCTGTTAATGTGCTTTGTTTGGCGGTGGTTAATGCCGATGGTTTGCACCGCCGCCCCCGCTTGGCGCAGCGCTTTGGCTAGTTCATACTCACTGTTAACGCCGCTTACCACGGGAATAACGGCGGTGGGTTTGGCGGTTTTAATCGCCGCCGTGCGGGCGGTGCCGCCGTCAAAAGAAAGGGGCTCAGTAGCGGTTACTGCGTCGGTTTTATCATCCGCTAATGCCGATTTATAAACCGGCTGTAAGGTGGCGTGGTACGCCTTTTCCACCGCGTCCAGCGCCACCGTTTCACCGTCGGTTTTAAGGTGGTAGGCAGTGGTGGTTTCCCCCAGTTTTATGCCAATGTCTTGCGGCTCGGCAAGCTCCAGCACAAAGGAGCCGTGCGCCGGCGCAAACCAGTCCTGTTCGGTTAGCGGGGCACTTACATCAACGCCGAGGCGGTTGCCCAGCCCCATCAGCACCAGCGTCTCCGCCAGCCCGCCGCCGTCGACAGCCCGCGCCGACAACACCGCGCCGCTTTGAATCAATTGTTCAACCTGCTTTGCGGTGTTGGCAAAGGGCGTTACCGTCACGCCGTTGCCCGCCTCGGGGCGTACCCACACCAGCCGGCTGAACGGCGCCTCAAAGTGGTTACTGATAACCTTATTGGCGGAACCTTTGGCGACGGCGAAAGAAATAAGTGTTGGCGGCACGTCGAGCGTTTCAAAACTGCCCGACATAGAGTCTTTGCCGCCCACCGCCGCCACGCCGATGTCCATCTGCGCTTGCAGCGCACCCAGCAGCGCCGCCACCGGTTTGCCCCAGCGGTATGGCTCGTCCCGCAGGCCTTCAAAATATTCTTGAAAGCTCAGGTACATCTCATCGGTGGTAAAGCCGCAAGCAATCAATTTTGCCACGCTGCTAACAACGGCGGTTTTACCGCCCTCGTAGGGGTTTGCTTCGCTTAAGAAGGGGTCAAACCCGTACGCCATAGCGGCGCAGGTGGTGGTTTTGGTTGATACAGGTATTTCGGTTACCAAGCTTTGCGCCGGGCTTTGCTGGTATTTGCCGCCAAAGGGCATCAGCGTGGTAGCGCCGCCGGCGGTGGCATCAAACGCCGCCGCCAACCCGTGCTGCGCGCAAAAACGCAAATCGCCCAAGTGCCATTCCATCTGCCGTTGCAACGTGTCGCCCTGCGGCGTTGCTGTTGCTTTTTCAGACGGCGTGCCAACGGCGGCGTGCGCTTCTCTGTCGGCGCCGTTGGAGTTTAAAAACGCCCGCTCCAGGTTGACAATGGTGTCGCCCCGCCAATCAATAACAAGCCGCGGTTCAGCGGTGATAATCGCCACGGCGGTGGCGGTTAAATTCTCCGCCTCGGTGTAGGTTTTAAAGGCCTCCACCGCGTCCGCCGCTATCACCACCGCCATGCGCTCTTGGCTTTCGCTGATGGCAAGCTCGGTGCCGTCCAGCCCGCTGTATTTAGTGGGCACATTGTCTAAGGTGATGTGCACGCCGTCTGCCAGTTCACCAATGGCGACCGACACACCGCCGGCGCCAAAGTCGTTGCAACGGCGGATTAAACGGCAGGCGTCCGGGTTGCGGAAAAGACGCTGCAAACTGCGTTCCAACGGGGCGTTGCCTTTTTGCACCTCGGCGGCGCAGCTTTCGGCGCTTTCTTCTTCGTGGGTTTTGGAAGAGCCGGTCGCCCCGCCAATGCCATCGCGCCCTGTCTTGCCGCCTAACAGCAGCACCACATCGCCGGGTTGCGGCGTTTCCCGCACCACGTTTTCCAGCGGAACGGCGCCCAGCACCGCCCCCGCTTCAAGGCGTTTTGCCACGTAGCCGGGGTGGTAAAATTCTTTGACGGCGGCGCTGGCAACACCTATTTGGTTGCCGTAAGACGCGTACCCCTTCGCCGCCGTTTGCACCAGCTGGCGCTGCGGCAATTTGCCGGGCAGTGTGCTGTTAAAACGGGCCAGGGGGTTTGCCGCCCCGCTAACACGCATGGCGGCGTGCACATAGCCGCGGTTGGCAAGCGGGTCACGTATGGCGCCGCCAAGGCAGGTGCTCGCCCCGCCGAAAGGCTCTATCTCGGTGGGGTGGTTGTGCGTTTCATTTTTAAAAAGTAGCAGCCACGGCTCATCGGTGCCGTCGTTGTCCACTTCAATATGTACACTGCAGGCGTTAATCTCTTCACTTTCGTCAAGGTTTTTCAACTTGCCTTGCTGTTTCAGCGCTTTGGCACCGATGGTGCCCATGTCCATCAGCGTGATGGGTTTTTCCTTTTTGCCCTTATAAACGTCGTCCCGCAGTTGCAGATAAGTGTTGTAGCTTTGCTGGACGGCGGCGTCTTCAATGGTTATTTCTTGCAACAACGTGTTAAAGGTGGTGTGGCGGCAGTGGTCACTCCAGTAGGTGTCCAGCATACGCAGCTCGGTCAGCGTCGGTTGGCGTTGTTGCGACGCAAAATAGCGCTGGCACAGCGCCACGTCGGCGGCGTCCATCGCCAAACCGTATTGCTGCACCACCGCGGCGGCATCACTTTCGTTAAAGCCGTCCAGTACCGCCACCGGTTTAGCCGGCGGGTAGCTGCGCTTGAGTGTGTGCGGCTTTTCGCTCGGTGCCGTCTCACGTTCAACGGGGTTGATAAGATAACCTTTTATCGTATCAACATCTTTTTCCGACAGGTCGCCGTCAAGCAAATAAACGGTGGCGCAGCGCACCGCCACATCGGTGCCGCCGTGCATTAACTCCAGCCCCTGACGCATCATGTAGGCACGCTGGTCAAATTGCCCTGCCAGCGCCTGCACTTTAATCGCCACGTCGCTTTCTGGCAGCGCGGTGTAAACGCTGTCAACACCGGGCTGGCTGAAAACAATTGGCACCGCGTCGTCAAAATCTCTTTGGCTGACGCCTTCCACATCGTAGCGGTGCAACACACGCACCCGCTGAATGGCAGCAACGCCGACAAAGGACGTTAACTCGTGATGTAAAAAGTGGTTTTGTGTTTGATAAGACGGCTCTTTTTCTACATAAATGCGAAAAACCATGGCACTCTCCTCGTTGCGTTGGTGGGTCTTTGCAAAGTATCGATAACGGGTGTTAAAAGTAGGTTATAGGCGTTGTGCGTTTTAGGCACCGGCGGTTACTTCAAGCGCCTGCTTGCCGATGTCGCGCCGGTAAAAGGCGCCGCTGAAGCGAATGGCAGCAAGGTGTTTGTAAACACTTTGCACCGCCTGTTGCAGCGTTTTATCCACCGCCACCACGCTGGCAACCCGCCCGCCCGCCGTAACGGTTTTGCCGTCTTTTTCGGCGGTGCCACCTTGGTACAGGTAAATATCGGTGCCGTTGGCGGCGCTGTCCAGCCCGCTGATTTCAAAACCTGTTTCAAAGGTTTCGGCGGGGTAGCCGCCGCTTGCCAGCACAACACACGCCGAGGCGGCGTCTTTCCAGCGCACCAGCTTTGGCGAGAGGGTGCCGTTGGTGCAGGCGAGCATAATCTCCAGCAAATCGCCTTCCATCAGCGGCAAAACAGCCTGCGCTTCAGGGTCGCCGAGGCGGCCGTTGTATTCAATCACTTTAGGGCCTTGCGGTGTTAACATCAGCCCAAAGTAAAGGCAGCCCTTAAAGGGGCGCCCCGCGGCGCGCATCGCTTCAACGGTGGGTAGAAAAATTTCTTCTTCACACTGGCGCTGTATCGCTTCCGTGTAATAGGGGTTGGGTGCCACCGCCCCCATGCCGCCGGTGTTGGGCCCTTCGTCGCCATCATAAATGCGCTTGTGGTCCATGCTGGAAATCATCGGCACCAGCGTTTCACCGTCGCAAAAAGAAAGAACGCTCACTTCGGGGCCGGTTAAAAACTCTTCCACCACAATGCGGTTGCCGCTTTGCCCAAAAATGCGTGCGTCCATAATGTCGGTTACGGCGTCCAGCGCCTCTTTTTCCGTTTCGCAAATCATGGCGCCTTTACCCCGCGCCAACCCGTCGGCTTTTATCACCATGGGGTAGTGTTTGTTTTGCAAAATGTGCGCCTTGGCTTCGGCGCTGTCGTCAAAGACCAAATAGTCCGACGTAGGGATACCATTCTCCTTCATCAAACGATTGGCAAACACCTTGCTGGATTCTATCTCCGCCGCTTTGGCGTGCGGCCCGAACGACGCAATGCCCGCCGCCTCTAGAGCGTCTACCATACCCAGCGCCAGCGGGTTGTCGGGCGTTACCACCACATAATCTATGCGGTGCTGTTGCATTAGTGCCACCGTGGCGGTAACGTCTTCTATGTCGCCCGCTAAACAGGTGGCAAGCTGCGCCGTACCGGCGTTGCCCGGCACCGCAAACAGCGCGCTGCACAGCGGGCTTTCTTTAATGCGTTGGCAGACGGCATGCTCGCGCCCGCCGCCGCCCAAAACTGCTACTCTCATTTATATGCCTACCCCTTATATGTATTAATGATGAAACAAACGGCTGTGCGTAAACGCCATGGCAATGCCGTAGCGGTTGCAGCTGTCAATCACGTGGTCGTCACGGATGGAGCCACCCGGCTGCGCAATGCTGGTTACGCCGCTTTTGTGCGCCCGTTCAATGTTGTCCCCAAACGGGAAAAAGGCGTCGCTGCCAAGCGCCACATCGGTTATTTCTGCCAGCGCCTCTTCTTTTTGCTGGGCGGTCAGCGGTTGCGGCTTGGTTTTGAAAATGGACGGCCACGCGTCGTCACTCAGCACATCGTCCGGGTAGGGTGAAAGATAAACGTCGATGGCGTTGTCTCGCTCGGCGCGGGAAAGCCCCTCTACAAACTCCAGCGCCAGCACCTGCAGGTGTTGGCGAAGGTGCCATAAATCAGCTTTGTCGCCCGCCAAACGGGTGCAGTGCACACGGCTTTGCTGCCCCGCCCCCACCCCGATGGCTTGCCCGTCTTTGGCGTAGCAAACCGAGTTGGATTGGGTGTATTTCAGCGTTACCAACGCCACCAGCAAATCTCTCTTTTGGGCGTCGGTCA
>CAYZSR010000002.1:33382-35817 GCA_964479715.1 uncultured Oscillospiraceae bacterium | reverse complement strand
ACGTTTTATTATCGGTGGGCAATTCATTCAGCAACGCTTCGTCAATCACAGTGTCGTTGCGCTTTTGCTCAAACGTGATACCAAAGACCGAGCGCTGTTCCAGCGTTGGCGGCTGGTAAGCGGCGTCTATCTGCACCACGTTGTAGCCGCCTTTGCGTTTGCTTTTAAGAATAGGGAGCGCTTCGTCGGTGTAACCCGGCGCAATAATGCCGTCGCTTACTTCGTGCTGTAACAGCTTGGCGGTGGCGGCATCGCACACGTCGGACAGGGCGACCCAATCACCATAGCTGGACATACGGTCGGCACCGCGGGCACGGGCGTACGCCGCCGCTTGCGGCGACAGCTCCAAGCCGTCTTCTATAAAGTAAATGCGGCGCAGCGTGTCACTCAGCGGTATGCCGATGGCGGCGCCGGCAGGTGATAAGTGCTTAAAAGAAGCCGCGGCCGGCAAACGGCACGCCGCTTTTAATTCACTCACCAACTGCCACCCGTTAAGGGCGTCTAAAAAGTTTATGTAGCCGGGGTTGCCGTTAAGCACCTTTAATGGCAACGCACCGTCCTCAACAGTTAGGCGTGCCGGTGTCTGGTTGGGGTTGCACCCGTATTTCAGCTGTAGCTCGTCCATTTCGTCCTCCCTTTAATGAAAGCGGTTGGCGTTTTAAATTAAGTGGTATTGGTTGTACAGTTTAATGTCAGTTTGCTGCGTTTCAAAATGAACCGACGCCACAAATAAAGACACTTTGTTGTGGGTGTCCAGCGCCTGCCACACCCCGTCGCCGAAGGCGTGTATATCGTCTTCAATGGCAACGCAGACCGGCTCACCGGCAAAACTTGGCAGCGGGTCGCCGTCATGCTGATAGGTGTGGATAAAATGCCCCTGACCGGCCAGCGGCTGCGGGTATTCAAAAAATTGGCGCTGTGCTGAGGCGGGGTTGCCATTTGCGCTTTTCAAGATGGAAAGGGCGTATCGGCAGCCGCCTTCTTGCAGCGAGAGCAGCCCTGAAATACGGGGCGTGTAGTTGGGCGCGTCCGGCTCAAAAGTACGGGTGCGCAGTGCCTCTTCAAAGGTTTGCCCTTGAAGCATGGCGCTGTGCACCGTGTCGGTTTGGTCGCCGTTGGTTACCGCAAAGTGGTTTTGCCACCACCGTGCCGCCGTGTAAATAACCAAGGTGGGGTCTTGCATTTTAGATTCATCGGCGGCACGGGTTGCCACCGCATTGCCCTGCTTTAGAAAAACACGGTTTCGCGAGTTTTCACTGCGCCCCATTATAAAGTACGCCACATAGGCACTGTGGGCACCGCGCCCCAGCACAATGCCCCGCCCGGGGTAACTGTTTTTAGAAAGTAACGCCTTAATATCTTGCACCGCCATAAAGACCCCTCCGTTATAATGCGTTGATAAGCTCGTCAAATTCGCCGCCGCAAAGCATGTTCAGCGCTTTGGGTAAAAGCACCCATTCCGCCTGTTGCATCACGCGTTGTTGCAGCGTTTTGGCGGTGTCGCCTTTTTCAACCGGCACCACCTGTTGCAGCAATATCTGCCCGCCGTCTACCACATCGTTTACCAAATGCACCGTGGCGCCGGTGTATTGCACGCCCCGCTGCAAAGCCGCTTCGTGCACTTTAAGCCCGTAAAAACCACTGCCGCCAAACGCCGGCAGCAAGCTGGGGTGCACGTTGATGATACGGTTTTTATAACGCTCTAGCACCGCCGGGCCGACGATGGGCAAAAAGCCCGCCAGCACCACGATGTCTATCTGCATTTCTTGCAGCAACGCCAGCAGTTTTTCGTCGTACGCTTTGCTTCCGTCGCAATCGTCGGCGCAGTGTGCCACCGTGGGCACGTCAGCACGCTGGGCACGCTGCAACGCTTTGGCGTCGGCTTTGGAAGAAACCACCAACGCTATTTCACCATGGCATAAATCGCCACAGCGGGCGGCGTCCAGCAACGCTTGCAAGTTACTGCCCCCGCCCGACACTAAGACCGCCACCCGTTTCACAGCAGCACGCCCTCCTTACCGGGCACCACATCGCCCAAAACAAAGGGCGAGCTGCCCGCGCGGCGCAAGTGGTGCAGCGCGTCGTCAACGTCGCTTTCGTTAACCACCACGCACATGCCGACACCCATGTTAAAAGTGCTGAACATCTCTTCTTTGCTGAGGTTGCCTTTGTGCGCCAGCACCTCAAAAATAGCACGTTTCGGCAGGGCGTCTTCGTCCACCCGTACCGACAGCCCCTGCGGCAACATGCGAGGAATGTTTTCATACAGCCCGCCGCCGGTAATGTGGCTGATGGCTTGCACCGGCAGTTGTTGCAGCAGCGCTAGAATGGGCGCCACATAAATGGTAGTGGGGGTCAACAGCGTTTCACCCAGCGTTTCGCCCAGCTCGTCGATGTATTCACCGCTTATTTTTTTCAAGGCGGCGTTGTCGTCG
>CAYZSR010000002.1:12837-33372 GCA_964479715.1 uncultured Oscillospiraceae bacterium | reverse complement strand
CAAAGATTTTGCGCACCAGCGAAAACCCGTTGGAGTGCAGCCCCGATGATTCCAGCCCGATGACGACGTTGCCTTCACGCACGGCGCGGCTGTCTATCAGGTTTTCTTTATCAACCAGCCCCACGGCAAAGCCGGCTAAATCGTACTCATCTTCTTTATAAAAGCCGGGCATTTCGGCGGTTTCACCACCGGTTAAGGCGCAGCCCGCCTGCACGCACCCGTCGGCAACGCCGGAGACAATCTCTTCAATGCGCGCCGGCACTGTTTTGCCGCAGGCGATGTAATCCAAAAAGAAAAGCGGTTTGGCGCCGCTGCAAATAATATCGTTCACGCACATCGCCACACAGTCCAGCCCGATGGTGTTGTGCTTATCTTCAATAAAGGCAAGTTTCAATTTGGTGCCAACGCCGTCGGTTGCGGAGACAAGCAGCGGCTGCTGCATGCCCTTCACCGGCGGGGCAAACAAACCGGAAAAGCCGCCCAAGCCGCCCACCACACCCTCTATTTTGGTGCGGTTTACGTGTTGCTGTATACGCTCTACGGCGCGGTAGCCGGCGTTGATGTCCACCCCGGCGTTTTTATAACTTTCGCTGTGGCTCTTTTTCATCGATACCCTCCATCGTTGCTTTGCGTCTGTGGCGTACCTTTTTGCGTTGTTTTAGCGGGGCGCGGGCGACATTTCTTCCACCGGCACCGGATAGCTGCCGGTAAAGCAGGCATCGCACAAGCCCAGCTTGCATTCCGGCGCTAATTTCGGCAGGCTGTCGATTGATAAATAACCCAGCGAATCGGCGCCGATAATGTCTCGAATCTCCTCAATGGTGTGGTTGTACGCTATTAGATTGTCGCTTGAATTAATGTCGGTACCGTAAAAGCAGGGGTACAAAAAAGGCGGGCAGGTAAGCCGCATATGCACTTCTTTGGCGCCCACTTCACGCAGTAGTTTAATAATCTTTTTAGCGGTGGTGCCCCGCACAATGGAGTCATCCACCATAACTACCCGCTTGCCTTTAACGGTAGGAATAATAGGATTTAACTTAATGCGCAGGTGGTTTTCCCGCTGGGTGGCACTTGGCTCTATAAAGGTGCGCCCGATGTATTTATTTTTCAAAAAACCCATGCGGTACGGCAAACCGCTGGCGTCGGCATAGCCGATAGCGCCGTCAATGCCGGAATCAGGCACGCCAATCACCACGTCGGCGTCAACGGGGTGCTCTTTCACCAGCTGTTGCCCCGCCCGCATGCGCGCCATATGAACCGACGTGCCGTGAATGGTTGAATCGGGGCGGGCAAAATAGACGTACTCAAAGGCGCAAAAAGAGGTGGGCTTTTGAATGTCTGCAATAAAGCTGGTGATTTTTTCTTGGCTTACCACCACCACTTCGCCCGGCTCGATATCGCGCACAAAGGTAGCGCCAACGGCGTCTAAGGCGCAGCTTTCGCTGGCGAACACGACGCTGTCGTCGATGCGCCCCATGCAAAGCGGACGAAAGCCGCGCGGGTCGCGCACCGCTATCAATTTACGGGGCGACATGAGAATCAGCGAATACGCCCCTTCCAGCTGGTGCATTGCCTTTTCCACCGCTTTTTCAATGCTGGGTGTTTTCAGCCGTTCTTGCGTGATGGTGTAGGCAATCACTTCGGTGTTGCCGGTGGTTTGAAAGATGGCGCCTTTAAGCTCCAGCGCTTCTCGCAGCTGGGTGGCGTTGGTTAAACTGCCGTTGTGCGCTAGCGTCATGCTGCCTTTAATGTGGTTGATGTTCAGCGGCTGGGCGTTGCTGCGTTTGTTGGCGCCGTTAACGGGGTAGCGCACATGCCCAATGCCCATTTGCCCCTCGCCAAGGGAGCGCAGCGTGTCTAAATCAAACACGTCGTTAACCAGCCCCACGTCGCGGTGGTTGTTGATGGCGCCGTTGTTATTTACCGCAATACCGCACGATTCTTGCCCCCGGTGTTGCAGCGCGTACAGCCCTTGGTAGCAAGGGCCCGCTATGTCGCCCACGTTGCCGCGGTCAAAAATACCGAAGATGCCGCACTCTTCCCGCGGTTTTTCATCGGCGGGTAGATAACTTGCTGTACTCATGCGTCAACGTCCTCTCCAAGCAAGCGGCGCATAACTTCTTTGTAGCCCTCTTCCTCGCCGCCCAAATCCCGGCGGAAAAGGTCTTTGTCCATTTTAGCGCCCGTTTCGCTGTCCCAAAAGCGGCAGGTGTCGGGCGAAATTTCGTCGGCCAGAATGATGGTGCCGTCAGGCAGACGCCCAAACTCAATTTTAAAATCCACCAGCGTGATGCCGGCGTCGGTCATGTAGCCTTTTAACAACCCGTTGATTTGAAGGGCGTAATCGGCAATGGTATCCAGCTCTTCAGCGGTTGCCCAACCCATGGCGCGGATGTGGTAATCGTTCACAAGCGGGTCACCCAGTGCGTCGTCTTTGTAGCAATATTCCAAAACGGGGCTGGCTAAAATGTGGCCTTCCTCAACGCCAAGGCGCTGGGAGAGGCTGCCCGCCACAATGTTGCGCGCAATCACTTCAAGGGGTACAATGTCCACTTTTTTAACCAGCGTTTCGTTGTCGTTCAATTCTTCAATAAAATGGGTGGGAATGCCGTCTTGCGCCAGCCGCCCCATAATGTGGTTGGTTACGCGGTTGTTGACGGCGCCTTTGTCTTGAATAACGCCGTGCCGCGCCCCGTCACCGGCGCTGACAACGTCTTTGTACGAAACGATAAGTTGCTCAGGGTGGTCGGTTTTGTACACTTTTTTAGCTTTGCCTTCATACAGCTGTTCTAATTTTTGCATAACGCCATTCCTCTTTTTTTGCTTTTCTTTGCCTGCTAAAGCTTCAAATTTTGGTTTTTTTGCTCAATGGTTTGTTCCATGCCGGCACGTTTTTGCGCCAGTTTTTCAGCCAGTGCGTCGTCGGTTATAGCCAGCATTTGCGCCGCCAGCAAACCGGCGTTGGCGCCGGCGTCCAGCCCCACCGTTGCCACCGGTACACCCGGCGGCATTTGCACGGTGGAAAGCAGGGCGTCCAGCCCGTCCATCGCGCCGCTGCGGCACGGCAGCCCAATCACCGGCAGCGTGGTGTGCGCCGCGATAAAGCCCGCTAAATGCGCCGCCATACCCGCCGCAGCAACAACAACGCCAAAGCCGTTTCCTTTTGCAGATTCTGCAAAATTCACCACATGCTTTGGCGTTCTGTGGGCACTTAATACCTGTACAGTATAAGGTATTTCTAATGCCTTTAATTCTTCAATTGTCTTTTCAACTACGGGAAGGTCGCTGTCGCTTCCCATCACAACCGCAACTTTATACGCCATAATGTCCCTCATTTGTGTGCTGCCACAAAACCGCACGCACGCAGTGCCGCCGTTTTATATTGCTTTTTCCGCAGAAAATCCACCGCTTTAGCGATGGATTTAGTATTCACGCAAAAGGGGGTAGCAACCACCGGTTGCTGCGTCCCTTTTAGTTGCGACGAACATAAAACTCAACGTAAAACGCGGCCGCATAAATGAATGTAGCTTTGTGATTTTTTAAACGCTTCCAATCGCCTACAAGCGCCGTATCTGCGCCCTCTTGCGACAAGTTAACTATACCATGAACCGCCCTAAAACGCAAAACAAAACTACCGACCGAAACGCGCTTTTTTTGTGCACATTGACGAACTATAGCGTAAAATATTCCGCCTCTATCAGCGGCTTTAAGTCGGCCGCATTCAGCTTAATTTGCAGCCCCACCTTGCCGGCGTTGATGAAAATGGCGTCGTGCTCGGTGGCGCTTTGATGAATGTAGGTGGGAAAGGCGCGGCGCATGGCCAGCGGGCTGCACCCGCCACGGCGGTAGCCGGTGGTTTTGGTCAGCTCTTTCAGCGGCAAAAGGCGCAAACTTTTCTCACCCACCAGCGCCGCCGCCTTTTTTAGCGGCAACTCGTGGTTGGCGGGCAGGCAAAAAATATACACATCACCCTGTGCACCAACACACGCCAGCGTTTTAAAAACAACGGCGGGGTCTACCCCCAGCTCGGCAGCGACCGATTCCCCATCTACGGTGCCATCTTTGCCATCGTACCCGTGCACCGTGTAGGGCACCTTGGCTTGGTCTAAAAGGCGCATGGCGTTGGTTTTGCTGTAACTCACGTTAAATCCTCCTATTGTATTTAAAAGCGAAACATAAAAAATGTGCCGCCGCAAAGGGCGGCATTTATTCTGTTAAAAGGGGTCAAGCGGACACCCGTCATTAGGGCGAAAGTATCCAGCCCGTCAGCTTGTTTCGTTGGCTTTCAGGTAAGCGTACGGCCCGTCGATGTAAAGGTCGTTGCCATGGCTGTCCAGCAAAACGGTTAAAGGAAAATCTTGCACCGTCAACTTATAGACCGCTTCGCTCGCAAGCTCCGGCCACGCCAACAGCTCGGCACTTTTTATATGCTTTGCCGCCAGCGCCGCCGCACCGCCGACAAAACCGAAGTAGACGGCGCCGTTTTCCACCACCGATTGCTGCACCCGCCAGCTGCGGGGCCCTTTGCCAATCATGGCGGCAAGCCCCCGCTCAAGCAGCGGCGGCGTGTAGGCGTCCATACGCTCGGCGGTGGTGGGCCCCGCCGAGCCGATAACGGCACCCGGCGGCGCCGGGGTGGGTCCGGTGTAATAAAGACAGGCGCCCTTTAGCTCAAAAGGCAGCGGGCGGCCGGTGTTCAAACTGTTGATTAGCCGCTGGTGAGCGGCGTCGCGCGCGGTGTAAACGGTGCCGCTTAACAGCACGTTGTCACCCGCTTTGAGGGTGCGTAAAAGTTTTTTATCAAGCGGGGTGGTTAATGGTATCGGCATAAAGGTTTCCTTTCATCATTTATAACGTGGCACTGGCGCGGCGGGTGGCGTGACAGTTGATGTTTACCGCCACCGGCAGGCCGGCAATGTGGGTGGGCAACGTTTCAATTTGCACCGCCAAAGCGGTGGTTTGCCCGCCATAGCCGGAGGGACCGGTGCCCATGGCGTTAATTTTTTTAAGCAGACGCTGTTCCATCTCTTCATAATAAGGGTCGGGGTGGCTTTGGCTCAACGGGCGCAACAACGCTTTTTTAGCGGCTTGCGGCACGTTGTCAAAACTGCCGCCGATACCCACACCCAAAACAATGGGCGGGCAAGGGCTTGCCCCCGCACGGCACACCGTATCCACCACAAAATCTTCAACCCCTTGCGTGCCGTCGGACGGGTTGAGCATGGCAAGGCGGCTTTTGTTTTCGCTGCCAAAACCTTTGGGCAACACCGTAAGGCGCAGCCCGTCGCCCGCCACCATGGTCAGCGTCAGCTGGGCGGGGGTGTTGTCACCGGTGTTGTGGCGGCGCAGCGGGTCTTGCACAATACTTTTGCGCAGATAACCTTTTTCATAGCCGCGGCGCACGCCTTCATCCACCGCTTGTTGCAGCGGCGCACCGGTAAGCTGTACGCCCTGCCCCAACTCGATAAAAACACACGCCATGCCGGTGTCTTGGCAGACGGGCAGCTCGTCTTGCCGGGCGGCGGTTAAATTATCCAATAGTTGCCCCAGCGTTTTCTTTGCCGGCTCCCACGGCTCCGCTTTTCGGGCGGCGCTGAGTGCCTGCACCACATCTTGCGGCATCTCTTTGCACGCCTGCATCACCAGTTTTTCAACGGTGTTTGTAATTTGGTCGGTCGCTATCGCTCGCATAATATACCTCTTTATTTAAAATTCTATATTAAGTATACTCCACCGACGCGTTATCGCCAACCCGGTGTTTTAGTTGCTAATCTTTTTTACAAGCAGTATACTAATAATGTCTTTGTTATTTTTGTTGAATGTTGCATCGCTTTTTTGTATAATGATGCCATTAACTATACTAGCCTTTATTTGGAGGATACTGCATGAAACCTACTAGAATTATTGCAATTATTTTAACGGTGGCCATTGTTATCGGGCTGGTGGCCGGCGTTGCCTTTTTTACCGCTAATTTTGATTTTAATAAAAGCAAACCCGGCATCACCGTTGACGGCGAGCTGGTGGAAGAGCCCGGCACGATATTAACCATCGGCAGCGAGAAAATCTCTTTTGAAGATTACCGCCACTATTACATGCAAAACATGTATTACACCGAAATGATGTACGACGACGAGGGTTACTGGGCAGACGACCCGGACGGCTCAAAAGCGGTGGAGCTTAAAGGCAGCACCGACGACGCGCTAACCCAGCAAGTTGCCTGGCTGCAAATTGCTAAAGACAACAACATCACCCTTTCTAAAGAAGAAAAGGCCGACATTAAAAAGACGATGGAATCGCAAAAAGAAGAGCTTGGTGGCGATTTTAAAAAGAACCTTGAAGGTATGTTCTTTGTAGATGAAGCGCAATACCTTGCCATCACCGAAAGACAGACGCTGGTGCAAAAAGCGCAAGAAGAATACACCGAAACGGTGCGCAAAGCCAATGAAGACCGTATCGTGGACGAAACCATTGTTAGCGCAAAGCACATTTTAATTCCCCTTGACGGCGCCACCGACGCAACCGGCGCCCCCGCCGAACAAACCGACGAAGAAGTTGCCGCAGCGGAAGAAGCCGCCCTTGAAACGGCGCAACAACTGGTTGACCAGCTGCAAGCCGCCAGCGGCGACGAACAGCTGACGCTATTTGATGAACTGCGCGAAGAGCACGACACCGACACCGGCCAGCCTGACGAAGGCTACACCTTTGGCGAAGGCACCATGGTGGATGAGTTTTATGACGCCGCTTTAAAATTAGATGAAGGCGAAATTTCACAGCCGGTTAAGTCCGATTTTGGCTACCACATCATCTTGAAACTGCCTGTGAACAAAAGCTATATTGAGGAAAATTACGATGAGATGGTTGAATCATCCATCAACGCCATTCTCAGCGACGAGGTTGAGAAAATTGTCGAATCTCTTACCATTAAAGAAGGCGAATACTATTCTTACATTCGTCCTGAAACAATCTCATAAAACCGCTTGACAGCCAACATACAGCTTGTTATAATTGGAAAGCTGATTAGAAAGGCGTCGCGCAACAACCGCCTTTTGAAAATTATTTAAAAAAGTTTCAAAAAACCTTTGACAAATAATTTCTATCAGCTATAATTAATAACTGTATGTGACCTCGTAGCTCAGTTGGCAGAGCATCTGCCTTTTAAGCAGAGGGTCCGGCGTTCGAGCCGCCGCGGGGTCACCACATTAAAACCACTTGTACCGAGGGCAACCGAGGTATGCGGTGGTTTTTTTGTTTGCTCGTTTTAAATTAGCACTCTTTCGAGCCAATTTGACATAAACTTTAAAATATTTACCCGTTGCGCCGCATAACTACCGATATTGTTCTCATATAATAAACTAATGTTGACGGTCGCCTTCCCTCTTGCTATCATTTATTCAAAAGGAGTGTTTCTGTTGAAAAATTTATCCCTTACAAAAGACGCCCGAACTCTATTAACCAAGATTTTTGACGAGTATAAGAAAAAATCGAAATCCAACACCCCAATAAATAGCGCTCGGATTCTAGGTACATCATCCAGCGTCCATGAATTAGTTAAGCCCAAATTTTCACTTGCAAAAACAGAGATTCTTATCGAAGAGCTCATTGACAATCAACTCTTATCAGGCACACGCTAGGCACACAACTGGGGGAATTTAAGACTCACGTCAAAAGGCATTGCTTATATGGAGGGGAGAGTTAAAAGAGGTATAGACAAAGTGGTCGATTACATTGACAAACTAAAATGTTGGTGACAATTTTACAGGTGTAGAACACTATTAAATATTAGATTACCAAGAGGTGTAACGATGAAAATAACCATAACCGAAAACGGTCCTTACCTCGTCTCCGGCGCGGTGCCCATTCGCGAAATGTATATCGTGCCGCACGGCAAAGGCATGGCGCTTAAAGAAGGGCGCGAACTGCCGCAAAAAGAATCGTACGCCCTGTGCCGCTGCGGCGAATCTAAAAACCACCCTTTCTGCGACGGCAGCCACACCGCCGCCGCTTTTAACGGCACCGAAACCGCCTCTAGAGAGCCATATCATAAACGGCTTGAAGGCGCGGTAGAGGGCGAGCGCATGATTTTGCTGGACGACGGACGCTGTGCTTTCGCCCGCTTTTGCCACACCGAAAATGGCGACATTTGGTCCATCACCGAAAAAGACAGCGAGAAGGACAATTATGAGCTTGCCGTAAAAGCTGCCAAAGAGTGCGTTGCCGGGCGCCTTACCGCCATTGATAAAAAAGGCAACGTGCTGGAAGAAGAGTTTGACCCAGAAATTATTATTTTGCACGACATTGAAAAAAACGCCGGCGCCGGCATTTACGTTAAAGGACCCATCACCGTGGTTGCCGCCGACGGCACCGCTTATGAGGTGCGCAACCGTGTGGCACTGTGCCGCTGCGGCGAATCGCTCAACAAGCCTTTTTGCGACGCCGCCCATATCTCGGTTGAATTTGACGACGGCTTTTTGCCAAAGGATGTGTGAATCTGCCGTGTCTTAACACACCGCCAAAACAGCGGTTAACATGAAATAAATTATAAAACAAATATTAACCATTTTGACTTTTTTGAAAGCCCTATGACTATTTTGCTTTTCACCGTTTGCCAAACATTGCTTTAGGGCTGTTTGCACAGCTTATACTTCAAATTTGAATTTGATTATTTTATCTTAGATGATTCTATAAAGTGTTTTTTGGTTTAGGCACCACAGGCCATTGGCTACAAGCGGTGCATTACAAACTTTGTGTAACGGTTATCTTATCTAGGGTGTTAATCTCAGCCTGCAATTTTTAGATTTTCTACTTTCACTCCGTATTTATACAAATAGATAAAATAAAACACCATGGCAACGTTGCCACGGTGTTTTTATTGTTTATAAAGCTTTTAAAATATGTGTTACCGCCACGCCTATTCAAAAATGGTTTAATCTAAGAAGCCGTGGCACTCGCTACAACGTCCTGCATTAGTGCCGCTAGTATTTCGATGTTTTCCGCTTCAAGTTTCACGTCAAAGCAGGTGTGTATGCGGTTAAGATAATAACCCAGCAGCGGTGCCTTTTTAAGGGCGGCCACACCAACGCTGTTTTTGAAAAAAAGCTGGTCGGACGGATAGATGTATTTCGTGGCAGACACCAGCCGCACCTCTTTGTCGCCGCCGGCGTTGTGCCGTTTTGCCGCTTCTTTCAGCGGTTTATAATAGGCGGATTCTCTAAACTTTTTCTTCGTCACAAAGAACAACGTGCCGCCGTCGCCGACGCAATCAAAGTTTATAAGCGGGCGGCGCCCGCCGTAGCGGCTTCTAAAAGCGGTGGAGCCAACCAGCCCCAGCTCTTCTTGGTCAAAAAATACAAAAGCAACGCCCTCTCCTTGCTCGGCGGGCAAATCCTCCATGATGGCAAGCAGCGCCGCTACCCCGGAGGAATTGTCGTTGGCGTTGTTTTTGTTGGCGGCACCAACGGTTATTTGCACTATAAAAAGCGCCATCACTACCAACCCGGCAAACCAGCCGGCCACAAAATTTGAGGTAAGCGCCGCCACCGCCGTTGTTGCCACAAAGCCAAGCAGCAACACCAGCGCCACCGGCCACAGCTGGCTTAGCAAAAAGCCGAACCAATTACTTACAAACATAAACATCGGAAAAATAAAGTTGGCGGGTGTGTCGTAATGGGCTGTTAAAATTATTTCGGCTTTTTTCACATCGCCCACTATCACGTTAACGCCGCTTTCATCTTTACGGTAAATTTGTTGCTGCACACGGTAGCCCAGCCCCTCACAGTAACCAATCAGCCACTGGCGAAACGCTTTTTTATCAGCGGTGGATTTACGCACCGGGTGCTTTTTTAGCAGTGTTTCAGTGCTTGCTCGCACGGCATTCACCTCTTAAAAAAATTAGCGCCGCAACCAAAACGATGCGGCGCTTTCTCAGTTATTAAACAACTTCTTCTTTGTGTAAATATTTCTGGAATTTGTACGCCACGTTAACGGCCACGCTGGCGTCGTAATAAACGCCGTCGTTGCGGAACTTTTCTTCATTTACCCGCCCGTTGCGGCGCAGCACGTCGGAAAGGTGCAGCTGGTCATACGGCAGCAACACCTCCATGTGCACAAGGCTGCCCGCCAGCGCCGCGCCGATGCGGCGCTTCAGCTCGTCTAAGCCGTAGCCGGTGTGGGCGCTAACCGCCAGCGCTGTTGGTTGCGGCACGTCAAAATCATCCACCAAATCACATTTGTTGTAAACAATCAGCTTTTTTTCACTTGAAATGCCGAGTGAAAAAAGTACCTCTTCGGTTATTTCAAGTTGCTGTTGCTGCATTTCCTCCGGCTGGGAGGCATCGCACACAACAATCAATAAATCGGCGTATTTGGCTTCTTCAAGGGTGCTTTTAAACGCCTCCACCAAGTTGTGCGGCAGGCGCGAGACAAAGCCGACGGTGTCTATTATAACCGCCTGCTGCCCGTCGTCTAAATTAAGCTGGCGCGCCGTTGGGTCAAGCGTTGCAAAAAGCATGTTCGCCGCGCCGATGGAACTGCCCGTTAAGGCGTTTACCAAGCTGGATTTGCCGACGTTGGTGTAGCCCACCACCGCCACCAGCGGCACACGGTTTTCTTGCCGCGCTTTGCGGTTTTCATCGCGCACCGTTTCCATTGCTTCAAGGCGTTTTTTCAAAAAAGCGATGCGGTTGCGCACATGCCGGCGGTCGTACTCCAGTTTTTGCTCACCGCCGCCGCGCCGCGCACCGCCACCGCCACCGCCGCCGCCCGCTTGGCGGGACATGCTGCTGCCCAGCCCAACAAGGCGGGGCAGGCGGTATTCAAGGGTGGCAAGCTCGGTTTGTAGCATGCCTTCGCTGGTTACCGCCCGGCTGGAGAATATCTCTAAAATTAACATAGTGCGGTCTATCACGGGGGTTTTAAGCACGTTTTCAAGGTTGCGTATCTGGCTGCCGGACAGCTCGCCGTCAAAAATGGCCACGTCGGCGTCCAAGTTTTCCGCCAGCTCTTTGGCATCGCTAAGGCGCCCTATGCCAAGCGCCGTGGCGGCATCGGGCGCGCTACGTTTTTGCACAATTTCGCCCACCGCCTCGTACCCGCCCGCCTGCGCTAAAGAGGCCAATTCTTCAATACTGCGCTCAACGTCGTAGCGGCCCAAATCCAGCGCCAGTAAAATTGCTTTAGAGGCGCCCGTTTGGGTTACGTGCAGTTGGTCTGTTTCGTTTGTTTTACTCATACACACTCCTGTTATAAGGTTCAAACAAAGGGCGTGGTAAAGCCCGCCGCTTTGTGAAAGGTCTTTTCGTACACCGGCTAAATTAGTGCTATTTTCATTGGTATCATCTGCCTATCCATTCGCTGTGTGTGTGCTTTATTAAACGGCGCCGGAAGTTTTAAGCCGCGCGCTGGCGCTCAAAATAATAGAGGCTTGCGCTTTCTTCCAGCAGCAGTGTGGGGTCTATTAAACGGTGCGCCACGCGCACTTCGTACAGGGTACCGGGCGACAGGGTGGCGCCGGTGTTGCCGGCGGTGCCTATTTTAGCGCCTTTTTCAACGATGTCATTTTCCTTCACGTCGACACTTTGCAGGTGGTACAAATAGCTTTTTAAGCCGCCGCCGTGTTCTATCACCACGGTGTTGCCTGTGTTTAGCAGGTTGGCTGCAAAAACAACGCGCCCGCCGTTGGGGGCAACCACGTCGTCGCCCTCAGTACTGGCGATAACAACGCCGCCGCTGCGGATTGAATCGGTGCCGCCTTGTATCAGGTGCTCGCCGTAATCCACCGTGATGTCCCCGTCAACGGGGGCGGTGAAAAAACCGTTCCAGTGGCATTCGGCGTCGTGCTGTTCAAAAAGCGGCTCAAAAGAAACCGCCTTTTGGTTGAGGGCGTTTTGCGTAACCGCTTCGCCTTGTGACCAATAACTTGTTTCTGACACACTCTCGCTGTAGCTGCGCTCAATCACTTGCACCGGCAGCCGCCAGGTGTGGTCGTCCACCGTTACAAAAACAGTGTAATTCAGCGGCTCCACCGAATAATCAATCGGGATGTAGGCGGTTAGATAGCCTTTGCCGCTGTCTGCAAAATAAACGGGGCTTAACAGCGAGTTGGCGGTGATGGTGTGCTCCGGCGTTACGTTGTATACACGCACCGCCAGCACGTCTCCTTGGACCACCGTCTCTTCGCTTGATTCAACGCGCGGGTCGGTTTCTATTTGAAAGGAGGCGCGGTACCCCAGCGTGCCGTAACCGCTGCCCGCTGAAGCATCCCGCGTGCAGGCTATTTCCACTAGATAAGTGCCGTTGTTGACAAAGGAAAATTCGCTCAGCGCCAACGCGTCGCCCTCAAAGACAACGTCATCGCCGCTGCGGATGGCAACGGTGTAATCGTACCCATCGGGCACACTTAATTCCACCCGGCTGCCATCCAGTAAGCCAAGCTCGGTTACGTCGTCGCTCTCTTTATCAAACTGTTTGTACATCATGCCGGCAAAAAGTGGCGAATGCCACTCATACGAGGTGGGTAAAAGTGCCTCGTTATGCAGCACAACGTCCGGTGCGGGCACGCTGCCTTCACCGGTAAAAAAATAGGTTAGGCCTAAAATACCGGCCAAAACCAAAGGAAAGCCAACTAAAATGGATATGATTAAAACCACTGATCTTTTCAAATTGTTTCCTCCACCGTTAAACCGTGGTAGTATAGATACAGCCACCTATTTATCTGAACGAGCCGCCAAAAAACCGGCGGCGGATATATTTACGCTAGTTAATAGTATACCATAAAACGCACAAATTTTGAACCGCCTGCTGGTTACAATAATATCACAGCTTGGCGGCGCGGCACCCCTATTTTACCAAACCGCCATTTGCTATTATAATGAAGCGGAGGCACCGCATTTTGAAACCTTCAGGAGGTAATAATGAAGCGACAAACCATTTACAATTTATATAAAAACACCCCCGATGACGGCACCGCCGTTACCGTGGCCGGCTGGGTACGCACCATCCGCGGCTCTAAAAACATCGGGTTTATCGAGCTGAACGACGGCTCCGATTTTAAAAGCCTGCAGGTGGTTTTTGAAAAGAAAAAAATTGATAACTTTGACGCGCTGGTGCGCACCGGCGTAGGCAGCTCGCTGGCGGTTACGGGCCATCTTATCTTAACGCCCGACGCCAAACAGCCCTTTGAAATAAACGCCGACAGCATTGACGTACTGGGCGACTGCGACGACGACTACCCGCTGCAAAAAAAGCGGCACACGCTGGAGTTTTTGCGCACCATTCCCCACCTGCGCTCGCGCACCAACACTTTTTTGGCGGCGTTCAGGGTGCGCAGCACCATTTCCTACGCCATCCACAAGTTTTTCAATAAAAACGGCTTTGTTTATGTGCACACGCCGATTATCACCGATTCCGACGCCGAGGGCGCTGGCGAAATGTTCCGCGTAACCACGCTGCCGATGCCCGGCACACCCACCACCGACGACGGCAGCGCTGACTTTTCGCAAGATTTTTTTGGCAAAGAAAGCCACCTTACCGTATCGGGCCAGCTGGAGGCAGAGGCGCTGGCACTCGCCTTTTCAAAGGTGTACACCTTTGGGCCCACCTTCCGGGCGGAAAACAGCCACACCCCCCGCCACGCGGCGGAATTTTGGATGGTTGAGCCGGAAATTGCCTTTGCTGACATTGTAGACAACATGGACCTTGCCGAAGAGATGGTGAAGTTCATCGTGCGCTATGTATTAAAACATTGCCCCGATGAAATGGCGTTTTTCAACCGCTTTTATGACAAAGAGCTACTCGAACGGCTGGACAATTTACTTGAGGCGGATTTTGAACGTATCACCTACACCGAAGCGGTGGACCTACTGATTCCCCACAACGATAAGTTTGACTACCCCGTTAGCTGGGGCGTTGATTTACAGACGGAGCACGAGCGCTATATCACCGAGCAGATTTATAAAAAACCCGTCTTTGTGGTGGATTACCCAAAAGACATCAAAAGCTTTTATATGCGCCAAAACAGCGACGGCAAAACCGTTGCCGCCATGGATTTACTGGTGCCAAGCGTTGGCGAGTTGATTGGCGGCAGCCAGCGGGAAGAGCGGCAAGACAAACTGCTGGAGCGCATGCAAGAGCTGGGCATGGGGCTGGAAGAGTACGACTGGTTTATTCAGCTGCGCCGCTACGGCACCGTGCCGCACGCCGGCTTCGGGCTGGGTTTTGAGCGCATGGTCATGTACCTTACCGGTATTGCCAACATCCGCGACGTTATCGCTTTCCCGCGTACGGCGGGCGGCTATATATAAAACGATATAGAAACTGAAAATTCTTCATTTAGAAAGGCTTGTTCGTGAGTTTAACCTTTAATGACGATAAAAAGACCGTTCCGTTAAGCGTGCCGCTGCTGGCGTGGTACCGGCGCAACAAACGCACGCTGCCCTTTAGAGAAAACGCCACCCCCTACCACATTTGGGTGAGCGAAGTGATGCTGCAACAAACACAGGTGGCCACCATGCTGCCCTATTACGAGCGTTTTATAAACACCTTCCCCACCGCCGAGGCGCTGGCGCAAGGCGACGATGAAACGTTGCTGAAATTGTGGCAGGGGCTTGGTTATTACAACCGCGCCCGCAACCTTAAAAAAGCCGCCGTCATTGTAACGGAAAAATGGCACGGTATCTTACCGAATGATTACGACGAACTGTTAAAGCTCCCCGGTATCGGCCCCTATACGGCGGGTGCCATTATGTCCATCGCTTATGGCGCGCCCTACGTTGCCGTCGACGGCAACGTGCTACGTGTTTTCAGCCGTTTGCACGCTTTTGACGGCGTCATCAACCAAAGCGCCGCCAAACGCAAACTGACTGACAGCGTGCGGCGCCACCAGCCGAAAGACGCGCCGGGCGATTACAACCAGGCGGTGATGGAGCTGGGTGCCCTTATCTGCTTGCCGACAGCGCCCCGCTGCGACGATTGCCCGCTGAAACCTTTTTGCAAAGCGCAGCGGCAAGGCGTGGCGGAAACGTTGCCCAACCGCGGCAAAGCAATTAAAAAGACAACCGAGGCGGTGTGCGTTATTTTGGCGCGCAGCCCAAACGGCTTTTTGCTGCAAAAACGCGGCGCCAACGGTTTGCTTGCCGGTTTGTGGCAGCCACCACTTTTTAAAGGCCGGCTGTTAAAAAGAGAAGCACAGCAAAAATTAGCGCGGCTTTTGCCGGGGGCAACGCTTGGCAAACCGCTGCCTAAAGCGAGCCATATTTTCTCCCATAAAAAGTGGAATATGTACGGCTGGCACGCCGAGGCGCCTGCTTTGCCACCCCCGTTGCCCGATGGTTTTATTTGGGCAACCACAGCTGAGATACGTGATAAATACGCTATACCATCGGCGTTTAATGCTTACAAGCGGTTTTTAACCGATGACGGCAACGCTTTATTTAAGTGACAAAATACGGTTGTATTCGCCCCGAAAAGAGTCTATAATAGCAGGTAAGCATTCAACGTATAAGTGGGCCATCGCAGCGATATTTCTAAAGGAGGGAAAACATGCAAGTGGCAAACAAAGCCAAAGGCGTGTTCGACACTGTTAAAGACAGCGTTAAAAACTTTACAAAGGTGCTTGTAGCCGGCGCCGCAGGTGCCGCACTGGTTCTTAAAAATGCGAAAGACACTATCATAGATAAAGCATCTGGGAACGTACACGTTCCATCTAAAAAGCATAAAATTGAGGAGGACGGCAAAATGAAAAAATCTACCGTGGTAGCCATTTTGGTTGCACTTTCCGTTGTGGCGGGTATTTTAGGCGCTATTTATGTCTATCTGCTGCGCCGCGAAAGAGAACTGGATGAATACGAGCAGCTGCTGTTTAGCGAAGACTTCACCGACGACTTTGATGATTTTGACACCGGTATTGAGCCGCTGGCAGACGACGCCGAACCGGCCGGCGCTGAATAACATCACATAGACTTCAAAATCCGTCCCGCTTTCACGGGGCGGATTTTTTATTGGCACCGCTTTGATAAAATAAAGGGCGGCGCTGCGTTATAGATAATCGGCTTTTTTAGCCGGCGTCGTTGTGCTATGATGAGAGGTGTCCGTAAAACATTTTTACACGCTAAAAACAGAAAAAACCAACAGGATAATAGGGGGAAACAGGTGCCATTAACACAATTAAGTTGTGAGGATTTTGTAGAAAAATTAGGCGGTAAAGACCCGGTTCCGGGCGGGGGCGGCGCCAGCGCTTTAGTGGGCGCAGTGGGGCTTGCGCTGGGGCAAATGGTGGGCAGTTTAACGCTTGGCAAAAAGAAATACGCCGACGTGCAAACCGCCATGGAAGACGCCATGCAGCAAAGCGCCGCGCTGCAAAAACAGCTGATGGGTTTGGTGCAAAAAGACGCCGAGGTGTTTGAGCCGCTCTCTAAAGCATATGGCTTGCCAAGCGAAACACCGCAACAAAAAGAACACAAAAACACCGTGATGCAACAGGCGCTGAAAGGCGCCTGCGAGGTGCCGCTTGAAATAATGCAGGCGTGCTGTGCCGCGCTGGATATCATAGAAATTTATGCCGAAAAAGGCTCTAAAATGGTTCTCAGCGACGCCGGCGTTGCCGCCGCTGTTTGCAAAGGGGCGCTGCAAGGTGCCAGCTTAAACGTTTTTGTAAACACCGCGCTGATGAGCGACAAAGCCTTTGCGCAAAACGCCGAAGACACCGCCAACCAACTGTTGGCAGAATACACCCAAAAAGCAGACGACATTTTCAACGCAGTGAAAGAGCAATTGTGAGGTATGCATGGCTACATTATTAAAAGGTAAACCCGTTGCCGACGCGATAAACAGCGTGGCGCAGCAAGAGGCACAGCGTCTCAAAGCACAAAACGTTACCCCCACCCTTGCCATTGTGCGGGTGGGCGACAACCCCGACGACATTTACTATGAAAAAAGCGCCGCCAAACGCTGCGAAGCCAACGGCGCCGCCTGCCGTATTATAGAGCTTGAAGAAACAGTAACGCAGGCCAAGCTGGTGCAAACCATTGAACAGCTGAACGCCGACGCCACGGTACACGGCGTGTTGTTAATGCGCCCCTTGCCCCACGGCATTGACGAAGACACGGTGCGCAACACACTAGCGGCCGAAAAAGACGTAGACGGTATTACCAACGCCTCTTTGGCGGGGGTTTTTACCGGCGACGGCACCGGCTTTGCCCCCTGCACCGCCCGCGCCTGCATAGAGGTTTTGGATTATTATGACATTGACCCCACCGGCCAACCGGCTGTGGTTATCGGGCGCAGTTTGGTGGTTGGCAAACCGCTGGCAATGATGCTGGTGGCACGCAACGCCACCGTAACCATCTGCCACACCCGCACCCAAAACATTGAGGCGGTTTGCCAAAAGGCGGCGCTGCTCTTTGTTTCCGCCGGGCGGGCGGGCGTTGTTTCCGCCGGGCATTTAGCGGCGGGGCAAACGGTAATCGACGTTGGTATTAACGTAAACGACGACGGCAAGCTGTGCGGTGACGTGGACTTTGCCGCCGCCGAAAAAGTGGTCGACGCCATTACCCCCGTGCCGGGCGGCATCGGCACCGTAACCACCTCGGTACTGGTAAAACAGGTGGTTGAAGCCGCCGTGAGCCAAACCGCGGAGAGATAACGTGAACAAAGAAAACGCGCTGCGCTACATTCGCCAAAGAGACTGGCGGCACAGCCGCCTGGGGCTGGAGCGCATTCAAGAATTGCTAAAACGGCTTGGCAACCCGCAACAAAAACTCAAATTCATTCATCTTGCCGGCACCAACGGAAAAGGAAGCACGGCGGCTTTTTGTGCCGCGGTGCTTTCCGCCGCCGGCTACAAAACGGGGCTGTTTACATCGCCCTATGTGCAAAGCTTTAACGAGCGATATCAAATAGACGGCGTGCCCATCAGCGACGACGCCTTCGGTGCCGCCACCTTAAAAATGGCGCAGCAGGCCAACCAAATGCAAGACCACCCTACCGAGTTTGAGATGGTGACCGCCGTCGGCTTTTTGTACTTTGCCGAACAAGAATGCGACATTGTTGTCCTTGAAACAGGGCTGGGCGGGCGGCTTGATGCCACCAACAGCATCGCCGCGCCGGAACTTGCCGTTATCACCCCCATGGCCATTGACCACGCCGAACAACTGGGCGACACATTGCCCGCCATTGCCGAAGAAAAAGCCGGCATCATCAAAGCCGGCACACAGGTGGTTTTGGCGCCGCAACAGGCGGAAGCCGCCGCTGTTATTCAACAGCGGTGCGACGCTTTGTGTGTGCCGCTGCACACCGTTGCCGTTACCACCTTACAGGTGCAGCAACAAACGCTGGACGGCCAGCGGTTTGATTATTCTTTCAACACCGATTACGCTATACGTCTGCTTGGCGTGGTGCAACCCATCAACGCCGCCACCGCCATTACCGCCATGCGGGTGCTGCGCCAGCGCGGCTGGGCCATTTCGGACAGCGCGCTGCGCCACGGCTTGGAGGAAACCCGTTGGCCCGCCCGGTTTGAGCTTTTGCACTGCCGCCCTTACGTGGTGCTGGACGGCGGGCACAACCCCGCCGCCGTGGCGGCACTTAAAGAAAGCTTAACCGTCTATTTTCCCCGCCAACGGTTTATTTTCATCGTCGGCTTTATGGCGGATAAAGACTGGCGCCCGATGGTCGACGCCATGGTGCCGCTCGCCCATTCTTTTTACTGTGTAACACCGCCGGGAGAACGGGCGCTGGGTGCTGCTTATGTGGTTAATCACTTGCAGCAACAGGGCGTTGCCGGCGCCACCGCCTGCACGAACGCCGCCGAAGCGCTGCAAGAGGCGCTGGCAACCGCATCGCCCGACGACGTTATCTGCGTCTTTGGCACCTTTTATATGGCGGGCGAAATACGCGCTTTATTTGATTGACAGCGCGGCGGTTTGTAATACACATCAAAACCATGTATAATATAAACACTACGAACAGAGTAGGGATGGCACGTTAAGTGTCGGCGGATGGGAAGTTGCCGCCGAACGAAGGGGTATGCCCCGCGGTGCCACTCCCGCGTCCGCTGTCACAAAGGTTTTATGCAGCGAGACGTCGTTAAGACGTTTCGGTTTTTTATTTGTATAATTGTCTTTTCTTTTGTGACCGCCAAAGAGGAGGCATTTTTTTATTGTGAAAAACCAAGGTAAAACCCTCGTTCGCGTCGCTGTTTTGGTGGCGCTGGAAATTGTGTTGGCACGGTTTCTATCCATCTCAACGGAACATGTAAGAATCGGCTTCGGCTTTGTGCCGCTGGCTGTTATCGCCATGCTGTACGGCCCGCTGTGGGCGGCCGCCGGTGCCGCTTTGGCAGATTTTCTAGGCGCCATCTTATTCCCCATCGGCCCCTATTTCCCCGGCTTCACACTCACCGCCGCTTTAACGGGGCTGGTGTTCGGGCTGTTTTTATACCGCCGCAGCCGCGCTAATAAAGGCTGGCTTTCGGTGGTGGCGGCGGTGGTGCTTAACAACCTCGTCATCAGCTTGTTTTTAAACACTTTTTGGATTTCCCTTGTTTACGGCAGTCCCTTTGCCGCTTTGCTGCCGCTGCGCATTTTTCAAGCAATGGTAATGAGTGTGGTGCAAACGGTGGCACTGTTGCTGCTTCGCCGACCGGTACGCACGCTCACCTCCACCTCTGAAACGTAACTAAACCATCTTTTAAACGACACAAAAGCGCCGTTGCATTGCTGCAACGGCGCTTTTTATTGGCTTTTATTCAGTGGGTGTGGCGGGAGCTTCAGGAATAATCAGCGCCGCGATAAGATAAAACAGCAAGCCGCTGCCAAGACTTACCAGCGTTAGCGCCACCACAATAAGGCGCACCAAGCTGGGGTCAATGTTAAAATACTCGGCCAAACCGCCGCAAACACCGGCGATAATTTTATTGGTGGTGCTGCGATAAAGAGTTTTTTCTTGCATAGTTCGCTCCTTCTAGTGCCAAAATTAATCGTTGAAGATTATATCTATATTACCACGTTTGCAAGATAAATTATAGTGGGGGCAAACGCCGTCGCAAGAAAGGTCTCTCGCCCTGTCTTGTTGGCGTACGCCGTGCCCACCTTGCCCGTGCGTACCATGGGTGCCATGCGTAGTACCTTGCGCACCGTGGTGCCCGCTGCGCCCCAACCGGCTGTGGTGCCGCCCGCCTATTTGAACGGAGCCCTGCCCCGCGTTGGTGGTCCAGCCATAGCCGTCATGGCGCGGCACACGGGCGACAATGTTGCCATACTCACACTCAGCGCCGAAAACGCCGGTGATGTCGCCGTCAAAATCCACGTTGCCGCCGTCTACATCAAAGTGGCAGTTGGTGCCACGGAAGTTGCGCATTTGCACATCGCCGCTGTCGGTTTCAATTTCAGAATCGGCCACGACGCAGTCTTTAAGATGCATTCTGCCTCTTTCAACGGCAAATTCACCTTTGTCCAAGTCCATTTCAGAAACGTTCAGCGCGCCCACCTCAACGTCCACTTCCAATTTGGTGTGGTGTGGCGGCACCGTAATGATGTACTCGGT
>CAYZSR010000002.1:11126-12827 GCA_964479715.1 uncultured Oscillospiraceae bacterium | reverse complement strand
ATCAAACGGGGGTTTTGTTCCCAGTCGTCGGCACTTGGCTGCACGGCATCGTCGTCATAGTCGGCTTTTATTTTGCAGATACCCTCGTCTAAATAAATGTTGCTGTTCAGTGGCCCGCGCGCTTGCACACGCAGTTCGTCGCCGGGTTTTACCGTAACGTAACCGGCGCTTACATCAACATCAACACCATGCGCCGCTTCACAGCCGGCGGGCAGTTCAAGGTCGTGCCAGTCGGTGGCGGTTTTTCTTTGGGTGCCGCTGGTGCCTTGGGTTTGGGTGCGGCTTCGCATGCCGTGGTGGCGGCCAAAACGCCCGCCCATCAAGCTGTCCATGCGGTACCAAAAACGGGGGGCTTTGCGCTCTAGGCACACTTCTTCCCGCGGGTTTACATAAACCATATCGCCGTTGTCATCAACGCCGATGCTACCGGGGCGTCCGCCCATAGCAAAGCCTACCAGCATTAACAAAACGCCAACGCCGGCCAGCCCGCCAAATATCGCTAACAGTATCTTTTTATTCATTATTTGCCTCCTGTTGTTCTGTGGAAACGGTCTCTGTGGCGTTTTTAAGGGGGTCTTCTTTAAACCAGTCAATTAACTTGCGTGCGTATTTAACAATAAAGCGTCCAACTAAAGGGAATAGCTTGCGTATGACCCACAGCCCGAAATAGAAGAGTAGAAAGCCAGCGCCGATAAGCGCCACGGCAAGCCCGATGGTAAGCAACCCGTTGGGCACCGATTTAAACAGCACAAACAGCGAAAAGACACTGCTGAAAACGCCGCTTATCATTAACACACCGCCGACAATGAGCGGCAGCGCCACAATAACCAGCGCGGCCACGGCAACACTGCCTAAGACGCCCAGCACGCTGATAACAACGGGGGCGGCAATGAGTACAATCAACGCCGTTAGTACAATTTTTGTTACATTCCATTGAACGGGTGCCGCCGGCTGCGGGGTCGGCTTTGTTTGTGCGGCGGGTGGTGTTTCTTTTGCTGTGGGCGGCGTCCAGCTGTCTTTTTGCCCGCTTTCAGCCACAATGCCCTGCAGCACCTGCTCGGCACTGCCCAGTTGTTGCAGCACCTGTTTTTCATTATCCGGTCCGGCGTCATCAAAATATTCATTGTAATATTGCAGCGCCGCTGATTTTTCTTCGGCACTTACCTCAGCAAGCCCTTGCTCCAATTGCTCCATAAATTCCAGTCTACTCATTTGATGAACCCCCGAACATTAAATTTTCTATTCGTTTGCGGTAGGCCGTCCACTCATTTTTTGCGTCACTCAGTTGCTCGTCCCCTTGGGGGGTAATGGTGTAATAGCGCCTGTTGCGCCCGGCGTATTCTTGGTCATACGCCGCTAAACACCCGTCTTTTTGCAACCGTCTAAGAACAGGATAAAGCGTACTGTCGCTAATATCAACCACTTCTTTAATATCCTGCGTAATTTTATAGCCGTACGTGTCTTGCTGGCTAACCACGCTTAAAACCAACGTATCCAATAAAGCTGAACCGGTATTAAATGTCACGCATTGTCATCTCCCACCTATATGGTTTGTGGCGCCATTTCGCCAGTGGGGCGGCAAACCCGCTAAAAACACAGCAGTACCGCCTGCATTGCCTATAGTATACGCTGTATAGTATTGTTTGTCAACCATTACTAGTGTCTTTCTTATATTATAGCGTTAAAAATCGCGTTTGCCGC
>CAYZSR010000002.1:2365-11116 GCA_964479715.1 uncultured Oscillospiraceae bacterium | reverse complement strand
AAATGTGATTGTTACTGCAAAAGCAGTAAATGTTTTCTTCTATATATTACTTTTAATAGGGCGAGGCTTTTCCGCTGTGACGGGTGGTGTAGGTAAGCTTTCCGTTTACGCGGTGAGATTCTACCAAGTGCAAGCGGCTTATTTCTGTGGTGGTGGGCGGTATCAGCGCCGCGAGCGCCTCAAAATCCACCCCGGGTTTAAAGCGCACCCGCCGCGCCAACGTAACGTGCCCTTTGAAAGGGCGCTCATCAAATGTGAAACCATGCCGTTTAAGCTGGGTGCGTAGCGCGGCGTTTAGCTGTTGCAACGGTTTTTCGTTTGCGGCGGCGCTCCACAGCAAGTCACCGTCCCGCCGCTGAAAGCGCCCCAGCCGCTGTACCGTTAACGGGAAAGGGGCAAAATCTACGGCGTCCAAAGCCGCAACGGCGCTGTCAAAACGAGGCGTTTCACCTAAAAATTGCACCGTTAAATGCAGGTTTTGCCGCCGCGTAAAGGAACCGCTATCAACATGGTCTTGCAGGTGGCGCTGGGCGTTTTGCAAAACCGACAACGTTTCGTCATTTAAAAACAGTGCGTAAAAGAGGCGCATTAGCCGGTCCTTTCTGTTTCAGCGTAATTTTCGATGATTCGGCGTATAATTATCACCCCTCATTGGGGTATATGGATGAAATATCAACTTTATTCTACTCTTTTTTGTGGGGTTTTCAACTTGCTATCCCCTACTTAAAGCGTTATAATTTTAACATTACCCTGAACCGGCGCATAATAGAGGCGCCGCAGGGATTATAGAGGGGGATTTACCGTGGCAAGAGTATACAATTTTAGCGCTGGACCAAGCATGTTGCCGCTTTCTGTTTTAGAGGAAGCACAAGCTGATTTACTGAATTACAAAGGCAGCGGCCAAAGTGTGATGGAGATGAGCCATCGGTCTAAAGAATTCAGCGCCATTATTGAAGACACCGAGGCACGTCTACGCCGTGTTTTAAACGTGCCGGACAATTACAAGGTTGCCTTTATCCAAGGCGGCGCCACCATGCAGTTTATTATGATACCTATTAATTTAATGCAAGGCGGCCACGCAGACTATTGGATTACCGGTAACTTTGCAAAAAAAGCGGCGGAAGAAGCCCAGCGCTTGGGCACCGTTAACATCGTGGCTGATTCCAGCGACGATAACTTTACGCACATTCCCAAAGCGTCGTCTGTGCAAACAACACCGGGCGCCGCCTACACCCATGTTTGCTGGAACAACACCATCTTCGGCACCCGCTTTAGCGAGCTGCCGCAAACCGACACACCCATCATTGCCGATATGTCCAGCTCTATTTTGTCTGAGCCGGTTGACATTTCCAAATTCGGCATGGTTTACTTCGGCGTGCAGAAAAACGTGGCGCCGGCAGGTATGGCGGTGGTTATCATTCGCGACGACCTCATCGGCAAAGCGCCGGAAAACACCCCGTCTTTGCTTGACTATGAAACGATGATTAAATCAAACAGCATGTACAACACACCGCCTTGCTGGTGCATTTATATGACCGGCTTAACACTGCGCTGGCTGGAAGAAGAGATGGGCGGGCTGGAAAACATGAAGGCGCATAACGAGAAAAAAGCCGCCCTTTTGTATGATTACTTAGACTCTCAAAGCTTTTACAACGCGCCGGTTGAAAAAGAATACCGCAGCCAAATGAACGTTACCTTTACCTCCCCCAGCAAAGAACTGGACGCCGCCTTTTGTGACGGCGCCGCAAAACAAGGCCTGCTTAACGTGAAAGGGCACCGCCTTGTGGGTGGTATGCGCGCTTCTATTTACAACGCCATGCCCATCGAAGGGGTCGAAAAGCTCGTTCAATACATGCAAGAGTTTGCAAAACAAAATGGAGAGGCTTAAATGTTTACAATAGAAACACTTAATAATATATCGGCAAAAGGCTTAGAGCTGTTGCCGGACGATAATTTTGAAGTAACCGCCAGCGCCGAAAACCCGGACGGCGTGCTGGTGCGCAGCGCCAACATGCACGACAGCGAGCTGCCCGAGTCTTTGCTTGCCATTGCCCGCGCGGGCGCCGGCACCAACAACATCCCTATTGATAAAGCCAGCGAGCGGGGCATCGTTGTCTTCAACACACCCGGCGCCAACGCCAACGCCGTTAAAGAACTGGTTTTGGCGGGCATGGTTTTGTCGGGCCGCAACATCATCGACGGCATCGCTTGGGTAAACAGCCTTGAAGGCGAAGGCGACGACGTGCCGGCGCTGGTTGAAAAAGGCAAAAGCCGCTTTGTCGGCCCGGAACTTGCCGGCAAAACACTCGGCGTTATCGGCCTTGGCGCCATCGGCGTTAAGGTGGCCAGCATGGGCACCCGCCTCGGCATGAAGGTGCTGGGGTACGACCCGTACATCTCGGTTGATTCAGCGTGGCAGCTTGCCCGCAGTGTTGAACACTGCGAAAACATAAGCGACATTATCGCCAACGCCGATTACATCTCACTGCACCTGCCGGTTAACGAGCACACCAAACATTTCATCGGCAAAGAAGAGCTGACGCAGGTGAAAGAAGGGGTGCGCATCATGAACTTTGCCCGCGGCGGTTTAGTTGACATCGACGCGCTGCTGCCCGCCCTTGAAAACGGGCGCGCCAGCTGCTACGTGACCGACTTCCCCACCGCCCAGCTTATTAACCAACCGGGCGTTATCTGCATTCCGCACCTGGGTGCCTCCACCCCTGAGAGCGAAGACAACTGCGCCCGTATGGCCGCCCAACAACTGCGCGACTATTTGGTGAATGGCAACGTTTTAAACAGCGTTAACCTGCCCACCGTCAGCGCACCACGTAACGGCGGCAGCCGGTTTTGCATTATCCACCAAAACGTTAAAGGCGTGTTGGCGGGCATTACCAACGCCATGAACAACGACGGCGTCAACATAGACAACATGATAAACCGCAGCAAAGGCGACATCGCCTACACTATTATAGATATTGCCGACGCCCCCAGCGACGCGCTGGTGGAAAAGGTATCGGCGGTAGAGAAAATTATCCGCCTACGCATTCTGTAAATAAACCAACGCAGGGCTTGCCAAATAAGCCCTGCTTTTTTTGTGCCTAAAACCCACTGCGCCGTGTGTTATACACCTATTTAACAGCGGATACTGTTTGCGCATTGGGGTGCCTTCTTGTATACTATTAACACATTCAAATAAGTTAAAAAGGAAGTGTTGCTATGTCTATCCTGGTAACCGGCGGCGCCGGCTATATCGGCAGCCACACCTGCGTTGAATTGTTGCGGGTCGGCCGCAACGTCATCGTGGCGGACAACCTTTGCAACTCCAGCGAAGAGGCGCTTAAACGGGTGATTGAAATCACCGGCAAGCCCATTCAATTTTACAACGTTGACCTCTGCAACGCCGACGACACCAACCGCATTTTTGAAGAAAATCCCGGCATTAGTGCGGTGGTGCACTTTGCGGCTTATAAAGCGGTGGGTGAAAGCGTGCAAAAACCCCTTGATTATTACACCAACAACCTAACCAATACGTTGGTGCTATTAAACGCCATGCGGCGCCACGGTGTGCGCAACTTTGTCTTTTCATCGTCCGCCACCGTTTATGGCGACCCTGTTTCGGTGCCGGTGAAGGAAGATTTCCCCACCTCTACCACCAACCCGTACGGCGCCACCAAACTGTATATAGAAAACATTTTAACCGATATTTGCAACGCCGACCCCACCTTTAACGCGGCGCTGTTGCGGTACTTTAACCCCATCGGCGCGCACCCGTCGGGGCGCATCGGCGAAGACCCCCTCGGCATCCCCAACAACTTGGTGCCATACATTGCACAGGTGGCAATAGGCCGGCTGGACCACCTTAACGTTTTCGGCGACGATTACAACACCCCCGACGGCACCGGCGTGCGAGACTATATTCACGTGGTGGATTTGGCGCGCGGCCACGCGGCGGCCATTGCGAAATTAGAGCAAAACTGCGGGCTGTTTATCTGCAACCTTGGCACCGGCGAAGGCTACAGCGTGCTGGAGGTTATCGCCGCTTATGAAAAAGCGTGCGGGCGCCCTATACCCTATGAGATAGCGCCCCGCCGCACGGGAGACATTGCCACCGTTTACGCCGACCCCACGCTGGCGCTGCAAGAGCTGGGCTGGCAGGCGGAATTCGGCATCGACGCCATGTGCCGTGATTCTTGGAACTGGCAGCGTAACAACCCCTACGGCTACAAAGACGACGCAGACCGTTAATAATTTGGGAGGATAACACACAATGAATAAACCTACTTTAGTGGTGCTTGCCGCCGGTATGGGCAGCCGTTACGGCGGTTTGAAACAAATTGACCCCGTCGGCCCGAACGGCGAAGTGATTATAGACTATTCCATCTACGACGCCGTTCAGGCGGGCTTTGAAAAAGTCATTTTTATTATAAAACGTGAGATAGAGGACGACTTTAAGCAGGCAATCGGCAACCGTATGCAAAAAAATATCGACGTTGCCTACGCCTACCAAGAGCTGGATTTGCTGCCCGACGGCTTCAACATACCGGAAGGGCGCGAAAAACCGTGGGGTACCACCCACGCACTGCTCAGCACCGCGGCGCTGATAGACGGCCCCTTTTTGGTCATTAACGCCGACGACTATTACGGCCCCGGCGCCTTTAAAAGTTTGTATGACTTTTTAGCGGCACCCACGCCCGACGATGGCAAAAACCATTTTGCCATGGCGGGCTACCGCATAGAAAATACCGTTACCGATAAGGGCACCGTCGCCCGCGGCGTGTGCGAAACCGACGCCGACGGCTACCTTGTGGACATTCACGAACGGTTGCAAATTGAAAAAACAAAAGACGGTGCCCGCTACACCGAGGACGACGGCAAAAGCTGGCACACCCTGCCCGCCGGCACCCCCGTCTCGATGAACTTTTGGGGCTTTGACAAAAGCTTTTTAAGCTACGCGGAAAAACAATTTCCCGCCTTTCTTGAGGCCGCCCTTAAAGACAATCCGCTCACCAGCGAATTTTTGCTGCCCATCACGGTGGATGACATGCTGCAAGCCGGCAAAGCCGACGTTAAGGTGATTGAAAGCACCGACGTATGGTACGGTGTTACCTACCAAGACGACAAGCCCACCGTTATGGCGGCGCTGAAAGAAAAGCACGACAGCGGGCAGTACCCCACGCCGCTGTGGCCCAACTTATAAAATTTACAGTTTGTTTCAATTTGTTTTGCCCGCCGTGGCAGCGCGCCTCTTAATTGTGGGGCGGCACGCTTAACAGGCGGCGCAAGCGGTACCGTGCAGTGGCACCGACAGTTGTTTCAAGGCAATCGCCGCTGTTTTCAACACTTGTTTTTGCGGCGCCAAACTGTACAAGCTGTGCCCCACAATGTATAATAGTACAAATACACTGCCGCATTTAGGTGCCGTTGCAATGGGCAACGGGTACCTACTGCGTTTGCAAGGGAGGGTTTACCCATGGTTTCTTTTTATAACCGTTACGGCAAAGTCAGCCTAACAGCCGCTTTCTTTTCAGAGCTTGTTTCAGCCGCTGTACAAAGCGGTTATGGCGTGGCCGGCATGGCCACCCGTGGAACCGCCGACAGCCTGCGTAACATCATCACACCGGACTTTCCTGAAAAAGGGGTACGGGTGGTTGAATCGGACGGTAAAATCAACATTGAATTACATATTAAGGTTATTTACGGCCTGAATATTACCGAGGCGGTGCGCAGCATTACCAACAAGGTGCGCTACGTTGTTGAAGAGGCAACGGGGCTTTCGGTTAATCGCATTGATGTGAATATTGACGACATCGTGGTGTAACGCCACACAAACCGTCGGCGTTACGCTTTTTTGCGTACCCGGCGACAATAATTGAGGAATTAAAGGTGAGACAGAATGATAGATGGTAAAACTTTGCGTGATGCAATGATATCCGGTGCAAACTGCATAACGGCGCACCGCGCAGAAGTTGATGAATTAAACGTATTCCCCGTGCCCGACGGCGACACCGGCACCAACATGAGCATGACCACCGCCGCCGCGCGGGACGTGCTGCAACAACTGCCGGACAACACCACCGTTGCCCAAGTGGCAGAGCAGGCGGCGTCCGCCATGTTGCGTGGCGCCAGAGGCAACTCCGGCGTTATTACGTCGCTGCTTTTCCGCGGCTTTTCCAAAGCGCTGGCGGGCAAAAAAGCCGCCGAAGCGCAAGACTTTGCGGCGGCGCTGCAAGAAGGGGTAGACTCCGCCTACAAAGCGGTGATGAAGCCCACCGAAGGCACCATGCTTACGGTGGCGCGCGTCTCCTCTGAAAAGGCGAACGAATCCGAATTGACCGACGCCGTTGCACTGTGGGACTTAATTGTTGACGAAGCGCTCATCGCTTTAGAGCACACCCCCGAGCAACTTGAAGTGCTTAAAAAAGCCGGCGTGGTCGACGCAGGCGGCAAAGGCTTTTGCTATATTCTGCAAGGTATGCAGCAAGTTTTCCATGGCGAGGGCATCGTTCACCCTGAAGAAGCGGCGGCGGAGCCGAAGCCCGCGCGGATGTCGACCCAAAACGTGGGGCGCGGCGTCTTCGCGCACGAGCTTAACCCGGACATTACCAACGCCTATTGCACCGAGTTTTTGGTGAACAAAGAAGGCAACGGCGACGCCATTAAACTGCGCGCCTACCTTGAAAGCCAGGGCGACTCGGTCGTGGTGGTGGACGACGACTACATCATTAAAGTGCATGTGCACACCGCCGACCCCGGCAAAGTGCTAACGCACGCGTTGCAATACGGCTTTTTAACCAAACTTAAAATAGAAAATATGCACGAGCAATACGTTGAGCGGCAAGCGCAAGGCGAAGGCCTTGAAAAACAAGCCGCCGACGAACAAGAAAATGACAGCGTGAAGTTCCCCTACGCCGCCGTGGACCACGAGCGTGACTACGGCTTTGTAGCCGTTGCCGCCGGCGAAGGCATTCACAGCGTCTTTCAAGACCTCGGCGTTGACGTGGTGGTGTCTGGCGGGCAAACAATGAACCCCTCCACCGACGACATTTTAAGCGCCATTCAAAGCGTGCCGGCAAAAACGGTGTTTGTCCTTCCCAACAACAAAAACATCATTCTTTCCGCCGAGCAGGCCATCCCCCTTGCTGACCGCAAAGTGGTGGTTGTGCCCACCCGCACCATTCCGCAAGGTGTTAGCGCCATGCTGGCGTTCAACCCCGACGGCACCGTTGACGACAACGTTGTTGACATGCTGCGCTCTGCGGAAGAGGTAGACACCGGCCTTGTTACCTTTGCGGCGCGCAACTCTGATTTTGACGGCAAAAAGATAAAACGCGGCGAGGTTATGGCGCTGCACAACGGCAAACTGGTTGCCACCGGCAAAGACGTGGGTAAAATAACGCAGCGCTTGGTGCGCAGCATGGTGGATAAATCCACCGAGTTTATCACCATCTTTTCCGGTGCCGAAATAGACTTTGACGACGCTGAAAAAACGCTGGAGCTGATTGAATCAAAGCTTTCATCCAGCATTGAAGTCACGCTTGTCGACGGCGGTCAGCCGGTTTACTATTACATTATATCTGTCGAGTAAAACACCATTTTACAAGACCTTTCAGCGGCGCTTTTTAGCGCCGCCGGCAACGCAAACCGCTTTTTAAGCGTTGATAGGAGTTATATATTGTCTTTATTTGAACGCATTTTTGGCAGTTTTTCAGACAAAGAGATAAAACGTATGCGCCCCATTGTGCGGCAAATTACCGCTTTGGAAGAACAGTATCAAAACCTTAGCGACACCGAGCTTAGAGCCATGACACCGCAGCTGCGCCAGCGGCTGGACAACGGCGAAAGCCTCAACCGCATTTTACCGGACGCTTTTGCCACCTGCCGCGAGGCAGCCACCCGCACGGTGGGCATGACGCATTTCCCCGTGCAGCTATTAGGCGGCATTGCGCTGCACCGCGGCCACATTGCTGAAATGAAAACCGGTGAGGGTAAAACGCTGGTGGCCACGCTGCCCGTTTATCTCAACGCCTTAACCGGCAACGGCGTGCACGTGGTTACGGTGAACGACTACCTCGCCAAACGGGACAGCGAGTGGATGGGCAAAATCTACAAATACTTGGGGCTCGACGTCGGGCTTATTGTTCACGGCGTATCCCCGCAAGACCGTAAAAAAGCCTACGCCGCCGATGTTACCTACGGCACCAACAACGAATTCGGCTTTGACTACCTGCGCGACAACATGGTTACCTACGAGCAAAACATGGTGCAGCGCGGGCACGCTTACGCCATCGTTGACGAGGTGGACTCCATCTTGGTGGACGAGGCACGCACCCCCCTTATCATTTCAGGGCAGGGCGACAAAAGCACCGAAATGTATAGCCAAGCCGACCGTTTTGTTAGAACCCTTAAAGTAAACCGCGTGGTTGAACTGGACGCCAAAGTAGACCACGACGCCGACGACTTTTTTGACGGCGACTATATTGTAGACGAAAAACAACGCACCGCCACGCTAACCCAACAAGGGATTGAAAAGGCGGAGCGCCACTTTAACATAGACAACTTGGCCGATGCCGACAACATTGAATTGTCGCACCACATCAACCAAGCGATTAAAGCACGCGGCGTAATGCGCCGCGACGTTGACTACGTCGTTAAAGACGGCGAAGTTATCATCGTGGACGAAAACACCGGCCGCTTGATGATGGGCCGCCGCTACAACGAAGGGCTGCACCAAGCCATTGAGGCGAAAGAAAG
>CAYZSR010000002.1:741-2355 GCA_964479715.1 uncultured Oscillospiraceae bacterium | reverse complement strand
GTTTAACGAAATTTACGGCCTGCGTGTGGTTGAAATACCCACCAACGAGCCGATGATACGGCGCGACTACGCCGATTCGGTCTACAAAACCACCAACGGCAAGTACGGCGCCATTGTCAACCAAGTGAAGCGGTGCCATCAAAAAGGCCAACCGGTGCTGGTGGGCACCATCTCCATTGAAAAAAGTGAAACGCTCTCCAAGCTGCTCAAGCGCCAAGGCATTCGGCACGAGGTGCTCAACGCCAAATTTCACGAAAAAGAGGCGCAAATTGTAGCGCAAGCCGGCCGCCAAGGCGCCGTTACCATCGCCACCAACATGGCGGGGCGCGGCACCGACATTGTGCTGGGCGGCAACGCTGAATTTATGGCGCTGGAACGTATGCGCAATATGGATTTTACCGAAGAACAGCTGGTTGAGGCCACCGGCCACAGCGAAACCAAAGACGAAGACATCCTTAAAGCGCGCGCCACCTTTAACGAGCTTTATGAAAAATATAAAGGCCCCGTTGACGAAGAAGCCGCCGCCATTAAAGAGGCGGGCGGGCTGTTTATCATCGGCACCGAACGGCACGAAAGCCGGCGCATAGACAACCAGCTGCGCGGGCGCTCCGGCCGCCAAGGCGACGAGGGCGAAAGCCGCTTCTTTTTAAGCCTGGAAGACGATTTAATGCGTCTGTTTGGCGGCAGCCGGGTGCAAGGGCTGATGAACACGCTCGGCGTGGACGAGCACACCCCCATCCGCAACCGTATGGTAAGCCGGTCGATTGAATCGGCGCAGCGGCGCATTGAAGGACGCAACTTTGAGGCACGCAAAAACGTGCTGCGCTTTGACGACGTTATGAACAGCCAGCGCGAAATTATCTACGGCCAGCGCCGTCAGGTGCTGTCCGGCGAAGACGTATCGGACAACGTGCGCACCATGGTGCAAGACAGCATCAGCGACAATGTTTACAGTTTTTGCGGCGGTGCCTCATCGAAAGACTGGCACCTTGCCGCACTGCGTGACCATTACCTTGGCTGGCTCACCACCGAGGACGACTTCCGCCTTAGCGCCGACGAGCTGGAAACACTGACGATAAGCGATTTAACCGAGCAACTGGTTGAACGCGCCGACGGCGTGCTTGACGAAAAAGAAGAAAAATACGGGCCTGACTTAATGCGTGAATTGGAGCGGGCGGTGCTGCTGCGCAACGTAGACATTAAGTGGATGGACCACATCGACGCCATGGAACAGCTGCGGCAGGGCATTTACCTGCGCAGTTACGCCCAGCGCGACCCCGTGATTGAATACCGCCACGAAGGCTTTGAAATGTTCGACGCCATGGTTGAGGGCATCCGCCAAGACACCACCAAAATGCTGCTTACCGCCGAAATACGGCAAGAGCAAGACACCGAGCGCAAACAGGTGGCGGTGCCAACTTCGGCCAGCGGCGCCGGCGATGGAACGGCGCAAAACCAACCGCATCGCGCCGGCAAAAAAATCGGGCGCAACGCCCCCTGTCCTTGCGGCAGCGGCAAAAAGTATAAACGTTGCTGCGGCAAAGACGATTAGAAAATTCACCCTTGGGAGGCCGGCATGAGAAAACAATACCGTATCGGTGTAGACATCGGCGG
>CAYZSR010000002.1:0-731 GCA_964479715.1 uncultured Oscillospiraceae bacterium | reverse complement strand
TCGGCGGCACCAACGTGAAAATCGGTGTCATCAACCGCAACTGCGAGATACTTGCCCAGCAATCCACCAAAACCCGCCCCTTTGACCGCAGCTGGCAACAGGTGGCCAAAGACATTGCGGCGGTGATTGAAGGACTGTTGCAAGAGCTTGATATAAAGATAAAGCAATGCGCTTCCATCGGCATCGGCAGCCCCGGCATGATAGACCACCGCGAGGGCGTGGTGGTCTTTGCCAGCAACTTAGGCTGGCAAAACATTCCGCTGGTGGCGGAAATGCGCCGCTATTTTGACGTGCCGATACGCCTTTCTAACGACGCCAACTGCGCCGTTTTAGGCGAAGTGAAAGCCGGCGCCGCCAAAGGCAACCGCGACGTGGTGCTGCTCACCCTCGGCACCGGTGTAGGCGGCGGTGTTATCGCCGATTTGGAGCTGCAAGAAGGTGGCTTTGCCGGCGGTATGGAGCTGGGCCACACGCTACTTATCATGGGCGGCGAGCGGTGCAGCTGCGGGCGCCATGGCTGTTTGGAGGCCTACGCCTCCGCCAGTGCGCTAACGCGCCAAGGCCGCCACGCCGCAGAGCAAAACCCCACCTCGCTAATGAACCGCCTAAACGGCGGAGATTTAGACAAAATGAATGCCATTATCCCCTTCAAAGCCGCCCGCCAAGGCGACACCGTCGCCCAGCAAGTGGTGGATAAATACATTCAATACCTCGGCGAAGGGATTGTTAAC
>CAYZSR010000001.1:53204-56162 GCA_964479715.1 uncultured Oscillospiraceae bacterium | reverse complement strand
ACCGACGAAGAAGCGATGGAATTAGCGCTGGTTGAAAACCTTCAACGGGAAGATTTAGACCCCATTGAAGAGGCGCTGGGTTACCAGCAATTAATGGAAAGAGGCGGCTACACACAGCAAGAGGCGGCGCAGCGTGTTTCTAAAAGCCGCAGTGCTGTGGCAAATAGTTTGCGCATTTTAACGCTGCCCGATGAAGTGATAGAAATGCTTCAACAAGGTGTTTTAACCACCGGGCACGCCAAGGCGGTGCTTTCTTTGCCCGATGCAGAGCTGCAAACAAAGCTGGCAAAGCGCATTCAAAAAGAAGAACTAACGGTGCGCAAAGCTGAGGCGGCGGCACGCAAAATTTTGCGTGAATTAAAGCCAACGCCGCCCGCAAAACCACGCCCAAGCATTGCCGCAGAGGTTGAAATAAGCTTGCGAGACGCCCTCGGTACCGAGGTTAACGTCGATTTCCAAGAGGGGAAAGGCAAACTTTCCATCGGCTTTTACAGCGAAGAACAACTGCGCACCTTTGCCAACCTGCTGGGCGAATATCAAGCGGAATTATAAGCATAAAGGGGACTATAAGATGTTAGATATAAAACTGATTAGAGAAAATCCGGATAAAGTGAAGGAGGGAATCCGCAAAAGAGAGCTGGACCTTGACGGCGTTGTTGACGATATATTGCTTTACGACGAAAAGCGGCGTGAATTAACAGGCGTTGTGGACGGTTTGCGGGCAGAGCAAAACACCGTTAGCAAAAAGATTCCTAAAATGAAAAAAGCCGGTGAAAACACCGACGCCATTATTAAAGAAATGCAAGAGCTGTCTGAAACCATCAAGACAAAATCTGCAGAATTAGAAGACTATGAAGAAAAACAAACCGATAATATGTTACAACTGCCCAATATACCCGATGAAGACATTGTCGCGGGCGGTAAAGAAAACAACGTTGCCGTTGAAACATATCTTGAAAAACCAACCTTTTCCTTTACGCCCAAAGACCATATGCAGCTAAGCGAAGAATTGGATTTGGTAGATTATAAGCGTGGCGTTAAGCTGGGCGGCAACGGCAACTGGCTCTATAAAGGCAAAGGTGCAAAACTAGAGTGGGCGCTACTTAACTTTTTTATTGATGAGCACACAGCGGACGGGTACGAGTTTTTGATGATTCCGCACATGTTGGGGTGGGAAGCCGGCTACGTTGCGGGGCAATTTCCTAAATTTGCCGACGAAGTTTTCATTATTAAAAACCCCGCTACCGATGAAAAGAAATTTATGCTGCCCACCTCTGAAACGGCGCTTGTAAACGTGCACAGAGATGAAATACTCGCAAAAGATGAGCTGCCAAAAAAATACGTTGCCTATTCACCGTGTTACCGCCGTGAAGCGGGTAGCTACCGCGCCGAAGAGCGCGGCATGATACGTGGGCATCAGTTTAACAAGGTGGAAATGTTCCAATACGCGGCGCAGGAAGACTCCGAAGCGGCGTTTGAAACGCTGGTGGCAAAAGCTGAAAAGATTATGCAAAAGCTGGGGCTGCATCACCAGGTATCCAAGCTTGCCGCGGCCGACGTTTCCGCCTCAATGGCACGCACCTACGACATTGAAGTCTGGATTCCCAGTATGGAGATATACAAAGAAGTCAGCTCGGTATCCAACGCACGGTCATTCCAAACACGGCGTGGCAACATACGCTACCGTGACGATGCGGGCAAACTGCATTTTGCACACACGCTAAACGGTTCAGGCCTTGCTACCAGCCGTGTTTTTCCGGCGATATTAGAGCAGTATCAAAACGAAGACGGCAGCGTAACTATTCCTGAAGTTTTGCAAAAATACACAGGCTTTGACAAGATTGAGCCAAAATAAACGCTGTATTGTGTTATATTAGTATTAACTGGCGTTGCACCAATTTATCAGCAAAAAAGTGATAAAAACATTTGACAAGCCATGCCCGTTTAGGTATAATGGTTCTGTTGCCTATTTTATGGGCGATATTGCCATGGCGGTATAGCTCAGCTGGCTAGAGCATTCGGTTCATACCCGGAGTGTCACTGGTTCAACTCCAGTTACCGCTACCAAGCGGATATGCTGATTAGTGAGGAGCCGTCTGCAGTAGCGGATGGATAAGACTTTGCGGCATTCAGCAGCAATCTGCTAAGCAGGGTGTGAGGCGGTGCAACTGCCTTTCACTTGGCCCGATGGTCAAGGGGCTAAGACACCACCCTTTCACGGTGGAATCCCGGGTTCGATCCCCGGTCGGGTCACCAAACGCCGTCTTTCCTTATGGGAAAGACGGCGTTACTTTTTTGCCTATTTTTAAGTTTTCATAGGGTGTTTTTAACCCTGTGATATAAGTGCTAAAAGCTCATCGGGGGAGGCGGCCAGGTAACTGGCGCCTGCCTTTTTTAGTTCCTCTTTAGAGCGAAAGCCCCACAGCACCCCGCACCCTTTAATACCCGCCGCAGTGGCGGTAAACATATCGGTGTCGCTGTCACCGCAGTAAAGCGTTTTGGTGTTTGGGTTGCCGAGTTTTTCCGCCGTGTATAAAAGCGAGGTGGGGTCCGGCTTGGGCGGCATATTGTCTGCAAGACCCTGCACATGGTTAAAATAACCGTCAAAATAGTGGCTGATAATGTCGCAAGTGAAGTGGTGCGCTTTGTTGCTAAGCACCCCAAGCTGCACCTTTTGCTCTTTCAAACTATCCAGCAGCTTTAACATACCGGGGTAGGGGACAGTTTTGTCCATCATGTGCTTTTCATAATAGCTTAAAAAATAGCGCTGCGCTTCTTTTAAGTTCACCGTTTGCGGCGGTGCGTCTTTAAACATGCGCTGCACTAATTTAGGAATGCCGTTGCCAACCATCTTTTTATAGCTTTGCACCGGGTGCGGCGTTAGGCCAAAATGTTGCAACGTATGGTTGCCGGCATCGGCAAGGTCAGACTGCTGGGCATCGACGTGCCGGAAAAGGA
>CAYZSR010000001.1:46595-53194 GCA_964479715.1 uncultured Oscillospiraceae bacterium | reverse complement strand
CAGCGTTCCGTCGAGGTCAAAAATAACTGAATCAAACATAGAGGGGCGTTCATCCTTTAAAATATATTGTAGAGAGCGTTTGGCTATTGCACACGAGGTTTTGATAGAAAACATGAAAACCCCGCTCTTTTCATGGTAACACGGCGGCAGATTGATGGAAACAAGCGGTATATTCTGTATTTTCCATGATTTACATAAACACATGATGTGGAAAACAGTGTGGAAATTACGTGCTTTCACCGCTGAAAGGCGGCGGCAATAAAATATCTTTGCACCTTTTTAGCGACAGGCGTTAAAAAACCAGCCAGCGTAAAGCCGGCCGGTTTAAATTTGGTCTTATTCGCTAAGCTTGGTGCCGCAAGTGGCGCAGTAACGGTCGCTGCTTGTTATAGGGTTTGCGCATTCATCGCAGGTGGGGGTGGCGTCTAGCTCTGCAAGGCGCTCCAGCGCAAAGTCTATCTCCTGCTGTTTTTGGTCAGCCAAAATAAGCAAGCGATCTACCGTTTGTTGCGCTTCTGCTGCTTGGTCGCTGGAAACGTCTATGTTTAAGCTGTTGCTGCTGGAGAGAAAAAGTGTTCTGCCAATGTCAGAAAAAATCTTGTTTTGGTCTTCCTGCAAACGGCGAATTTCAAAGCGTATTTTAATCACATCGTACTTATCATTCACCGATTTACCAGCCTGTTCAACAGCGCCTGAAACGCTGTCTGCCGCAACCGATGCGGCGCTGGAAAGATAAGAAAACATCTGGCTTAATTTGTCATTACTCATAGCAAGCCTACCTTTCAATGGGCACTATTTTCACTTTATTATAGCACGCACGCCAAATAATGTATAGCGCGCGGTTCGCTTTTATACCGTTAAATATGTTACTATATAGGTAAAGGAGGGCGCTGTATGCAGCGTGTTATTTTTCATTGCGATTGCAACAACTATTACGCCTCGGTAGAGCTGCTTCAGTACCCGCATTTGGCAGACAAGCCGGTGGCTGTTTCAGGCAGCCAAGACGGCAAAAGCGGCATTATTCTTGCGAAAAATGAAAAAGCAAAAGAATATAATGTTAAAACGGCAGAGGCTGTTTGGCAGGCACGCCGCAAGTGCCCCGATTTGGTTTTGCTGCCGCCGCACCGCAAACAATACACTATTTATTGCGATAAAATAAACCGATTGTATGAAAGCTTTTCAGACAGGGTAGAGCCCTTCGGCATTGATGAAAGCTGGCTTGACATGAGCCACACCTGGCAGCTGTTTGGCGAATCCCCCAAAGAAGTGGCGGATAAGCTGCGCCGGCGCATTACCGAAGAAACCGGTTTAACCATCTCGGTCGGTGTCAGTTTTAACAAGATTTTTGCAAAATTAGCGTCAGATTTCAACAAACCCAATGCAACAACAGTTATAACAGAAGAAAATTACCAAGATATTATTTGGCCGCTGGCGGTAAATAAACTGCTTTTTGTAGGCAACAAAGCCAGCGAGACACTGCGCCAAAACGGCGTGCACACGGTGGGGGATTTAGCCACCGCCGACCCGTTGCTGTTAAAAAATATTTTAGGCAACCAAGGCGCCGAGTTTCAGGCGCACGCCCAAGGCATAGACAACGAGCCGGTGCGCAAAGCCAGCGAGAAAGAGCCGGTTAAAAGCGTCGGCAACGGCAAAACCTTTAAACGCAATGTGCAAGGCGTGAAAGACGCGCGGGTGGCTATCGGCGTGCTGGCGGATTCTGTCGCCACGCGGCTGCGCAGCCAAAACATTTACGCCACCAACCTGCAGCTGATGATAAAAAGCCCTGATTTTGAAAGTATTTCACGGCAAAGCGATTTGCCCTACGCCACTAATTTGGCAAAAGATTTAACCAACCACGCCATGAAGTTGTTAACGGAAAACTGGAATATGGAACACCCCATTCGAATGTTGACGGTAACCGCCCAAAACTTAACCGACCAACCCTTTGCCGAACAAACCAGCTTTTTAGAGGAAAAAAGCGGAATAAACCGTAAAAGGGAACGGCTGGAAGGGGCGATAGACAACGTGCGTGACAAATTTGGTGACAATGTTATTCTAGAGGGCGGCTCACTGCACAACGACCTCGGTTTCACCACCTTGGCCCGTCCCGACAAAGATAAAAAAAGCGAACCCTGAATATTCAAGGTTCGCTTTTGTGCTTTTTTGAGTTAGCCAATCAACTGAATGCACCGATAGAGAAAAGACGAGGTGCCGAACAAGGTATAGCGCGCTACGTGATAGCGCTCATCGTATTCAACAAAAGATTGGCAGATGATGTTGCCGTCACTTTCTTGAAGGGCAATCTCCGCCAGCGTTTCACTGGTTGAGCGCGCCGCCGAAAGTGGCTGGTGCAAATCCACCACGGCGCACACCTGCGGCCCGTGCGAACAATCGTGCACTTCAGAAATAAACTGGCCAACCAAACGGCCAACGTCGCTTATTTCGGCGGCACTCCACGGGTCTTGTGGCGCCGTTTGCTGGTAAGGCGCCGGCTCTTGGTAGGGCGGCGCAAAATGGTATTCATCCGGCATTGTCGGGATGTCACCCATTTGCTGGGGTGGCATCGCCGCCGGTTGTTGGTATGGGTAAGGGGTGGGCTGTGCGTAGGGCTGCATCGGCTGCGGGCTAACGTACGGCGCATCGGTATAAGGCGGGTACCCTGTTTGCGTGTAACCCGCTTGTTGGTAAGGTGCCGGTTGCATTGGTTGCTGCGGCTGCGCATACATCGGCTGTGCCGGTTGAGATTGTACCTGCGCAGCGGGTGGCTCTTCTTGCTCTTGCCGCTGGCCCCCTGAGGCAAGGTAGGTGGGGTAGGCCTGCGCTTGTTGCGGTGCCTGCTGCGGCTGAGCTTGTGCTTGTGGCAGTGTTTCACCGCCGTCGCTGCGTATCGGTGCGGCAAAGGGGCTAATCGGTTGGGGTTGCTGCACTTCCTGCGCATTGTCGCCATTTTGTATGGGGGCGGAAAAAGGGCTTTGCTGCACTTCTGCCTGCGCCGTTTGGGTTTGCCCCGCTATGGTGTGATGTTGCGGCACGTTTTGTGCGCCAGTTGCCGGCTGGCCCTGCGGCGCTTCAAAAGTGGGGGCACCGTCCGGTTTTTGTTGCGGCGGCGGCAGCGGTGCCGGCGAAGCGGTTGTTTCCGCATTATTTGGTGTGGCGGGTTGCGGCTGCGCCTGTGCGGCGGGTGCCGCCGGTTTGCTTTCTTTTACCGTGGCGGCCGGCGTTTCAGCTTTGTCACTTGGTGTCGGTTTTTGCTCTTCGGCAGGCTCTTCTTCCGCTTTTTCAGCCTTTTGCGTGGTGGGGGGCTCGCCACCTGAAAGTAAGCGTTGTACCTCACTTTCAGGAAAACGCCACTGCCCACCTATTTTGCGCCCGACAAGGCGCCCGTCTTTTAGGTAGTTGCGTATGGTGCGCCCGGTAACCGACGCAAGGTCTGCCACCTCTTCAACGGTATATAATTTTTCTATCATGAAAACACCAGCTTTCTTAATGCATAATGTTTAGAGGGTACTCTTTTTTTAATTATATAGCACCAACACCGTCAAAGCAAGGGAATAACAGACATTTACATGTTAATTCATAGTATTTCTTGCCTGTTGACAACGGCTTTTTTTCGCTTTACTATGGAAAAAGTGTATAATTTAACCCTGTATTAGAGAGCAGGCACAATTTATTAGCGCCGTGTGGCGGGGTGTCATGAAATTTCATGAAAACATCTTCTAACGTAACGTACCCCTTTAACAGAGTGGCAAATCCACTTAATGGTACATAAGAATAAAACCAAAGGATGGCTATGATAACTAAACTTAAAACTTTTCTATGCCTTTTGCTGGCGGTGCTTTTTTTAACGGCGTGCGCCCGGCCGCCAAACCATTTAACAACCTCTCTTACCGAAGAGCGGGGCGATTCATCCAACACGTTGCCGGTTTTGCAAATGGGTGGCGCCGTAAAGGTGCATCTGCCCACCTCACAAAAACAATTGGGCGAGGTGCTGGAGGAGGTGGCGGCCCAGCAAGGCTTGGGTTTGGAAATGCGGTACACCCAAAGCGAAGACGCGCTGCAAAATTTAACCGAGTTGTTGCAAAATGAACCGCCCGATATTTTTTGGTTGGGCGATGAAAGCGAAGCGCAACATTTGGCGGCGCACGAGCTGTTGCCGCGGAACATTGCCGCCGATGAAAACAGCGTGGTGCGCGCCGCGGCAGATTTGGTGCCGCCATCGACCCGTTTGCTGGACAGCCACGCCGTGTATGGGTTGCCGGTTGGCTTTTACGGCGAAGGCTACCTTGTGAACCGCCCGTTGATAGCTGAACTGCTGGGCGCCCAAAGTGAAACGGCGCTGACCCATGATTTGCAAAAAGCGACGCTTGAGCAGTGGGACCACCTTGGCGCGGCGGTTGAATCTTATCTTGAGAAACCTCGTAAAATAGCGGTAAAACTGGGGGAGGGTAGCTACACCATGCCGGCTTATCCCTCTGAAAATACCCGCGCGCTGAAAGGTGTTTTTGCCATTCCCACCGCGGAGGCCGCCGGCTTTTTTGAAAATACCCTTAGCGCCACCTACGGCGCCGGCTTTGGCAGCGCCCTCGATTGGTACGGCGCCACGGCAGAGCAAAAGGCGCAGCAACTGCAAACGTGTTTGCCGGCGGCGCTTGATGTTTTTGAGGTGGAAAGCAAATACATGACGCACACCGACGGAGCTTTTGAGCGCGGTGAAAACTACGCTAAAACAGCACCGATTAGCGGCGATGAAGCACAGCAACTGTTTGTAGAGGGCAAAGCACTGTTTTTGAAAGGCAACTCGCAAACGGGGCTGGCGCTTGAGCAAGCCAACCCGCATCTTAAAGGCGCGCTGGCGTTGGTGCCCGCCAAAGTGCCGATAAACGCTGCCGGTGCCGATGAAAAGGTACAACCTATTTACCAAAGCTACGGTATGGCGGCGGCGGGTTATCTGTGCATTAGCAGCGATGCGGTAAACGGGTACGGCGCGCAAGATTTACTGCTTCGCCTATTTACCTCACAGCATGGCACCGCCCTCATTCAAGAAAAGCTACATCTTTTGCCTTTTGCGGTGCGCTACCCTACCGACAGTTTAAACAAACAATTGGCGGGTGCCTTAACCGGCGGCGATGTCTACGCGATACCCATCGGCAAGGCGGCGCTGCTGCGCCAGCAACAAAGCCTTGGTGAATGGGCGGAAAACATGTTGATGAAAAGCGAAACGTGGAGCGACGAAGAGCGCAGCGGCTTTCACTCCACCGCGGCGCACATACTGGCGGCGTAGCGTTTGGAACTTGCGGGTAAAAGCTTTATTTTGACTGCTGCAAGTACTGTACTGCCACCTGAAAAGCGCTTAATCAAACACACCGATTACGCAACCAAAAAAACATATAAATATCACAAAACCCCTTCGTTTTAAAGCGAAGGGGTTGCTTATTTTCTTGTGCAATCATCAAATAATGGGCCGATTGGTCAATTGGCGTTTATTGTTATTGTGGCTTGCTGACCACCTGTTAAGCCAACCAACGGCGCTAACTGTCTAAAGCGAATCAACCAAGGCGTTGGTAATGGCTGCCGCCGTGTCTGCGTACTGGGCAATGTCTAACTCCTGCACTGTTTTGCCGCCCAGCGCCTCAAAAGATTCATCGGCGTTGTCGCTCATGGTGCGCAGCACCACAAAGGGAATGTCGCAGCGCATAGCCACCTGTGCCACAGCGGCGCCCTCCATCTCCACACAGTCGGGTTGGTGCGCCTTTTTAATGCGGCGTTTTGTCTCGCTATCGCTGATAAAGGTGTCGCCCGTTGCAATTTTGCCAACAATAAAAGGCACGGCAGTTAAACGGCACCCCTGTATGGCGGCGTCTACCAGCCGCGGGTGGGCGGTGTACAAAGCGGTGCCCGGCGGGCTCATCGCCAATAGTTCATCGTCGGCGTCGTGGTAGCACAGCTCTTTGCCGATAACCACATCGCCAATGCCGATGGCGTCGTTCATGTTGCCGGCAATGCCGCTTACCACTAGGGCGTCAACGTCGTAACGGGTAATAAGCACCTGCGCCGTGGCGGCGGCATTGGCTTTGCCCATACCGGCGCTGCAAATGATTAATTTTTTACCGCTGCGTTTGCCGATGTGGTACTCCACACCGTCGTAACGCTGCGTCTTTTTTTCTTGCACGCCGACGGTCAGCCGTTTAATCTCTTGCGGTAAGGCGCCGATGATGCCAATGGTTTTCATGGTGCAGTCCTTTCTAAATGTGGGCTACACGTTAAAGCGAAAGTGGATAACGTCGCCGTCTTTAACAACGTAGTCTTTCCCTTCGCTTCGAACAAGCCCTTTGTCACGGGCGGCAGCAATGCTGCCATATTTCATCAGTTGTTCGTAAGGGATAACTTCGGCGCGGATAAACCCACGCTCTATATCGGAGTGTATTTTGCTGGCGGCTTTGGGGGCGGTGGTGCCTTTTACAATGGTCCAGGCGCGCACCTCTATTTCACCGGCGGTGATAAAGCTGATGTACCCAAGCAGCGCGTAGCTTTGCTGTATCAGCTGGTCCAAACCGGAAAGTTTAAGCCCAAGTTCCTTTAAAAAAGCGGTGCGCTCTTCC
>CAYZSR010000001.1:3424-46585 GCA_964479715.1 uncultured Oscillospiraceae bacterium | reverse complement strand
CCGGTTCCAGCGCCACAATATCTCTTTCTATTTTGGCGCAAATGGCAACGTGCCCGGCGCCTTCTTTTTTGGCAATGTCTTGTACAATGGGGTAATAGGGGTTGCGCTCGGTGCCTTCTAGAATGTCATCCTCAGAAAGGTTTGCCACGTAGATAACCGGCTTGGCGCTAAGCAGCGTTAACTCTTCAATAAAGGCTTTGTCGGCGTCGCTCGCCGCTTCAAAAGAGCGGGCGTTGTTGCCTTCGCTTAAAAAGGCGAGCAGTTCTTTTAATAATTCAAGCTGCGCAATCATCTCTTTGTCGCCGCTTTTTGCCGCCCTTTCGGTGCGTTCAATGCGCCGCTCTATCAGCGCAACGTCGGAAAAAACAAGCTCCGTCTCGATAATATCAATATCCCGGGCGGGGTTTACGTCGCCCTCAACGTGCACAATGTTGTTTGATTCAAAACACCGCACCACATGAACCAGTGCGTGGACCTCACGTATATGTGATAAAAACTTGTTGCCCAGCCCCTCACCTTTAGAGGCGCCGCGCACCAAGCCGGCAATGTCTATAAATTCAATGGTGGCAGGAACGGTTCGCTTTGTTTGGTACAGCGTCATTAAATCGGTCAAACGGTGGTCGGGCACCGGTACCACGCCCACGTTGGGGTCAATGGTGCAAAAGGGGTAGTTTTCGTTTTGCGCTCCGGCGTTGGTAATGGCGTTAAACAGCGTGCTTTTGCCAACGTTCGGCAAGCCGATAATGCCTAGCTTCATAAAATCGCTTCCTTATCTTTTTTAGTGTGCAAACAGTATAACGGAAAAAGAGCTTGCTTTCAACAACGGGGGTTCATTTATTAGCCAGCAATGGTATAATAAGAGCAAGTGACTTTAAGCCCTTATAATTCGGAAGGATGGATTAAATGGCAACCAACAAGATACTTATCGTTGATGATGATAAAAACATATGCGAATTGCTGCGCCTTTACCTTGAAAAGGAAGGCTATGAAACACGGCTGGCGTACGACGGCGAAGCCGCCTTTGTTATTTTTGAGCAATGGCAGCCCGATTTGGTGCTGCTGGATATTATGATGCCCAAGATGGACGGGTGGGACACCTGCCGTAAAATACGCGCCATTAGCGATGTGCCTATTATTATGCTAACCGCCAAAGGGGAAACCTTTGACAAGGTGCTGGGGCTGGAGCTTGGTGCCGACGATTACATTGTAAAACCCTTTGACGCCAAAGAGGTGGTGGCGCGCATCAAAGCGGTGCTGCGCCGCTCCACCATTGCCAGCAAAGACGACGCGCTGGACGATGAGCGCATCAGCTATGACAACCTATCCCTTGATTTGTCTAAATACGAGCTAAAGGTAAAGGGCGAAACGGTGGAGGCGCCGCCCAAAGAGATGGAGCTTTTATTCTTTTTGGCAAGCCACCCCGGGCGTGTTTTCACCCGCGACCAATTGCTTGACGAAGTATGGGGTTTTGAGTACTATGGAGACTCTCGAACAATCGACGTACACATCAAACGGCTGCGTGAAAAATTGGAAGACGCAAGCCCGGAATGGAACCTTAAAACGGTGTGGGGCGTGGGGTACAAATTTGAAGTGAAGGAGTAAGCCTGCACGGCGGTAAAGATGAGTAAATCCATTCGGTATTATTATTTTACATCCATCGTTACGGTGCTGCTTGCCAGCGTGCTGGTGATGGGGCTGGTGCAAACTTTCTCGGTCTTCAGCTACCTGCAGAACGACAAAGAAGAGGCCCTTGATAAAGTGATGGACACCATTACGCTGGGCGTTTACACGGGGCACATTCGCCCCGGCAGCGGGCCCGATTTAGCGGTGCAGTATATGGTTGATTTTTCCGACGTCAACGTCTACATCACCGAGCCGAACGGGCTGGTTATTTACAGCACCGCCCCCGATGAAGTGGGCATCAGCACCGTGGTGCCCGACGCGGTGCGTCAATCAATCAATGACAGCGGCGCCGTGGTGGATATGAGCAAGATGGACGGGTTTTACAGCCACAGCAACTTCACCAAAGGCAAGCTGCTTATTACGGCGCAAGAAGAGCATATGGGCTATATTTTCGCCTATTCAGACGCCTCTAACCTACGGGTTTATTTTCTAGATTTGGCGTCTAGCTTTTTGCTTACCGCCCTTATTTCGCTAATGGTGTCCGGCTTGCTGGCGTTTGGTTTAACCAACCGTGTGGTGATACCCGTTACCCGCGTGAACGCTGCCGCCCGCCGCTTTGGCGAGGGCGATTATTCGGTGCGGGTGCCGGTGGAAGGCGACGATGAATTGGCGCAGCTTGCTATTACCTTTAATGAGATGGCCAACTCCTTTGTTGCAACGGACACCAGCCGCCGCAGTTTTATGGGCAACATCGCCCACGAGCTGCGCACCCCTATGACAACCATTAAAGGGTTTATAGACGGCATGCTGGACGGCACCATCCCCGAAGACCAGCGTGACAAGTACCTCGTCATCGTTTCAGAAGAGGTGGGTCGCCTGGCGCGGCTTACCTCTAATATGCTGGATATATCCAAACTGGAAACGGGCGAATACGTGCCCGAAACGGTTACCTTTGATATGTGGCAGCTGATAACGTCGGTGGTGCTCTCGTCAGCGCAGCGCATTGAAAACGACCACATTGAGGTGCGCGGCATGCGCACCGACACACCGGTGATGGCGCTGGGCGACAAAGACTTTGTGCACCAGATATTTTTCAACCTGCTGGACAACGCCATTAAATTTACCGACGACGGCGGCACGATAGACATCAGCGTTAAATCTGAAAAGAACTACGTAACGGTATCGATACGCAACACCGGCGACGGGCTGTCCGACCAAGAGCTGGCACGGGTTTTTGAGCGGTTCTACAAATCCGACAAAAGCCGCGGCGTTAACGCGTCCGGCTCGGGGTTGGGGCTGCACATCAGCAAAGTGCTGGTTAAACTGATGGGCGGCCGCATTTGGGGCGAAAGTGAAAAAGGCAGCTGGACGCAGTTTAACTTTACGCTACCCGCGGCGCCCACCAAAAAGGCACCCCGCAAGGACAGCACCCCACCACCCGGCGAACAGAAAGGAACCTAATGGCACAAGTAGCGCCCTCTATTTTGGCGGCGGATTTTGCAAACCTGGCACAAGATTGTCTGCGCGCCACCTCCAAAGAAAACCCCATGCTTCATTTTGATGTGATGGACGGGGTTTTTGTGCCCAACATATCCATCGGCATACCGGTTTTGAAGAGCCTTAAAAAGGCGCTGCCGAACCATGTGTACGATGTGCACTTAATGATTGTGCGCCCCGACCGATACGTTAACGCCTTTGCCGAGGCGGGGGCCGATTACATCACGCTGCACGTTGAATCGGAAAGTGATGTGGCCGCCACCTGCCGCAAGATACACGCGGCGGGCTGCAAAGCGGGCGTCAGCTTGCGGCCCGGCACCCCGACAGACGCGTTAAAGCCCTACCTTGCCGTGGTGGATAAAATACTAGTGATGAGTGTTGAGCCGGGCTTTGGCGGGCAAACCTTTATGCCCGACGCGCCGGAGCGCATTCGCGCCATACGCCGGCTGGCGGACACGCAAGACCATACCATAGAGATTCAAGTAGACGGTGGCATCAACCCGCAAACGGCCAAGCTGTGCCTTGACGCCGGCGCCGATATTTTGGTAGCCGGCAGCGCCGTTTTTGGCAGCGATAACCCCGCCAAAGCGGTGGACGCGTTGCTGCAACACAACTAACAAAGGTGGCAATTATGGCAGACAGTGGTTCATTAACGCTACAAAAATCAAACGCTTTTAATAGGGATATCATCGCGATGACGATTCCGCTTTTCTTAATGGCGTTTTTCTTTTACGGGCCCCGTGTTTTTCTTATCCAACTGGTGGCGTGGTTTACCGCCCGCCTGTCGGACAGGGTGGCGGCGCTCTTTAAAGGTATCCCCTACGACAAAACCGAAAACTCATCGGTGGCGATTGCCTTTCTCATTGTACTGATGTTTCCGGCAACGGTGCGCTACCGTGTGGTGGTCGCAGCGGTGGCGCTGGCGGTGCTTATCGGCAAAGAAGCCTTTGGCGGGTACGACAGTTACCCCTTTAACCCCGTCGCCGTCGGTTTCGGCGTTGCCGCCATTTCATGGCCCGACGAGCTGATGCGCTTTCCCGCGCCGACCAACTGGTTTTTAAGTCTCAACCAAGACTGGCAAAGCCTTTTTAACCTATGGAGTTTTAAAGACGCTACGCTGGTGGAGGGACCGTCCTACATACTGCGCACCCACTCGCTGCCGTCTATTGATACATGGGGGTTGCTGCTTGGCAACTACGCCGGGCCCATCGGCGTTACGTCGGCGCTGGTTATTATTGCGTGCGGCGCCTACCTCGTTGTTAAAAAGCGCCTTTCGCTGACGGCGCCGCTTTCCTTTATCGGCGTTACCGCCGTTATCGGCTTTCTTTTCCCCCGCAATGCCGCCGTCAGCTGGGGCAGCTTCCCGGGGGATATGTTACTGCGGCTGAACGTGGTGAAGTTTGAATTGCTGACGGGCGGGCTGCTCTTTGTCTGCGTCTTTTTAATCAGCGACTGGGTAACGTTGCCGAAGCATAAATACTCGCAGGCGCTGTACGGTGTCTTCCTCGGTGTTGCCGCCATGATGTTCCGCTACTTCGGCACCTACGAATTGAGTATCTGTTTTGCTATTTTACTGGTCAATGCTTTTTACGGCTATTTTGACCGCGCGATAACCAACTATTTCGGACCGGCTAAGGAGGTGCAGCCCCTTTGAAAGAGAGCAGAGTACGCTTTTTACAGCAAAATATGGATTTAATGACCCGGCGTGACCGCATTTTTGTTAACAACCCGGTGGTGATGCAGGGGCTCGGCTTGGCGCCCATTGTTATTCCCGCCAGCACGGTGCAAAATGCGCTGGTGCTTGCCTTTGCGGTGCTGTTGTTGCTAACACCCACCCGCATGATAGCCACCTTTATCGGCCAGCGTATCGGCGGCATCAAAGCACGGGCGGTTACCTATGTGTTAACCGCCGGCATTGTTTACATCGGCGTGGCGTACCTTACGGAGTTTGTTTTCGGCACGCGGGCGCTCGGTGTCGGCATTTATTTGCCGCTGCTGGTGATGGAACCGCTAATTATTAAACGTTACGCCAGCCCGCTGTCAGAGCGGCTGAGCACATCCTTCAAAAAAGGCATGATAACCACCATTGGTTTCACCGTGGTGTTGCTGCTTATGGCGGCACTGCGTGAATTGCTTGCCTACGGCACCTTTGCCGGCATTGAAGTGTTTAGAACGTCGCTGCTGCCGATGGCGGCGCTGCCCGTTGGCGGCTTTATATTGCTTGGCATTTTTGCCGCCGCATGGCGGGGCGCCGTGGCGCTGTTCCGGCGCCGTGTTGAAGAGGAGGCGAAACGGTTAAATGAGTAGTGTTATTCAAAACCTGGGAAACTTTTTGCTTTACGCCATCATCGCCATTTTTGTTGAAAACGTTGTTTTCACCCGCGGCTTCGGTGTCTCCCGCCTAGTTGAACTGATGGACGACCCGGTGGTAGACAGCGTTATACTCTTCGCTCTGCTTACGCTGATACAGGTTATCAGCGCGCCGCTGGCGTTTTATTCCAACCGCTTGCTGGCAGAGATGGAATTTGCCTACGCCGATTATTTTCGCCCTCTTATTTTTATCGTCTGCGCCATTATCGCTTTTGCGGTGGTGGTTTTGTTGATACGGCTGTTTAGCCTGCCCAACAAAGAAGATCTGGAAAAAGCGCTGCCCGTTGCCACCTTTAATTTGGCCGTTCTCGGCCCAATGCTGATAACGTCGACGCAAAGCTACACTTTTACCCAAACAATGGGTTTTGCCGTTGGCAGCGGCCTTGGTTATGGTTTGGCCACGCTGTTTTTAACAGAGGGCCAGCGCAAATTAAACACCGATAAAATACCGGCGCCGTTCCGCGGTTTGCCGATAAACCTGCTTTACATAGGCATTGTTGCCATGGCCATTTACGGCTTAACGGGGCACATGCTAACCATTTAAAAGACACTTCACCCACCTTAAGGAGATATAATGCATACCACTATTTTCAAGCCGGCTCACCTTCTTTTACCCAGCCAATCGGCGGACTATCAAAAGTGGGCGGTCATTGCCTGCGACCAATTTACAAGCCAGCCGAACTATTGGCAAGACGTTGAAAAACTGGTTGGTGACAGCCCCAGTACGCTGCGTTTGGTGCTGCCGGAAGCCTACCTTGAAAACGACGCTGACCGCCGCATAGACGCCATTAACAAAACGATGGAAGACTACCGCCGCAATGTGTTAACGCAAGCGTATTTTGGCTATGTGTACGTGGAGCGCACGCTGGAAAACGGCAAGATACGCCAAGGGCTTGTCGGCTGTGTTGATTTAGAGGCGTACAGCTTTGAGGCGGATGCCGCGCCACGCATTCGCCCCACCGAGGACACGGTGGTAGAGCGTATTCCGCCGCGCCAAAAGATACGCCGCCACGCCAGCCTTGAAAGCCCCCACATCTTAATGCTGCTGGACGACGCCGAACACCGTGTGATAGAGCCGCTGGCCGCCGTGGTGAAAAGCGCGCCCGCTACCTACAGCGTTGATTTAATGCTGGGCGGCGGCAAGCTGGAGGGCTGGGTGATTGAGGACGAAGCAACGCTGCGGCAGATAGCCGCCTCTTATGAAAGCTACGCCGCCAAGGCGATGCAGCAAACCGCTTATGGCGGCAAAAACACCAAACCCTTTGAAATGGCCATGGGTGACGGCAACCACAGCCTTGCCACCGCCAAAGCCCATTGGGATGAAGTGAAAAAGGCGCTTTCTGAAGACGAGCGGCGCAGTCACCCGGCGCGTTTTTGCCTTGTTGAGCTTGAGAATATTCACAGCGACGCCATTGAGTTTGAGCCGATACACCGCCTTATTATGAATATAACACCCGCCCGCCTTAAAGAGCGCTTAACGGAATTTGCCGCCCAGCGCGGCGTTACCGTTCAAACGGGTGACGGCGCCCAATCTTTCACTTTGTTGCACGGCGGCGAAAAAGAGCGCCTGTCCATTACCGGCAGTGACGAGCCGCTCACCGTCGGCTTTATTCAATCCTTTGCCGATTGGTTGTTGAAAGTGCAAGACGGCACCGAGGTGGATTACATTCACGGCGAAAAGGCGCTTGGCGATTTATGCCGCAGCGACGGCGTTGGCATTTTACTGCCCGAGCTTGAAAAAAGCGAACTCTTCAAAGGGGTTGCACTGGGTGGGGTACTGCCGGAGAAAACCTTTTCGATGGGGCACGCAAAAGAAAAAAGATATTATATGGAGTGCCGCCAAATTGTGAAATAGCGGCGGATAAACAAAAGGAGATAGTATGACTTTTAAAATAGCCCACACCAACTTAAATGTAATGGACTTAAACAAAAGCCTAACGTTTTATAAAGAGGCACTGAATCTGCAGGAAGTGCGCCGTATCCAGCCAGAAGATGAAAGCTTTAAAATTGTCTTTCTAAGCGACGGCGTGTCTGATACGCAGATTGAGCGGACCTGGCTTGCCGATCGCACCGAGCCTTACGATTTAGAAGACAGCGAAATCCACATCGCCTTTGAGGTGGCAGATTTTGATGCCGCCCGCAAAAAACACGGCGAAATGGGTTGCATTGTTTTTGAAAATGAAGCGATGGGGCTTTACTTTATTGAAGACCCGGACGGGCACTGGCTTGAAATTCTTCCGCAAAAATAAACAGCAAAACGCCGCGGCAACAGGCCGCGGCGTTTTTAATAGTTATTTTTAAGTATTTCATTTGGCGACGTTTACGGCAAAGCTTTAAGCATCGTTGTCGTCGCTGTCTTTTTTCTTCTTTCTGAAGCGCTTGAAAAACTGCCGTTTCGGCTTGGGCGGGTTTTCTTCACGCCAGGCGTCAACGGGAGAGGGGGTGTCCTTTTCCTCCAACCGCTGCAGTGAGTTTTGCCGCACCAACGTGTAAACCACGCTGGTGAACGGGATGAAAAACAGCATGCCGAAGATGCCCATTAAACTGCCGCCAACGGTAACTGCAGCAAGCACCCACACCGGCGGCAGCCCGATGGACGAGCCGACAATGCGCGGGTAGGTAACGTTGCCGTCGAACGATTGCACCAGCAAAAAAATGATGATAAAGGCGAGCATGCGCCAGAAGCCGGACGACACCAGTATTAAAAAGGCGCCGATGATGCAGCCGATAAAGGCACCCAAAATGGGAATAAGTGCCATAAAGCCGATTAAGACCGAGATAAGCAGTGAATAGTCAAACCGGCCGATGGTAAGCACAATCATAAACATAACGCCAAGCAGCACCGCCTCGGCGCATTGCCCCGCCACAAAGCGGGAAAAGGTGTGGTGTGTTAGCGTGGCAAGCTCCGTTAATTTGGCGTACGCCTTTTTAGGCATGTACGCTTGCAACAAGCCGCTTAACTGGGCGGAAAGGTGCTCTTTATCCAGCAACAGGTAGACACCAAAAATAATGCCGATGGAAAGGCTGGTAATGCCGCTTATAATAGAGGTGGCAACGTTAATAGTAGAAGAAAGCACGTTGCCGGCACCGGAGCCGATAAATGAAAACAGCTTGTTAAACAGCTCTTTCCAATTGATGTCCATCTTGTCAAAATACTGTTGCAAATCCGGCCATTTGTCGGCGTAGGGCTTTAGCGCCTTTTGCATGCGCTCTAAATACTCCGGCATAGATTTTGCCAGTTTTGAAACGGTGTTTACCAACTGTGGAATAACAATGCCGATAACCAGCGCCAACACAAGCAGCACCGCTAAAATGGTTAAAACAAGGCTAACCACCCGCCGGTAGCGTGGGCGGCGCTCTTTAAAAATTAAATTCTCAATGGCGCACATGGGTATGTTTAGTAAAAAGGCAATAATTAAACCAAGCACAAAGGGGAACACGAGCCCCCACAGCGTGGTAAATAACTTGCCCACCACGTCAAAATTAGTTAGCGCCCAGTAAAACAAAATACCGCCGCCAACTATGGAAGAGATGGTAATAACACTTTTCTTGTCAAACTTCAACGCTGCCGCCCCCTTATAATATTTTGTCTGCTATAATAATACCACACATCGCGATAAAAGTAAGTGCCTTATCAATAAAAACATAAAAACGTTGCGCCGCTCTTTTTGCCGCCTTTACAAAACCGCAAACCTTGTTATAATAATAGAGTGGCGGTGTAACCAAAATACCGCCGATAGAGGTGCCCGTAGCGCAGCTGGATAGCGCGTCAGACTCCGACTCTGAAGGTCGCAGGTTCGACTCCTGTCGGGCATACCAACCCCGCAAGCAAATTGCTTGCGGGGTTTTTTGTTGCCTGCCGTGGCAGCATTTCTTTCAAACCGATGTGGTGCGTGTTGTGAAAACACAGAAAAGCAAAATTATATCGACTTATCGCTTATTAAGCAGAGCGCCTTTTGTACAAACCGCCCCCCTGAAAGGCAGATTCTTACGCTGCAAACAATGAATTAGCCCGTCATTTATGATATAATAGTGCCACACTAAGCAGAAAAGAAGGGTTGTTATGTTTGATTTTGATACCGTTTATCCGCCCGCCATGCGGCGCCGTGCCGGCTCTGAAAAATGGCTGATGGCACAGCAACAAGGCTTTGCAGACGACGTTGTGCCGCTAACGGTGGCGGATATGGAGTTTGCCACCGCCCCCGTGGTGGTAGACGCCGTAACGCAGGCGGCACAAAGCGGTTTATGGGGTTACACCGGGCCCACCGAAGCATACAAAGAAACGGTGGTTAACTGGATGCAAACACGCCACAACTGGCGCCCCGAAAAAGAATGGATTGTTTGCACCTCCGGCGTGGTGCACGCGGTGTACGCCGCCGTTCGCGCCTTTACAAAGCCGGGGGACGGTGTTTTAATACAGCCGCCTGTCTACCCGCCTTTTTACAGCGGTATCCGGCAAAACGGCAGAACGCTGCTGGAGAACAGATTGATTGAGAAAGACGGCAGATACACCATAGACTTTGATGACTTTGAGCGGCAAGCCCAAAAAGCGACGATGTTTATTCTTTGCAGCCCGCACAACCCGGCAGGCCGGGTGTGGACTAAAGAAGAGCTGACGCAGATGGCCGCCATTTGCCACGCCCACGATGTCCTCTTTTTCTCAGACGAAATCCACGCCGACATTGTGATGCCGAACCACCGCCACACCCCTTACGGCGTGCTGGGCAATGAGTACCAGCAACGGGCGATTATCGCCACCTCGGCCAGCAAAACATTTTCACTGGCGGGGCTTACCACATCGAACATCTTTATTCAAAACAGCGCCATGAGAGAAACCTTTGAAAGCCAGCTGATGCAAGACGGTGTTGGCTTTAACTCGTACTTCGGGCTGGTGGCAACCCAAACGGCGTATCAATCGGGGGCGCCGTGGCTGGAGGCGTTGCTGCGCTACCTGCATGGCAACTACCGGTTGGCGGCGGCGTTTTTCAAAGAACAGTTGCCGCAGCTTACCGTGGCGCCGCTGGAGGGCAGTTACCTGTTGTGGGTAGATTTTTCCGCCCTGGGTCTGTCGCACGAGGCGCTGCAAGAGTTTTTAAAAACCGAGGCACAGCTGCCCATTAACGACGGCGCCACCTTTGGTGCCGGCGGTGAAGGGCACGGGCGAATAAACCTTGCCTGCCCCCGGCAAACGTTGCAAAACGCCCTTAACCGTTTGGTTGCCGCCGCGCAAAAAAACGGGCTTATTTAAACAACGCCGTGTAAATTGATAAAAGTATACAAAAATGGTATAATTAACTAAGGCTTCATAATTAATTCATATAATAAGTGTATGCTTGTTGTATATGAATAAATGAATACGCCTTTCATATAAAAATATTGGAGGTTATATTATGAACACCACCCCACAATTCTATATCTGTAAACATTGCGGCAACCTTGTCGACCAGCTTTTTGATAGCGGCGTTGACATTATCTGCTGCGGCGACCCGATGACGTTGATGGAAGCCAACACGGTGGACGCATCGCAAGAAAAGCACGTTCCTGCTTTTGAAGTAAATGGCGATAAAATCAGCGTTCAAATCGGCTCAGACATTCACCCCATGCTGGAAGAACACTACATTGGCTGGATTTGGCTGCAAACAAAACTGGGCGGCCAGCGCAAAAAACTGCAAGCCGGCGACGAGCCGAAAGCCACCTTCACCGTGGCAGACGGGGACGAGCCCATCGCCCTTTTTGAATGGTGCAACCTGCACGGGCTGTGGAAAGCAGACGTTAAATAACAAAATTAAACATTGAAACGGAAAAACGGGCGCTGTATCTTGCAGTGCCCGTTTTTTTGCTATAGTATGGTATAGATAGACAAAATACGCATTGATTCTTGCTTTTAACGGCAAACAGACCATTCGTTTATCTGCATTACCCGGGAGGCTTGCATGGAGCAACGAGAGATACTTCGCTTAGGCATCAATTTTGTAGAGCAGCTGGTGGCACTTCAGCTGCAGGGCAACGTCAACCTGCTTTTATCAACAAAAAATGTGCTGGTTAGCCCACAGCGCATTGCGCTGAAACAAACCTCATGGGAGAAGAACGTACCACAGATAGACCATTATGAAGCCGGCTTTGCCGCGCCTGAAAGTTACCAAGGGCATGGCGACGGTGCCACGGCGGTATATTTTGTTGGCGCGGTGCTATACACCCTTTTTACCGAAACGCCGCCGCCCGATGCACGCCAAAGAAAATCGGCGCCGCTTATTGCGCAAGACGGCAGCCCGCTGGCGCGTGTTATTAACGACGCCACCGCCCCAAACCCCAACAACCGCATTCCCAACTTGGAATGGTTGCTTGAGCGGATGATTAAAGCGCGGCGCCAATACACCACCTTCGACGCACAAAAAGAAAAGATGGGGCGGGGCAGAAAAGCGGCGTTTTCGCTGCTGGTTACCATCTTGTTGTTGATTGCCGCCTTTTTCGGCTACACGGCGGTGCAATACTACCGGCTTGACCAAGCCTTTAGAGAAGAAGCGTACAGCCAGTATCTGCAAATTGCCGAATGGACGCCCGGCACCGCTTATTTTATGCCGCAAGAGTATGATTACTCTCTGGCGCAAGAATACATCGCCGCCGGTGAATACAAAGAAGCCATCGCCGTATTACGGCGGTTAAACGGCTTTAGAGACAGCGAAGAACTTATTATAGAGCTAAAAGAAAAGGCGAAGAATAAATCGTCGCTGGCGCTATAAACATAAAATAAAGCACCGCCGCCCATTAAAAGGCGGCGGTTTAAATTGACACCGTGTTTTGGGTGGCTCTTAAAGAGCGCTTTAAACCCCGTGCCGAAGAAATTGAAAGTAGAACCCACCTTAAAAAATGAGGCGAATGAGGCGATTGAAATGACAGAAAAACAATACAACGATTTATACCGTTATATGAAGCGGTACAGCGAAGCCACCGTGCACGATGAGGGACATATTTTGCGGGTGCTGAGCCTTGCATTAATCATTTGCGAAAGCGAAAAAACCGCCGACACCGACGTGGTGATAGCGGCAGCGCTGTTGCACGATGTGGGGCGCGGCGCACAAAACCGAACGGGGCAGCCGCACGCCGCTATCGGCGCCGATATGGCGTACACCCACCTTTTAAAGCGTGGCTGGCAGCAAGAAACGGCAAAGCGGGTGCGCCACTGCGTGGAAGCGCACAGCAGCGGCGGTACGCCGCCCCAAACGCTGGAAGCAAAAATAGTACACGACGCCGACACGCTAGATTTAAACGGTTACAGCGGCGTGGTGCGTGCGCTGCAATACGCCGAGCGGTTGCAAGAAAAACTGTATTTGTTAGACGCAGACGGCAGCCCCCTTTTCAGCGGGCAAGAAATTTCGGCAGAAGCCACCACCCCAAAAAAGACCACCTTTGACGCCTACCGCGCCAAAATACAAAACATGGCAAGCCGCTTGTACACACCTAAAGGCAAAGCGATAGCGACGCAAAGACAGCGGGAGGCAGACAGCTTTTTTAGCGGGTTGCAAAAAGAAATAGCGCAAACCCATGACGATGGGCTTGCGCTATTGAAACAACATATTAAGTAATGGCGCCGCTTTACAGCTTGGTAAGTACCTCGGCGCCGTCTTGCAGGCCTTCTTTATAGGCGTGCATTAAATGGTCGTAGTTTTTAGAAAAGCGGTCAATTTTAAGCGGTTCTTTTGGTGCCACCACCAATACGCGGCCGGCTTTTTCAAGCCGCTCTACTTGGCGCAGTGTGTGGTTATAAACCAAATGGCGCAGCCGCATGGCGCGCACAAAATTAGGGTATTGCTTATATAATTGGTTGTATAAACGCTGAAAGCCCTCTCGCTCTTTCACATAGCTACGCTCGCGCGTTAAAATAACAATGGCTTGGTCATACCCATCTTTAAAAGGCTCATTCACCGGGATGGGGTTGCTGATGCCGCCGTCCATATAGGGACGGTCTTTAAAATAAATGGTGTTGGAAAGTATCGGCAGTGCGCAAGACGCTTTGATAATATCAAGGCTTTCTTTAAACACTTCTTTGCCGAAAAAGACGCTGTGCCCGGTGTACATATCGGTTACACCGGCGTAAAATTCACAGCCGGAAGCATGAAACGCCTCAAAATCAAAGGGGTCAAGCGTGTCGGTTATCTCTTCAAAGATAAACTCCATGCCAAAGGCAGAGCCGTTTTTAAGGTAGTTTGAAAAGCTGAGATAGCGGCTGTCGTCCACGTAATCCACGTTGGTGCGCAGCCCGCGCTCGTCTTGGCGCGACACATAGTTTAACCCGTTGGTGGCGCCGGCAGATACGCCGTACAGTGCGTCGGCTTCAAAATCAGCGTCTAGAAAAGCTTGTAATACACCGCTTGTGTAGATGCCGCGCATGCCGCCGCCTTCACATACAATTGCAGTTTTCATTTTTCGCCTCGCTCAATTTGTAAAAATATCTATACGATAAGTATAATCAAATTTTCTTTAATGTGCAACAAATAGGGGACGGTAACGATGGAAAAAAACGATATTTATGTGCGATACGGCAAAGACAGCCGCCAAATAGCGCTGGATTTATTAAGAAAAGCACAGCTTAACAAGCTGATTGGCAGCACCGACAAAAAGATAGGCATTAAACCGAATTTAGTGCTGGCAAGCCCGGCAAGCAACGGCGCCACCACCCACCCGGAGCTGGTGGACGCGGTGCTTTTTTACCTTAAAGAGCACGGTTTTCACAATATTTCTATCATTGAGGGGGCGTGGGTGGGCGACGTTACGTCGAAAGCATTTACCGTGTGCGGCTACCGTGAGCTGGCAGAAAAATACGATGTACCGCTGATAGACACACAAAAGGACAGCCACCAAACCCACCACTGCGCCGGGCTGGATATAGACCTTTGTGACAGCGCCCGCAACGTGGATTTTATGATTAATATGCCGGTGCTTAAAGGGCACTGCCAAACGCTGTTAACCTGTGCTTTAAAAAACAACAAAGGGGTTATACCCAACACCGAAAAGCGGCGTTTTCATCGTTTGGGGTTAGATAAACCCATTGCCCACCTGAACCTTGCCGCCCCCACCGATTTTATTTTAGTGGACGGCATCTGCGGCGATTTGGATTTTGAAGAAGGGGGCAACCCCGTTGAAACCAACCGGGTTATTGCCGCGCGGGACCCCGTTTTGTGCGACGCTTACGCCGCCACATTGCTGGGCTACCGTCCCGACGATGTAGCGTACATCCCCCTTGCCGAGGCGCTTGGTGTGGGCAGCGCTAACCTGCAAAACGCCAATATTATAGAAACAAACAGTGGCAAAAACACACCGCGACAGCAGGGGGAAAGCCCCCGCAAAGTAGCGGTGTATCGCCGCTATATAGATGAGCGCTCCGCTTGTAGCGCCTGCTACGCATCGCTGGTGCGGTCGCTGACACACTTCAGCCACCACGAGTTGGCGGCGCTGCAAAAAAGCCCCATCGCTATAGGGCAAGCGTTTAAAGGGCAAAGCGGCGGCTTCGGTGTTGGCGTGTGCACCGCCGGGTTTGATGAATCGGTTATCGGCTGCCCACCGGCGCCGCTTGCCATTACCCGGGCGCTAAATGTAAAACTGCGCTGAAGCCAATATGAAAAAGCGTCCTTTTGCGGCAAAGACAGTTTTTGCAGTGTCAGCCCGCCTTAAATAAAAGGGATATTTGCGGCAAACGCGCCTTTTTGTTTGCAATTACGGCGGTGGCTGTTATATAATAAAGACTATTCAAAATAAAATTGTACAACACACAATTTTATTAATACAACCGCTAAACCGCCGTGCCATCTGGAACGGCGGTTTCATGCAAATCAGTAACCTTATTACTTGGAAGGAGGAAAAATGTTGAAAAACTTCAACAAATACGCCCCCGGGTACTTTAACGTGCCCGCCACCCAGCAGCCCACCTGGGCTATGCAAGACCACATCCAACAAGCCCCCATATGGTGCAGTGTAGACCTTAGAGACGGCAACCAAAGTTTAGTGGTGCCGATGAACCTAGACCAAAAACTGGAGTTTTTCTCCTTTCTAGTCAGCGTCGGGTTTAAAGAAATTGAGGTCGGCTTTCCCGCCGCCAGCGAGACGGAATTTGAACTGTTGCGCGCTTTGATAGAGCAAGACCTTGTGCCAAGCGACGTTACGCTGCAGGTGCTGACGCAGTGCCGTCCCCACATTATTGAAAAAACCTTTGATGCGCTGGACGGGGTGCAAAACGCCATTGTGCATTTTTACAACTCCACCAGCCAGGTACAGCGTGAGCAGGTTTTCAAACGCAGCAAAGATGAGATAAAAGTGTTGGCGGTTGATTCCGCCAAGGTAATTAAAAAATTGGCCGACGCACACAGCGGCAACATCCGCTTTCAATACAGCCCTGAAAGCTTTACCGGCACCGAGCCGGACTACGCGCTGGAAGTGTGCAACGAGGTGCTTGAAGAGCTGCAACCCGCGGCGGACAATAAGGTGATTATCAACCTGCCCTCCACCGTGCAGCTAAGCATGCCCCACGTTTACGCCAACCAAATACAATACATGAGCGACCGCCTTGCCTACCGTGAGCACGTCATCATCTCCACCCACCCCCACAACGACCGCGGCTGCGCCGTGGCCGACGCAGAACTTGCGCAACTGGCGGGCGCACAGCGGGTAGAGGGCACGCTTTTCGGCAACGGTGAGCGCACCGGCAACGTCGACGTGGTGACGCTGGCGATGAACCTGTTTACCCACGGCGTAGACCCACAGCTGAATTTTAGCGACATGCCCGCCGTGGTGGCGGCGTACGAGAAAGCCACCGGCATGCACGTCTTTGAACGCCAGCCTTACGCCGGCACGTTGGTTTTTGCCGCTTTCAGCGGCAGCCACCAAGACGCCATTGCCAAAGGCATGCGCTGGCGCGAAGAACATGGGCTGCAGCGCTGGAACGTACCCTACCTACCCATCAACCCCGCCGATGTGGGGCGTGAATATGAAACCGACGTTATCCGCATTAACTCACAAAGCGGCAAAGGCGGTATCGGTTATTTGATGGAGCAAAACTTCGGTTACACCATGCCACCTAAAATGTGCGAGCATTTTGGCTACCTTGTTAAAGACGTTTCCGACAAAAAGGAAAAAGAGCTGACGACACAAGACGTTTACACCGTTTTTGAAAACAGCTACCTTGATAAAACCAAGCCGATGCATATTACGGCGGTGGAATTTGCCCACAACGGCGACATTCAAACCACCATCACGGTGTATCAAAACGATGAACGCAGCACCGCCAGCGCCAGCGGCAACGGCCGGCTGGACGCGGTAAGCAACGCCCTTAAAAAAGCCACCGGCGAAGATTTTTCCGTTCTCACCTACGCCGAGCACGCCCTTGAAACCGGCTCCACCAGTGAGGCGGTAGCTTACGTTGGGTTGGCGTGGCAAGACGGTGCCGTCAGTTGGGGCGCCGCCCACCACGCAGACATTTTAATGGCAAGTATCGACGCGCTGGTATCGGCGTATAACAACCACTTAAACAACGTGTAGACGGAGGAAGCATGGAAAAGACAATTGCGGTTATCAAAGGGGACGGTATCGGCCCTGAAATTATAGACGAGGCGCTGGCGGTACTCAGCGTTATAGAAGAAAAATATCAACATCGCTTTACCTATCAGACGGTGCGCCTTGGCGGCGAAGCCATCAACGCAGACGGCACGCCGCTACCGCGGCAAACGTTGGCCGCTTGCCGCGACGCCGACGCGGTGCTGCTGGGCGCAGTGGGCGGCCCGCAATGGGAGCACCTGCCCGGCGACGAGCGCCCCGAAAAAGGGTTGCTTGGTTTGCGCAAAGGGTTGGGGCTTTATGCCAACCTGCGCCCCGCCACCATTTTTCCCGCGCTGCGAAGCGCCAGCCCATTGCGCAGCGATTTAACCGAAGCCATTGATTTTATCGTTGTGCGGGAGCTTATCGGCGGCGTTTATTTCGGCCGCCACACCACCGAAGAAAAAGACGGCGAGCTGGTTGCCACCGACGTGATGAGCTACAGCGAAAGTGAGATAGAGCGTATTTTACACATCGCCTTCCAAACGGCGAGAGAGCGCCGCAGCCACGTTACCAGTGTCGACAAAGCCAACGTGCTGGATACCAGCCGCCTGTGGCGCAAAACGTTGGAGCGGGTGGCTAAAGAATACCCCGACGTACGCTACACCAGCCTTTACGTCGACAACGCCGCCATGCAAATTGTGCGCAACCCCGCCGGGTTTGACGTACTGGTTACCGAAAACCTGTTTGGTGACATTTTGTCTGACGAAGCAAGCATGATAACCGGTTCCATCGGTATGATACCTTCCGCCAGTTTGGGGGAAAAAGGCACCCCCGGTTTGTACGAGCCGATTCATGGCTCGGCGCCGGATATTGCGGGGCAAGACAAAGCTAATCCCGCCGGTACCATTCTATCCGCCGCGATGATGCTGCGTTACGCCTTTGGGCTGCACGCCGAGGCAGACGCCGTTGAACAAGCCGTTAACTGGGTGCTTGAAGAAGGGCTGCGCACGCCTGATTTAGCCCGCGAAGGCGACGCGGTTGTTGGTTGTAAAGAATTTGGCAAAGCGGTTTGCAAAGCCATTGAATAAACAAAAAGCGCGTTCACAATGAGCGCGCTTTTTTACAAATGTATGGAGGCACTATGCTTAACTTTGAATATTACTCACCCACCAAAGTTGTTTTTGGGCGGGACGTAGAAAAAGAAACGGGCGCTTTAGTAGCGCAAAACGGCGCCACAAAAGTGCTGGTGCATTACGGCGGCGGCAGCGCTGAGCGCTCCGGTGTATTAGACACCGTTTATCAATCGCTAAAAGACGCCGGCGTAGACTATGTAACGCTGGGCGGCGTGGTGCCAAACCCCACCGTTGAAATGGTGCGTAAAGGCGCTGCGCTGTGCAAAAAAGAAAAGGTCGATTTTGTGCTGGCGGTGGGCGGCGGCAGCGTGATAGACTCCGCCAAAGGCATTGCCTACGGCGCCGTAACGGACGCCGACGTGTGGCGGTTTTACACCGCCGAAGCCACCCCTGAAAAAGCGCTGCCCGTTGGCGCCGTGCTTACCTTGGCGGCCGCCGGCAGTGAGCTGAGCAACTCATCGGTTTTAACCGACGAAGAAAGCGGCGAAAAGCGCGGCGTGCGCAACGACATTTGCCGCTGCCGCTTTGCCGTTATGAACCCTCAGCTAACCACCACCGTGCCCGCTTACCATACCGCCGCCGGCTGCGCCGACATTATTCTGCACACCGTTGAGCGGTACTTCACCCCCTACCAAACCATGCAGCTGACCGACGGCATTGCCGCCGCGCTGGTGCGCACCGTGATAGACAGCGCCCGCATTTTAACGCGGGAGCCTGAAAATTACGACGCCCGTGCCGAAGTGATGTGGGCAAGCAGCCTTTCTCACAACGATTTAACCGGTCTTGGCGGCGGCGGGGGAGACTGGGCGTGCCACCAGCTAAGCCATGTGCTCAGCGCACGGTATGACATGTCCCACGGGGCGGCGCTAACCGCTGTTTGGGGCAGCTGGGCGCGCTATGTTTATGAAGAGAACATCGAGCGCTTTGCCGATTTTGCTGAAAATGTGATGCAGGTGCCCTTTGACGATGCAGACGACGAAGCGCACCTTGCCGAGCTTGGCATTGAAGCGCTGGAAGAGTTTTTCTGGGCGCTTGAGCTACCCACCAGCCTGGCCGAAGCAGATATTGAAGTAACCGCCGGGGAAATTCAGCAAATGGCGCTGCAATGCACCTACGGCAACACCCGCACCATCGGCGCCATCAAAGAGTTGGGCGAAAAAGAAATCATCGATATTTTCACAGCAGCGCAGTAAATTACAGCGCTAATAGATAAAAAATAATAAACCCGGTTGTTTGCCTGTGCAAGTGCAAACAGCCGGGTTTATTGGTTGTTAACGTATTTGTTACCCGCCAAATGCTATAACGGAAATACGGTAAAGATAAATGGAGTAAAATGGGGCTGGCGGTTACGCCGCGGCGCCGCCGTTACCTCTTGAAGAGCGTGCCATAGCGCGTTGAATGGGGCGCGCTACAAACACCGCAACCAGTGCACAAATAACCGCTTCCGGTAGGCCGCTGGTTAGAATGGTAAAGCCGATGATGTAGGTGATAACCTCACCCAAAGTGTGGGCGTAAACATCGCCAAAGAACAGCCAAATGCCGCCCATAACACCAATGGTGTTAACTAGGCTGCCTAAAAAGCCGGAGGCAAAATAAGCCAGCCAGTTGGCGCGTCCTTTAAGGTTTTTCATACCCTTATAAACAAGGCCGGCAACGGTGCCCACCAAAATGCGTGGCACAAAAACAATAAGAACGCTGAAAAAGTTACCGGGCGGGTAAAACGGCGTAAATACAAAGGCGATAAGCGGGTTGGGTGTCATAAAAGACCAAACGATAAAGCTGAACAATCCCGCAAAAAAGCCCATTAAGCTGCCGGCGGCGGTGCCCATTAAAATGGCGGTAAGCACCACCGGAATCATCGCCAGCGTGGCCACTATCGGCCCAATGGCCGGCAGCGAGCCAAGCGGTGTAAAACAGAAAATGGCTTCAATGGCAAGCAAAATGGAAAACTGCGCCATACTTCGTGTGCTGAAACGTTGTTTTTGCATAGTCTCCTCCATACCTAAAGTGTCCCTTTACGATGCGTACAATCCCCTTTATTATTGCTTATTTTCGCATCACATTAAAAAGGATTAAAGTATATAATATCATAGTCACTCCACTTTGTACAAGCGATAGTGACCAAAAAATCCGACAAAAAAACAATAATTTTGCCGATAAAGCACAACGCAAGATGGCGCTTTAGGTAAACTTTGGCAAAAATGCGCTAAAACCATCGATTTATCGGTGTGTGTGGTGCTGGGGCACCCTGTTACGCTGAAAAGAGGCGTTGCCATACTGTGTAAAATTATACAGCAAAAGATTATAATATTACAATAAAAACCCCGCTCGCCGAAAACTCGGCGGGCGGGGCATTTACGTGCTAACGGTGGCAATCAGTACTTTTCTACGCCGTTCGGTGTAATGCGCGCTTGAATCAGCTTTTCAGCGGCCGGCGCCACACCGATGGTGTACGCTCTATCCAAAATTTCTTTGGCACTTTTTACTTTGGCGGCGTCGTTGGTGTGCAACATGGCGATGGTTTCGCCGGCGGAAACGCTGTCGCCCGGTTTTTTCTTTAAGACAATGCCGGCGCCGTGGTCGATGGGGGCGTCTTTCACAAGGCGCCCGGCACCCAGCTCGGCAGAGGCAACGCCGCACAGCTCTGTCTCAATGGCGGTGATAACCCCGTCTGAGGTAGCGCTGTACGCCGTTATAACCGACGCTTGCGGCAGTTTGCTGGTGTCGTCCACGGCGGTCTCGTCGCCGCCCTGTTCGTGCACCATGGCTTTAAAATGTTCCAGCGCTTTGCCGCTGTCGATGGTGTCTTTTGCCATGGCGCGGCACTCATCAAGGGAGCCTTTGTCTGCCAGCACCAACATGCCGGCGGCAAGCTCAATGCATATTTCGGTAATGTCCTCGGGGCCATTGCCTTTTAAGGTGTCTATCGCCTCGATAATTTCAATGGCGTTGCCGATGGCGTTACCCAGCGGCTGGTTCATGTTGGTTACCAGCGCTTGGGTGTTGCGGCCGGTTTTGGCGCCGATGGAAACCATCGCCTCGGCCAGCGCAATGGAATCGTCCAGCGTTTTCATAAAGGCGCCGCTGCCGGTTTTAACGTCCAGCAAAATAGCGTCGGCGCCGGAGGCAAGTTTCTTGCTCATGATAGACGACGCAATAAGGGGAATGCTGTCTACCGTGGCGGTTACATCGCGCAATGCGTAAAGTTTTTTGTCGGCGGGGGCGATGTTGCCGCTTTGCCCAATAACCGCCAGTCCTGTTTTGCGCACAATGTCAAAAAAGCGTTTGGTGGGTATTTCCGTTTGCAAGCCGGGGATGGACTCCAGCTTGTCAACGGTGCCACCGGTGTGCCCCAGCCCGCGGCCGGACATTTTAGCTACCGGCACGCCGCACGCGGCGACCATCGGGCCGATGATGAGAGTGGTTTTGTCACCCACGCCGCCGGTGCTGTGCTTGTCTACTTTAATGCCGGGAATGGGGGAAAGGTCCACCATATCGCCGGAGCGTGCCATGGCGTCGGTTAAAAAGGCGGTTTCATCTTGGTTCATGCCGGCCATGCTGATGGCCATTAATAAGGCGGAGGCTTGGTAATCGGGAATGTCTCCTTTGGTGTAGCCGGCAATAAAAAAGTTAATTTGTTCTTCAGACAGCGCTTGCTGATGCTTTTTTTGCATCAACAAATCATACATTCGCATAAAAGCACACTCCTAAAAGTGGTGGTGGGCGTTACTGCCCGCCTTTGTCATACGGTATGCCGGCAGCTTTCGGCGCCGCCGATTCTTTCGAGGTAAACGCCAGTACAATCAACGTGGCGATGTAAGGAATCATTTTGTATACTTCACTCGGGATGGGGATGTTGCGCAGAATTTCAATGCCGGAGTAAGACGACGCAACGGCTTTCATCAGGCCGAAGAAGAACGCCGCCAGCACAATACGTCCCGGGCGCCATTGGCCAAAGATAAGTACCGCCAGCGCCAAGAAACCGTAACCGGCAACGGTGGCGTTAAAGTTGGTGGAGGTGGGAATAATAAAGACCAGCCCACCAATGCCACCCAGCGCACCGGAGATTAAAACGCCGCTGTACCGCATGCGGTACACATTGATGCCAACGCTATCGGCGGCGTGCGGGTGTTCACCACAGGCACGCAGGCGCAGCCCAAAGCGGGTTTTATACAGAACAAACCACGCAATAAGCAGTATTAAAAAGCCAAGGTAGGTGGTGATATAAGTGTTTTGAAACAGCAGCGGGCCCAGTACCGGTATTTTGCCCAGCACCGGCACGCTTTTAATTCTAAATTGGTTGACGAAAGGAATTTGTTGAACGGTGCGCAGCATACGGGTTACATAAATGGCAAACGCCGGAGCAAACATGTTGATGGCGGTGCCGCTGATAACTTGGTTGGCTTTCATGTGGATGGCTGCGTAACCATGGGCAAGGGATACAATCATGCCGGTAACCGCGGCGATAATCAGCGCCAAAAGCAGTATCGGTTGCCCGGGAATAGCGTCTTGGAAAACGTTGATAAAGAGTATGCCGGTGAAGGCGCCCATTATCATAATGCCGTCCAGCGCAATGTTTACAACACCGCTGCGCTCAGAGAACATGCCGCCCAAAGCAACAATTAGAAGCGGTATTGAAAAATACATCGTTTGTTGAACTAAAAAGTATAGGATACTCATTGTTTTTCCGCCTCCTCGTCACCTAGTTGGGAAATGGGGATGTCCGGCTCCATTCTCTTTTGCAGCTTGATGCGGCGCGTCTCGATAAAGTTTTTAACCAATAGAGACAGCGCGCTGAAATAGATGATAACGGCGGTGATTATTTCAATAACCTCCGGCGCGAAATCAAAGAGCTGCATGCTGAAGCCGCCCACCGTCAGGTAAGAGATAAACAGCCCCGAGAAGATAACGGCGATGGGGTTGTCCAGCGCAAGAAGCGCCACCGGTATGCCGTCAAACCCTTCGGTTGCCAGCACGTCTACCACGTCGATACCTTTGCCGGAACCGGCAAGGTACAAGAGGGCGCCGCCAAGGCCGGCAAGGGCACCCGCAATAACCATCGACATAACGATGCTGCGGTTTTGGTTGATGCCGGAGTAGAACGCCGCTTCACGGTTTAAGCCAACGGCTTTAAGCTCATAGCCGAAGGTGGTTTTAGATAAGATAACGGCGATGAGTATCGCCATCAATACAGCAACAAAAATACCGGCGCCGGCACTGGAAGAGCTGCCGCCCGTTTGGAAAATTTTATCCATACCAAGGCGGGGCAGATTGGCCACGCTGGGTACCCGTTTGCTTTGGTTTTTAAGAGAATCGAAGACGGTGCGTTTAATCATAAAGTTAACAAAGTACATGCCGATGTAGTTCATCATAATGCAAGAGATAACCTCGTTAACGTTGTAGTAGGCCTTTAAAAGCCCGGGTACACTGCCCCAAATGGCCCCCGCAAGCAAAGCGCCCAGTAAAGAGACCAGCAGGCGCAACAGCCCCGGCAAGAAGGTAAATTGTACCCCGATGTAAATAGCCACATAGGCGCCGACAATAAATTGCCCCGACGCGCCGATGTTAAACAGCCCGGTTTTGTTGGCAAACGCCACACTTAAACCGGTCATAATAATAGGGGTGGCAAAATATAACACTTGACCAAGGCTTTTCATATCTTTAAAAGCCCCGGTTAGAATGGCTAAAAAGCCGCCCACCGCTTCCGATGGGTTGCTAACCAGCAAAATAATAAACCCAACCAACAATCCCGCTAAAATGGCCAGCAGAGAAGATAGCAGGTCAGAAAAGTTTTCGCTGGAGACGGTATCGCTTAAACGTTGTCTCATGCTCTTTCCTCCCTTTTGGCACCGGACATATAAAGACCAAGTTCTTGGAAGGTAACCTTTTTGGGGTCTAAGTCGGCCACAATTTCCCCTTCAAAAAGAACCAGTATCCGGTCGCTTACATTCATTACTTCTTCCAGCTCTAAAGAAACAAGTAAAACACCTTTGCCGTTTGTGCGTTCTTCAACCAGCTGGGCATGAATATACTCAATGGCGCCAACGTCTAGCCCACGGGTGGGTTGCACCGCAATAACCAAATCGGGGTTGTTTTCCAGCTCGCGCGCTAAAATAGCTTTTTGCTGGTTGCCGCCCGACATGCTGCGTACAATGGTTTCGCCGCCTTGCCCACTGCGGATGTCGTACTTTTCAATCAGTTCGTCGGCGTACTCGTAAATCTCGTCGTATTTTAAAAATCCTGCCCGCTCAAAACGTGGTTTGTAATAGCTTTGAAGCACGAGGTTATAAGCCAAGTTATAATCCAGCACCAAGCCGTGTTTATGGCGGTCTTCCGGTATGTGTGAGACACCGTCTTTAAACCGCTGGCGAATGCTGTGGTTGGTGATGTCATGCCCTTTCAGTGAAACGCTGCCTTGTTCAAGGGGCATCATGCCGGTTAAAGCGTAGACAAGCTCGCTTTGCCCGTTGCCGTCGATGCCGGCAATACAAACAATTTCGCCGGCGCGCACTTCAAAGCTTACGTCGTTCACTACGTTTTTGCTGGTGTGCTCGCTTTTAACCGATAAACGGTCTACCGTCAGTATCGCTTCACCCAGTTGAACGGGTGGTTTTTCAACCTCCAGGCTTACTTTACGCCCCACCATCATTTCGCTCAGCTGTTCTTTGGTGGTTCCCTCTACGTCGGCGGTGCCGATGTATTGCCCTTTGCGCAGCACCGTAACCCGGTCTGCCACCCGTTTAATTTCGTCTAGTTTGTGGGTGATAAATAGAATGGATTTACCCTCCGCTGCGAGGTCCTCCATAATATTCATCAGCTCGTCAATTTCTTGCGGCGTCAGCACGGCGGTGGGCTCGTCAAAGATAAGTATTTCGTTATCTCGGTAAAGCATTTTCAATATTTCCACCCGTTGCTGCGCGCCGACGGTGATGTCATATATTTTGGCGTCGGGGTTAATCATCAACCCGTATTGGTCCGAAAGCGACTGCACCTTGTGCTTTGCCTCGTCCATTTGCAGCACGCCGTAGCGGGTGCTTTCGTCGCCAAGAATAATGTTTTCCAGCACGGTAAAGTCTTGCACCAACATAAAGTGCTGGTGCACCATGCCGATGCCAAGTTCCGTTGCGCTGTAGGGGCCGTTTATATCCACTTCAACGCCGTTTTTCTTTATAACGCCGCCGTCGGCTTTATAAAGACCAAACAAAATACTCATTAAGGTGGATTTACCGGCACCGTTTTCGCCTAGCAGCGCATGAATTTCCCCTTTTTTCAGTTGCAGCGTTACGTTGTCGTTCGCCACAACACCGGGGAAAATTTTAGTAATATTGTTCATTTCAATCACATAGTCCATTGCGCTTCACTCCTCAGGATGCTGTGTTTACAAATTGGCAACATGTACCAATTAAAGCAGGGAGGCAACAGCCTCTTTGATAAAGCGATTGCCTCCCTGTAAAGCTTAGGGTTTAGACGAAGCGGGTATTACAGCTCGTTGATAACCACGTAAACGGTTTCAATGTCTGTAACGCCAATTTCTTCGCCCTCAGCGCCGACATCTTCAATAAGCTCAATGTCGCCGGCTACTAGTTTTGCATAAATTTCGTCGTAATCTTCTTGGGTAAACTTCTCAAATTTAGAGGTGTCCATCGGCAGGCCGACCCCGTCGTTGTCAGCTTCGAAAATAATTTCTTGGCCGCCGGGGAAGTCGCCATCATAGTAGGCTTTAATGCTATCGTATACCGATACTTGCAGGCCTTTGGTGGCGCTGGTGATAACCGTTTCAGATTCGCCACTTTGGTCTACGTCTACACCAATCACTTTGGCGTCGGCTTGTTCGGCCGCTGCCATAACAGAGTTGCCAACGGCGCCGCCGCAAGCAAAGATAACTTCAATGCCTTCGTTATACCAAGAAGCGGCCATGGTTTGGGCTTCCGGTGTGGCTTCAAAGTCGCCTGTGTAGTGGTAGTTTACTTTGAGAGAGCCTTCTGCAAGACCCATTTCTTCAGCGGCGTATTCAGCGCCTTGTACATAGCCGTGGCCAAATCTTACAACGGCGGGAACAGCCATGCCGCCCATAAAGCCAAGTTGCGTCATGCCGTCTTTAACCGCGGCATAGCCCGCTAAGAAACCGGCTTGTTCTTCGGCGTATTTAATGCCTACCGTGTTGTCGCCAATGGTGAAATCTTCATAATCGGCGTCGTGGGGGGCACCGTCTACCAGAATAAAGGTAACATCCGGGTAGGTTTCTTGCGCGATGTAGATGGGTACCTCAAACAAAAAGCCCGGGGTAACAACTACTTTTGCGCCGCCTTTAACGGCCAGGTCGATTGAGGCGAGGTACGCGTCGTCACTTTGTTCGGTTGGTTGGTAATACTTGTGTGAAATGTCTTCCTCTTCGGCGTACTGTAGCAGCCCTTCCCAAGAACCTTGGTTAAAAGACTTGTCGTCAATGGTGCCAAGGTCGGTAATAAGTGCCAGCTCGAAAGAGCCGTCTTCGCCGGCTACTTCAGTGCCACCGGAAGAATCGCTGGGTGGTGTGCCGCCACAAGCAACGAGGGTTAAGCCAAGTAGCAATGCAAGCGCCAATGCTAAAACGTGTTTCAGTTTCATGTGTAATCCTCCAATAATATATTTGCATGCCTTTTCCGTTTGAAAAGGCTGTTGCACAAAATAAAGTGGGCTTAGTCTAAATCTTGCGGACCGAAGCCGTGGGGTAGCAGGTCTTTTAAGGTATAGCTTTTAAAATCATTGCTGCCGCTGCCCACTAATACGCGAAAAGTTTCAGGCTCACAAAATTCCATCATCACCTGGCGGCAGACGCCGCACGGGTAGGCGTAGCCCGGCTCGCCTTTGGGCCCGCCGGTTATGGCGATGGCGTCAAAGCCGCGCACCCCTTGCGACACCGCCTTGAAAAACGCCGTTCGCTCGGCGCAGTTGGTGGGGGTGTAGGCGGCGTTTTCAATGTTGCAGCCGTGAAAAACCTGTCCGTCTTTGGCAAGCAGCGCCGCCCCAACCATAAAGTTGGAATAGGGGGAGTATGATTGCTCGCGCGCTTCGGCGGCGTGTTCCATCAGTTTTTTATCTGTCATAATGCCTTCCTTCAGGTGGTGGGCGGTTAATGGTTAAACGGCACCATTGGCTGTGAGGACGGATTGTCATTGCCGCGCTTGCCACTTAGTGCCACGGGTGCGTCTGCCGCCGCGGTTTTTTATCTTACTGCCCGCCAGCGGCCGATGCCTTAAAAAACAAAATATCCCCAAGGGTTTCGCCGCCGGAGCCAAAACCGCTAACGGTTTTGAGAAAGTCCGTCCCGCCATCGGTCACGCCGCGGCAAAGTGTAGTTTTTTCTTGCTGAGTGAGGTGGCAGGGCTCGACGAATACCTTGAGGATGTTATCGTATGCCATATCTATATTGTCATTGTCAGGCACCGCAACGGATTGTGTTGCAACGCTAACATGTTTATTGTAAATGGTAACGGCGGTTAGCCGTTTTGCCGCGGCCGTATCGTCGGCGCCACTTGGCAGCGCCGTTTCGGTGGCGGGTTTTGGTGTTGTCGGGGCTGTCTGTTCTAAGGGCAAGCAAACCACCCTGTTAAGCGGTGGTAAGTAACGGTGTTTTTCTTGAATGCACTTTACATGATTAGGCGGCGTGCAAACCGAAGCGGTTTGACGTTGCGTCGCTTCGTTATATAACGTTTCAGTTTGTGCCCGGTTGCAATCTGCTGCTCGCAGCGTGTGGTCAACACGGCGCAAAATGTCGCTATTTGTCATCTAGAAAAGGCACCTCCAAAGCCCGTTGTCACAGTATCGATATAATACCACACAGCGCCTATTATGTCAACAAACGCAAATCCAAAAAGAACGTAGCATCGTATATTATAATTATTGTTTTGCCGGCGCCGGTCGTTGGTAGAGCAAAAGCCCTATCAGTAAAAGCAACGCCCCAACGAGTTGTTGCGGGATAAAAGCGCCGGTTATAAAGAAATCCAGCACCATGCCGGTAATCATTTGGCTGATAAAAACAAGGATTGTCATGACCAGCGCGCTCATGCGCATGGCGATGAGATTGGCAATTAAGACAACGGCAACGCCGAGTGCACCGCCGAAATACATCGCTACGTCGCTTACATTGCTGGGCGCCGTAAAAGCGGGGAGGGCGGGGCGCATAATAAGCAGCAACAGCAGCGAAAGCGATAGCCCCGTTATGTAGTTCATGCGGGTGCTGCGGTAGGCACCAATGCGGGAGGTCAGCTCGGCGTTAACAAAGCGGCTTAGAATATTCGACGCACCGCCCAAAACGCCAATAATCACATAAAATATATACATGGCACCCTCCCTATATAACCAGCATTGTCAGCACGCCGGCGGCGATGAAGACAAGCCCGATGACACGTTGCGGAATAAACTGCTGTTTTTTAACGCCAAACCAGCCAAAGGTATCTATAAACAGCGATAACACGCATTGCCCTGCGAGGCCCAGCGCCACCGTGATGGAAACGCCCAGCTCGTTCACCGTTACAATGTTGCTGTAGGTGGTGAAAACACCAATCATGCCGCCGGTAAAAACCCATAGCGGTATCTTGCCTTTTTTGCGTTTTTCTTTGGTGAATAAAACAATGACGCAGGTGATAATAAGCCCTGTTACGTGGATAAACACCATGGAGAACAGCTCGCCGTAGGCGCTCGACAAATCACCGTTTACCATAAACATAACCGACAGGATAACCCCGCTTAAAATCGCTAATAATTCCGGCATTGTAACCCCTCGCTTTACTTGTTATAAATTACCTTTATAATAGCGGGAATAATAAATAATTACAACTGGCGACAAAAGTGGCAAATAGTCAAAAACAAGATATAATTAATTCAGAAAAAGACCCGACATCTCGTACTTTTTTGGCAAAGTCTGTTTTAAAACCGCCGCAAAAGCTTGCAATAAACGGCCGTTCTCTTTAAGCTGTAACCGACGCAACAAAAAAGTCGGTACCGAAGTACCGACAGAGAAATGGCAGAAGAGAGATTACAAAGGGGAATAGCATGCGAGAAATGAGACGGAAAAACCGACAGATAACACCCAAAGAAACCGAAGCAATACTTGAAAAAGGCATTTACGGTACGCTGGCCATGGTGGACGATGGGCGTGGTGTGGCGGCGGTGCCGCTTTCTTATGTGTGGCACAGCGGCAACATTTATTTTCACAGCGCTATGAAGGGACACAAGGTGGATAACCTAAGGCAAGACGGTCGTGTTTGCTTTACGGTGGTGGGCGATGTGCAGGCAGTGTACATCGATGATTTCACCACCTATTATGAAAGCGCCATTGTTTACGGACGGGCCGAGCCGGTTACCGATCGGCAAGAGAAAAGTGACGCGTTAATGGCGCTGTGCAAAAAATATCTCGCCGAGCGTATCCAATACGCGCCGCGAGACATAGAAAAATATGATAAAAGCACCGCTGTTTACCGTTTGGTGTCGGAGGGTATTTCAGGGAAAGCGCATCGGGCAGCCCGATAATTGTTATAGTTTGCCAAAGCGGCAAAAATCCACAAGGTGGATATACACCGGCGAAAACCCGTCAAGCACATAATCCGCTGTGGAGCTTTTTAAGATATTTTCGGGCGCCTCGTCAATGGGCAGCGCCATGGTGATGCGGGTGCCGCTGCCGTACTGGCTTTCAATAGCGACGTTGCCGCCCAGCCGCTTCATGGTGCGTTGCACCACATACAGCCCAAGCCCCATGCTGGGGCGGTCGTCGGTGTCGCCGTACGGGTCCACCGAAAAATAAGGCATGAAAATGTGGTCTTGAAATTGCGGCTGAATGCCAAGCCCATTGTCGTCTATGGTAACAAGGGCTTGGTTTTTAACCACCGTGAGTGACACGGTGATGACGTTACCGTCCCGTGTAAATTGCAGGCTGTTGCGCAAGGCGTTGAGAAAGGCTTGTTCAAACAGCTTAGGGTCACTTTTAACGTAGATGGGCGTATCCGGCAATTTGGTGCGTATTTCAACGCCGCGGTTAATGCAAACCGTTGTAACCGATGTCATCATGCTGGAAAGGAAAGCGTTTATGTCAAAACTGTCAATGGAGATAAGGCCGCTTTCCAGCCGGCTTATCGTTTCCAGGTTGGTAATTTGACGCAGCATGTTGTAGGCATTTCTCTGCAAATCTTCTACAATGTGTAAATCGTCGTCTTCCACTTTTTTGGAAAGCAAAGAAAGCACGGCGAAAATATTGCTTAAATATTCCCGCATGCTGGCTGTAAAAGTGCTAAGGGAAGAATGTTTGGCGTTTTGAAAGGTGACCACCGTGCCGTCTTCAAAGGGCAGCATAATAACACTCTGCATTTGTATTTTGCCACCAAAGGGAATGTGGTGCTGTGGGGTGGCGCTGTTTAAAAATGTAATTCCCTTAAAAGTTCTGGCAAAGTATTCTCTTAAACTAGGCTCATCAAAGAGGGGGTTTTTAAGTTCTAGTGCGGCGCTGTTTGCCTTTAATTCGCCATCTTTACCAAACCAATAGCACGGGTAAGACACCTTTTCAAAAGGTGCAAAAGAGCTGTTGTTCATAAACTATTCCCACTTCCTTTTTTAACGACTGCAACCAGGGAATTTTATTGCCGCCGCGTCAACTTAAATTGTATCATATTTTGTCGAATCTTGCATCTTAAGCACAAACTGAACAGTATTGAAAGCCTTGTGGTGACGGCTGTTGTGCACATCGCTGAAAAGCTCGCCAACTGGCAAATATCACCAAATATTTCACCGAATGTTTGATAATGCTATTAATAACCCCATTTTTAAATGCCACCCGATGATATTGACAGCAGGCTATTGTAGTTTAACGGTAATTGTTATAAAATTAAGCTGTGCACGTCTTTAGCAGACAAAAAGAATGAACCGACGAAGAATTCTTTTTTATAAAACAGGAGGTTACCACAAATGAGCATCAAAGTAGGTATAAACGGATTTGGCCGCATCGGTCGTTTAGTTTTCCGTGCGGGGCTCAGCAACCCAAACATTGAGTTTGTAGGTATTAACGACCCCTTTATGACGGCAGACTATTGCGCTTATATGCTTAAGTATGATTCGGCGCATGGCCGCTATCAAGGTGACATTGACCACAAAGAAGACGCCATTGTTGTAGATGGCAAAGAAGTTAAATTCTTTACCGAAAAACAACCGACGGACATCCCTTGGGATAGCGTTGGCGCAGATTACATTGTAGACGCCACCGGTATTTTCTACACCAAAGAAAAAGCGCAAGGGCACCTCGACGCCGGCGCCAAAAAAGTAGTGTACACCGGCCCGTCTAAAGACGACACACCCATGTTTGTGTGCGGTGTTAACTTAGACACCTACACCCCCGATATGGACTTTGTATCCAACGCGTCTTGCACCACCAACTGCCTGGCGCCCATCGCCAAAGTTATTAACGACGAGTTTGGCATTGCCGACGGCTTGATGACAACCATCCACGCCGTTACCGCCACCCAAGCCACCGTAGACAGCCCGGCGGGCAACTGGCGCAGCGGACGCGCCGCTTTTGATAACATTATTCCGTCTTCCACCGGCGCCGCCAAAGCGGTTGGCAAAGTTATTCCGGAGCTGGACGGCAAGCTAACAGGCATGGCCTTCAGAGTGCCGGTTATTGACGTTTCGGTGGTTGACTTAACCGTTAACCTTGAGAAACCCGCCACCTATGAAGAAATTTGCGAAGTGGTTAAAGCCGCCAGCGAAGGCCCGATGAAAGGCATTCTTGGCTACACCGACGAGCAAGTGGTTTCGTCAGACTTTTTGGGCTGGCCTGAAACGTCGGTCTTTGACGTGAACGCAGGCATCGCCTTAACGGACACCTTTGTTAAACTGGTAAGCTGGTATGACAACGAGTGGGGCTACTCCAGCAAAGTGCTTGAGCTGATTGAGCACATGGATAGCGTTAAGTAAAACCATAGCATTATTCACAAACTCCTCTTTTCTAGTATTAACTTACTGAAAGGGGAGTTTTATGTAGCGGGTAAACGGTGCACAAAGCGCCGCCGCCGTTTTAAAGAACGCAATATTTCGGCGCTGTCTAATTATAACAGCGCCGCGTTTGCCGGGTCAACCGATGTTTGTGAAAAGCGCGTGACAACGGATGATTTCCAGTGTTGATAGTGTGAAACCTGCCGTGCTTTATCGACAAATTTTTTAGCCAAAGGCATTGTAAGGCAAAGGAGTTTTATGTGGCGCAACAATTAAAAGAGGCTTTTTTAAACGCCCTCTCGCAAATGAAAAGCATGGGGATGTCGCTGCCCAACCGGTGCGATTTTCAATACGTAGAGCTTTCCATTATGCAGCAGGTAACGCAAAACTGCACCGAGGCGGGGCGCTGCTTAACCGTTTCAGAGATACACCGAACAATGCACATTTCTAAATCGGGCGTGTCGCAATCGCTCAGCGGGCTGGAAGAAAAAGGCTACATCCGCCGCGAGATAGACCAAAATGACCGCCGCCGCATTGCGGTTACCGCCACCGAGGCGGGGCGGCAAAGTTTGGCGCAGGCAACCAGCTGTTACGACGCCATGCTGGATGATTTATTCAGCGCTTACGGTGAAGAAAACACACGCGATTTAGTGGAGAAGATAAGCGAGCTGTGCGCCGTTTACAACCGGCTGTGCGCTAAGGAATAACCTATTCTAGCACAGACTTACTGTAAATAAAACAACTTTGTATCGAGGAATTTACCGAATAAAAAAGAGGGCTCAACCGAAGTTGAGCCCTCTTTTAGTTTTGTTGGTGTTTAGACGGATACGGTTTCGTCGTCGGCGGTTTGCTGTTTAACCAGCTTGATTTTTAAATCGCTGTCTTCGCCGGTAACAACCATGCCGTCGCCGTCGGTGTAGTCGCCTTCAAGAATGGTTTCGGCAATGACGTCTTCAAGGGAAGATTGAATGGTGCGCTTCAAAGGACGCGCGCCGAACACGGGGTCAAACCCGCGGTCTGCCAAAATATCAACGGCGCTGTCTTCGATGGTTAGTTCGATACCCAGCGAAGAGCTGCGGTCTTTCAATTCGTCCAGCATTTTGTAAGCAATTTTGCTGATGTGGTCTTTATCCAGTTGATGGAAGACGACAATCTCGTCGAGACGGTTTAAGAACTCCGGTTGGAAGGTACGTTTCAATTCGTCCATAACTTTGCCGCGGATTTCTTCTTGCGGACGGGTGCCGTCGGCGTCGCTTTGCGTGTCGGCGAAGCCCAAAGAGGCTTTGCCCATAATGTCTCTGGCGCCTAAGTTAGATGTCATAACGATAACGGTATTTTTAAAGTCTACCGTACGTCCTTGCGCATCGGTAAGGCGGCCTTCGTCCATTATTTGTAGCAGCGAGTTCCATACGTCGGGGTGTGCTTTTTCAATTTCGTCAAAGAGTACAATGCTATATGGTTTGCGGCGTACCTGCTCGGTGAGCTGGCCACCCTCGTCGTAGCCGACATAGCCCGGAGGCGAGCCGATTAACTTCGAGACGGTGTGCCGTTCCATGTATTCAGACATGTCGAGGCGGATGATGGCGTCTTCGTCGGCGAACATCGATTCCGCCAGCGCTTTGCAGACTTCCGTCTTGCCAACGCCGGTGGGGCCTAGGAACATAAAGCTTCCGATGGGGTGCCCCTCTTCGCGGATGCCGACACGGCTGCGGCGAATGGCTTTGGATACCGCTTTAACGGCGTCTTCTTGGCCAACAATGCGCTCATGCAGCGTGTCTTCCAGTTTCATCAAGCGTTCGCTTTCTTCTTCGGTCAACATGGTTACCGGGATGCCGGTCCACATCGAGACCACTTCCGCCACATTTTCAGCCGAGACGGATTTGTCTTGTTCGTCGCTCCAGCTGTCACGGTGTGACGCTAAAACGCGTTTTAAGTCTTCTTGTTTATCGCGCAGCTTGGCCGCGTCTTCAAAGCGTTGTTCTTCAGCGGCTTGCTGTTTTTTGTGATTGAGGCTTTTTACCTCTTCTTCCAATTCTTGCAGGTGTTCCGGGGTGGTTAAAATGTGGGTGCGAACACGCGAGGCCGCCTCGTCAATCAAGTCGATGGCTTTGTCGGGCAAGAAACGGTCGGGGATATAGCGGCTGCCCAGTTCAACGGCGGCATCTACCGCTTCGTCGGTAATGGCCAGCTTGTGGTGTTCTTCGTAGTAGGGGCGCACGCCGTGCAAAATTTTAATGGCGTCTTCTTGGGTCGGCTCGTTAACCATAACCGGTTGGAACCGACGCTCCAGCGCGGCGTCCTTTTCAATGTGTTTGCGGTATTCGTCCAGCGTGGTGGCGCCAATCACTTGGATTTCGCCACGGGAAAGCGCCGGTTTAAAGACGCTGGCGGCGTCTAAAGAGCCTTCGGCGGCGCCCGCACCAATTAAGGTGTGCAGCTCATCGATAAAGAGAATAACGTGGTCGTTCTCTTTTAATTCTTCCAAAAAGTTTTTAATGCGCTCTTCAAAGTCGCCCCGGTATTTTGTGCCGGAGACCATTTTGCCAAGGTCAAGCGATAAAACACGCATGCCTTCCAGCGTTTCTGGTACGGTATTGTCTACAATGCGCTGCGCCAGCCCTTCGGCAATGGCGGTTTTACCAACGCCCGGCTCGCCAATTAAAACGGGGTTGTTTTTGGTGCGGCGAGAGAGTATCTGCGTTACCCGTTCCACTTCTTTGTCGCGCCCAATAAGGGGATCCAGTTTACCGGTAAGAGCCATTTCGCTTAAATCAACGGTGAACTCTTCCAGGTTTTCAGTTTGCTTTTTACCCTTGTCGGCTTGAACGCCTTGGGTGCGCGGCCATTCAGTGTCTTTGGATTTCAGCACATCGTCAACGATGCGGTCGGTGTTGGCGTTTATAGAAATAAGCAATTCAGAGCCGGCGCTGCCTTTTTCTTTCAGCATGCCAATTAAAATGTGTTCCGGTTCCAGCTGCTCGTGTTTCATTTCTTTCATTTGCGCTTCGGCGGCGTCCAACACTTGGTTTGCTTCCGCCGTTAAACTCATCGTAACCATGCCGGAGCTTTGGCCTTGAGAGTTGTATTTTTCTATCATGGCGAGCACCAGCCGCGAGTCTACCCCGGCTTTGCTTAACGCTTTGCCGGCGGCGCTGCGGCGGTCGCTCGTAATGCTCCATAAAATATGTTCGGTGCCTGTATAGCTGTGCCCCATTTTAGAGGACAGCGCAAAAGCTCTACGGAGCATCGCTACCGTGTTGCTTGAGAATATCTTTTTGTTCATAGTGCGTACACATCCTTTTCTGCTTCGGCTATTTTGTCTCTTAGCCGGGCGGCTTCTTCATAATGTTCCAGCCTTACAGCTTCTGCCAGCCGGGCTTTCAAAGCGTTTAAACGGCGGCGGCTGCGCATGGTGTTGCCTGCGTCTGCGGGGAACGGGCTCTCGCCCAACTGTCTTGATTCATCGATGGGTGAGAAGTCTTTACGACGTGTGCCCCCATAGGCTTGAAGAGCCATTTTATAATAACGTTGTGCCATTTCAGCGCATTCAGAGCAGAGGTGAATTTCACGTCTGCCGTTTTGAAACTGAATGATGAATGAATGTTCGGCTTCTCTTCCTTTGCAGTATTGGCACGTCATTGTTTTCTCCTCCTCGGGGTTTTAGCGTTTGACAATGATGCTGTCGATAAGGCCATATTCTTTGGCTTCTTCAGCGGTCATGAAGTTGTCTCGGTCGCTGTCTTTTTCAACTTGCTCAACGGATTGGCCGGTGTGTTTTGCCAAAATCTCGTTCAGCCGTTGTTTGGTACGGATAATGTGCTCGGCTTGAATTTCAATGTCCGAGGCTTGGCCTTGGCTGCCGCCCGACGGCTGGTGAATCATAATTTCGCTGTTGGGCAGGGCGATACGTTTGCCCTCGGCGCCGGCGGCTAGCAAGAAAGCGCCCATTGAGGCGGCCAGCCCAACGCAGATGGTTGAAACGTCTGCCGTAAGGTATTGCATGGTGTCATAAATGGCAAGCCCCGCCGAAACCGAGCCGCCCGGGCTGTTGATATACAGCTGGATGTCTTTGTCTGAGTCTTGGGCGTCCAGGTATAAAAACTGGGCGATGATGGTGCTGGCGGTGGCGTCGTCCACTTGGCCTGAAAGCATGACGATACGGTCATTTAGCAGGCGGGAAAATATATCATAGCTACGTTCACCGCGGCTTGTTTGTTCAACTACATAAGGTATTAAATTCATTCTTAATCACTCCGCATTATCGTTTTGTATTTTTTCATATATGTCGGTTAGCTGGTTCATCAGTTCAATCAATTTCTCCATGTCTTCAGCGCTGATATATTCCAGCATGGCAGCCATGGCTTGGTCATATTGGCTGCGTGTTTCTGTCCAATATTGGTGGCCCTTTTCGGTGGGGGTAACGGCTATTTTCCGCCTGTCATCCTCGCAAATGTTGCGGTCGATGCAGCCCTTGCCTTCAAGCGCGTTCAATATTTGTGAAACGGCCGGTTTCGTCACGTGAAGCCGTGTTGAAATTTCCGATACGTTCAACGTGCCATTGGAATATTTGCAATTCCTGGCAACGCTGTCCATAACTATCATTTCACCGAAGTGAATGTCGTGACCTAGCATGTCGCATAAATTCACTTTTCGAAAGCGAAGAGTAGCGCCGACAAATTGGTCTACAAGATCACTGTACATATGCTTCACTCCTAATCAATTAAGCGCTTAACTAATAAGCACATTAACAGTATACTATTAAACTATTTAAAAAGCAAGCGACTTAATGCAGTTTTCACTTTTCAACAAAGGGGTGCCAAAAAAGAGACGGTTTTTAGTCATTTTTGCACGTTGTACCCCGTTGTTTGACGTACTACTATAAAGGTAATATATTATAGGGACAAAACAAGAATACGAACAAAGTGTAAACTTTTAGCGGCATGAAAAAGCCTATTTAACTGGCGTGGTGGCAATTATTCAACCGCTAAAAGCTCTTTATTTGACAGACGGGCGCGATAAATAATTGAATAGTCGCCCGTGGTACGGTATAATAAATAATGATTTAACAACGTAAGGGAGGTGCAACATGGCACCCGAAAGCCCTAAAGTATATCAAAAGGGGCGTGGTTTTACCGAGGCGGAAAAGCCGCCCGCCGCGCCGAAAGAAGCGGACAACAGTGCAAAAAAGCGGTATCATAGAACGGAAAAAGCGCTTATCAAAGAGCAGAAAAGTGGCACCACCGCCACCAAAATAGCAATGGTTGCGCTGTCTTTACTGTTGCTGTTAATGGGGCTGTTGCTGTTTATGTTTGCCCGCTATGTGGTGGAAAGCAGCGGTAAAAGCACCCCTAAGGAGCCGACACCATACACACTGGACCCCGGCGAGCATGGCGGCGCACTTCTTCAAAAGAGTGACGACGGCGGCCTTACCTACCTGCGGGAGACGCTCTTTTTAGGCGACTCCAATACGGCGCGCATGTTGCATTATAAAGAAAGCACCCACCTAACCGCCAACAGCTGCATCGGCGTTGAAAGCATGGCGATAAGCGGCGCCGCAACCGAGCGGCGCGTTTCCTTTGAGGGGGACAGCAAGCAATACACGCTGGCGCAATCGGTGGCGGTGCTGCAGCCGCGGCGTGTCGTTATCACCTTCGGCACCAACAACATTGGCTTTACGCCGGTGGATACCTTTATCGAGTTGTATGAAAAAGTGGTGGATGACATAAAAGCCAACTACCCGTACGCCGATATTGTTATCGGTGCCGTGCCGGCGGTGGCGCGTGAGCATGACAATAACACCATTACCATGCAGGAGATAAACCGCTACAACACCCGCCTCTTACAGCTGGCGGACGAAAAGGGCGTCTGGTTTTTAAACTGGAACGAAAAAATGCAAGACGCTTCCACCGGCTACATGAAAAAGGGTTACACGGTGGACGACGGTATTCACATTTCGCAGTTCGGGGCAGAAACGATGGTGGAATATTTTAGAACCCATGTTCTGGAAACAAGCGACCGCCGCCCACAGCCGCTGGGCAAGATACCAAACCGCCTGCCGCTGAAAACCGAAACGCAAACCACCGACCCCGCCACCGGTGGGTGGAACGCCGTGCCACAACCGCCCGAGGTGACGCCGGCGTCACAGCCGCAGGAAGGGGCACCGGATGAACCGGCAGAGCCGGAACCGCTGCCGGAAGAACCGCCCGACCCGGCGCCCGAGGAAACCCCCGATGAAAAGAAACATTAGCCGTGGCACGGCGTGTATTTGCCGCCCTGCTTGACAAATTGCTTTTGTTTTAGGTATACTCTAGCTAATGTTAAAAACAATTAAGATAAAGTGAGGATTGCCGCATACAAATGGACGACGGCAGTGGTCGATCTCGAAGATGCCTCGCATCTAACAAATAGTATCAGGCATGGTCTGCGTTTGTGTGGCGCCGGCTATGCCTTGTTTAGTTTAATTACAAAGTGCACAAAGGAGTGACGTTTTGCAGACCGCATCATTTACAGTGGGTTCTTTAATCGGCGTAATGGTCTTACAAGTTGTGTTAATACTGGTTAACGCCTTTTTTGCGGCAACGGAAATTGCCGTGTTACAATTGAATGAAAACAGATTGCGTAAAGGGGCCGAAGAGGGCGATAAACACGCAAAACGTATGCTGATTATGGTCGAAGACCCGTCTGATTTTCTTTCAACCATTCAAATCGGTATCACGCTGGCGGGTTTTCTGGCCAGCGCCTTTGCGGCCGACAACTTTGCCGACCCGTTGGCGGCGTGGGTGTACAACTCGCTTGAGTTTACCTTCTTTACGCTGCCCACCTTACGCACCATTGCTATTATTTTAATCACCATTATCTTATCGTACTTTACGCTGGTTTTCGGCGAGCTGGTGCCCAAACAAGTGGCGCTGCACCGCCCCTACCAAATAGCGCGGGTGGCGTCGGTTGTCATCATGGGTTTAACCACCTTTATGAAACCGCTTATCCGCCTGCTGTCTGCCTCCACACGGGTGGTTTTGCGCCTCTTTGGCATTAAGGACGCCCGCAGTGTGGACCCCATTACCGAGGATGAAATTCGCATGATGGTAGATGTGGGGCACGAAACCGGCGCCATAGACAGCGAAGAAAAAGCGATGATTGAAAGCGTTTTTGAATTGGATAAAACCATTGCGCGGGATATTATGACGCACCGCGTTGATGTGATTGCCATTGAAGCCACCGCCGAGCCGGAAGAGGTCATCGGCATTATAGAGGCAAGCGGCATGTCCCGCTACCCGGTTTTTGACGGCAACCTAGACCGCATTCTCGGCGTGCTCAACGCGCGCACCTACCTTTTGAACGTGCGCAGCAAAAGCCCGGTGGACATACGCAAAATGTTGCGCCCCGCCTGCTTTGTGCCGGAAACGGTGCTGGCCGACGTGCTGCTGCGAGACATGCAGCAACGCAAAGACCACATGGCTATTTTGCTGGACGAGTACGGCGGCTTTAGCGGCATTGTTACCATGGAAGATATTATTGAAGAAATTGTCGGCAGCATATACGATGAATTTGACCCGCCCGATGAGCCGGAATTTTCTAAAATATCAGACAACCTTTGGCGCATCGCCGGCGACACCGACATTGAAACGCTGGAGCAGGAGCTGGGGGTGGCGCTGCCGCTGGCGCAAGACCGCGAGTACGACACGCTGGGCGGGCTGGTTTTTAGCCAGCTAAGCCAAATACCTGCCGATGGGCAAGAGGTACATCTTGCGGTGCACGGGCTGGAAATTCACACCGAGCCGGTAGCGGACCACCACATTAAATGGGCACGTGTTGGCTTGCTGCCTTCCGCCATACCGCTTAAACCGGTGGAAGAGCCGGAAGAGAAAGACAAAAAGGAAACCAAAAAAGAAGCTAAAAATAGCCGCAAAAAAGCACGGGAAGAACGAGAGGCGGCTGACAAAGAAACGGACGAAAGCTCTTAATTAAAAAGGTAAAGCCGGGCATTTGCCCGGCTTTTTTATTTTTTATGGCTACAATTTGTTTGATAAGCATAAAATATTTTAGCCCAGCAGAGTTTCTCATTTTCGTGGCTTTATATTACTCTCGAATTTTGCATAGTATTTCATAGTGCTTAAGATGGTGTAACGTTGTTAACGGGTGCCAATTTATCCGCACCGATTTTTTAAGCACGGGCAAATAGCGAGCGAGTAATTGACTCTATGGTAGTAATAAATTATACTAAACTTACAAACTGAGCCTATCTCAAAATCAAATTCAAGACAAGACAGGGGTGCCAGAAGATGAGCTATCTCGCCGTATTTTTAGATAAAGATGACGAGCTGCCACTTTATGAACAGCTGTATCGCTTTATCATCAAAGAAATTAGCAACAACCGTTTTACCGCCGGCAAAAAACTGCCCGGCAAGCGCACCGCGGCCCAGCAACTGGGGGTTAGCGTCAACACCGTTGACGAAGCCTACCAAATGCTGGCGGCGGAAGGGTATGTTACCGCAAAACCCCGCAGCGGGTTTTATGTGAATAAGCTGGATAAAACGGTTTTGCCGCCCCGCATTCATAAAAACGGCGACGGCGTGCCGCCGCCAAAGCCGCCGCAACAAAAGGTGTGGCGCTATTCTTTTGCCAGCGCCGACATTGACCCCGAGCTGTTTCCCGCCAAAACATGGAACCGCCTTTTTAGAGAAACGCTGAGCGGCTCGCCCACACTGTATGAAAAAGGCGACGCCTTCGGCGACGTGCCGCTGCGCCTTGCCATATGTGACTACCTGCGCGCTTACCGCGGCGTGCGCTGCAAGCCGGAGCAACTGGTAGTGGGGGCGGGGCTTGAAACGCTGGTGGGTATGTTAGCGCGCCTTTTTGCGGGGCAGCGGGTGGCGCTGGAAAACCCCGGCTACACCAAAACGGCGCGTATTTTAAACAACGAAGGCATCGAAACGTGCTGGGTGCCGGTGGACGAAAATGGCCTACGGTGCGACAAACTGAAAGAAAGCGGGGCGCGCGCGGCGTATCTTACGCCAAGCCACCAATTCCCAACGGGGTATGTCATGCCGGTGGGGCGCCGCACCGAGCTGCTGCGCTGGGCGTCAGACAGCGACGGCTTTCTTATTGAAGACGATTACGACAGCGAGTTTCGCTTTGATGGGCGTCCGCTACCTAGCCTGCAAGGGCTTGATAGGGAAGGGCACGTCGTTTACGCTGGCACCTTTTCCCGCTCTTTGGCGCCGGGGTTGCGGGTGGCGTACCTTGTGTTGCCGCCACGGCTGTTAGCGCGATGGAAAAAAGCCTACGGCGGCTACAGCTGCACCGTATCCCGCCCCGAACAACACACGCTGGCACGGTTTATGGCAGACGGGCATTTTGCACGCAGCCTTAACCGTATGCGTACCGCCTACCGTGAAAAACGCGACGTTGCCGTAAAAGCGTTGCATCGGCATCTTGAAAAAGACAGTTTCTCGCTGGCAAACACCCACACAGGGCACTATTTAATCGTGAAAACACCGCCCGATAAAGCAACCGTTATTGCGCAGCGGGCGGCGGAAAATCATATTTTTATTAAACCGATGAAAGACTATTACCATGCCGACGCGCCGCCCGCCCCCCAAGATGACGCGCTTATTTTAGGCTACGGCGGCTTTGCTATGGACGCCATTCAAGACGCTGTAGCGGCGTTTGCCACCATTTATAATAAGGCGCTGCGCTAGGGCGCGTTGGGGAAACGGCGGTTTTATGGTATACTGTAAAGAGTGCCTGCATGGTAGCGTGCAAAAAATAGCCGCGCCCTTTGCAGACACGGCAAAATTATTTTACTAGTGATGAAAGGAGGGCGACAGATGAGTGACAGAGTAATCGCTTTGTTAATAGATGCAGAAAACGTTTCACCGCGTTATATAAAAGTTATTTCAGACGAATTAAGCGTTCACGGAACGCCGGCTTACCGCCGCATTTACGGCGACTGGACAAGCCCCGAAATGTCGAGCTGGAAAAGCGAATTGTTGCATAACAACATTACGCCGATACAGCAATTTAACTACACGCGCGGCAAAAACGCCAACGACTCTGCGATGATAATTGATGCGATGGACATTCTTTACACCGGCAACTGTGACGGGTTTTGTCTGGTATCATCCGATTCGGATTTTACCCGGCTTGCGTCCCGCCTGCGGGAAAGCCGCATGTTCGTTATTGGCATGGGTGAAAGTAAAACACCGATGGCATTTAAATCCGCCTGCGACACGTTTAAGTATTTAGATGTGCTTTTCAACGCAAAAGGAAAAAAAGGCAATAACGCGCAAGGCAAGGACAACAAAGCCGCGAAACCCAAGCCGGCTAAAAGAAATGACAACAGCACCAACAAAGCCAAGCAAGAACCGGCCGGCATGCCCGGCAGTCTTCAAGATGAAGTGACAACCGGTTTTGTGCCGCTTGAAGAAATTGTCATCAAAATTAAAGATGTTATAGAGCACGATTCCGACGAAGAAGGCTATATGTCTTTGTCGCAAGTGGGTAGCATTTTAGGGCGGCTTTACGCCGATTTTGACACCCGCAACTACGGTTTTTCAAAGCTGCATAAGCTGATTGATTACACCGGCGATTTTGACACCCGCTCCGACCGGATACCCGGCGGCGGCAAAAACCTGATGGTTCGTGTTAAATAATACCGTTAACAAAGATAAAGAAAGCCCCCGCTGATAAATCAGCGGGGCTTTTTGTGTGGTGTTTTATTTGGCTTTGCCTTGGTCTGCAACGCCTTTAATTTGTGCTTCAATGGCTTCTTGGTCGCCTAGATAATATTTATCCAGCACGTTAAAGTCGTCGTCAAATTCATAAACCAGCGGCACGCCGGTGGGGATGTTTACCCCCATAATTTCTTCGTCGGTTAGGTTTTCAAACTCTTTTACCATCGACCGCAGCGAGTTGCCATGCGCCACAATTAAAACGCGCTTGCCGTCTTGCATTTGCGGTTTAATTTCCTCGTGGAAGTAGGGCATAACCCGCTCTATGGTAATGGCAAGGCTTTCGGTTAGCGGCAGTTCGGCGGGGTCTACGCCGCGGT
>CAYZSR010000001.1:0-3414 GCA_964479715.1 uncultured Oscillospiraceae bacterium | reverse complement strand
GGGGCTGCGCTCGTCATCGGCTTCCAGCGCCGGTGGCGGTACGTCAAAAGAACGGCGCCAAATAAGCACCTGTTCGTCGCCGTATTTTTCGGCGGTTTCGGCTTTGTCCAAGCCTTGCAGTGCGCCGTAGTGGCGCTCGTTCAGCTTCCAGCTTTTGTTTACCGGCAGCCAGTCGCGGTCCATTTCGCCCAGCACATAATTTAATGTGTGAATGGCACGCTTTAAGTAAGACGTGTAGCAAACGTCAAAATCGTACCCTTCTTTAAGTAGGGTTTTGCCACCCTCCATCGCTTCTTTGCGCCCATTTTCTGACAGCTCGACATCCGTCCACCCGGTAAACAGGTTAAGACGGTTCCACTCACTTTCTCCGTGGCGAATCAATACGAGTTTTGTCATATCGTTGCCTCCTAATAAAATCAATCTATAGCCCTTATAGTATAGCATAATTCGGGCAAAAACTGTAGTACGTAAAAGCCGCTAAAATGTGGCGATAGTGCAAAAATTAAGCTAACCACCGCCGTTTTTTCTGTACAAATCGACTAGGTTGTTAATAAACTGCGCTGTCATGCCCCAAATGACTTTGTCCTCATATTGATAAAAAAGAACGGGGTGCTCGGTGGTGCGCCACGGGTACGATTTAACGCCCAAAAGCTCGTACGGGAAGTCTTTGTTGCTGGGCGTTAAGTCTACCTTGTTGTAGTGCACGGTGGGCGGGTTGTCTAAAAAGAAATCAAACGGGACGGTAAAAATTTCGTGCACTTCGTCGCTGCTGTAGGTACAGTCATAATCGTTTAAATTGGCAACAAAGGGGTATACAATTGAATCAAACGGCGTAATCAGCACGTCCAAAGGGGCGATGATGTCTATGTTTTTTTGGGGCACCAGCAATTCTTCGGTGGTTTCCCGTACGCCGGCTTGCTCTGGCGTTTCGCCCGCCTCCATTTTACCGCCGGGAAAACTTATCTCGCCCGGCTGGCGGTTTAAATCAAAGGAGCGCACCTGAAAAATAAAATCTTTTTTATCGGGGCGGTAGGGAGCCACCACCGCAAATTTGCTGTATTTATCATAATCTAAAAAACTGGCTTTTCTGCCCGCTAAGTTTTCAAACAAAAAAAGCACCTTCCTATCATTAAAAAATACACCTTAATAATAGCACAGCCGTTGTTTTTTGTACAGAAAAGCGGGGCGAATGCCCCCGAATGACAAAACCCACACCGCTTTAATTAAAAAGAAATGAATGGATACCTTGACAACAAAATTAATACTAGCTATAATGTACAAGCGCATCAAAGAGGGAGAATACCCAAGTGGCCAAAGGGGGCAGACTGTAAATCTGTTGCATTATTGCTTCGATGGTTCGAATCCGTCTTCTCCCACCAATTTTGTAAACAGGCTGCTTACAGCTTGTCTACATTTTTTTACTCAACAGTGCGCAAATAAGCACCGTTTGGTTTTCCAAACGGTGCCTTTTTTATCGGCTTTTTTGGGCGGCGTTCAGCGGCGGCCACCTTGAAAAAAGATAAAAACAAAGAAGGCGGCAAAAACGGCGAGTGCACTAGTGCACTCGCCGTTTGTTAGGTGCTTATTCAGCCGGAGGGTCTTGCACCGCTTCTTTAACGGCGGCGGCAAGGCTGGTCAGGTTTTGCAGCTCGCTGGGTACAATCAATTTGGTGGCTTTGCCGTTGGCCACTTTTTCAAGTGCTTCTAAGCTTTTAATGGTTAGCACCTCAGCAGAAGGGTGCGCTTCGTTCAGCACAACAATAGCGTCGGCGTTGGCTTTTTGCACCGTTAAAATGGCTTTGGCTTCACCGTCGGCTTCGCGAATGCGTCGCTCACGCACGGCGTCGGCACGTAAAATAGCGCTTTCTTTTTCGCCTTCCGCCACCAGAATGGCGCTGCGTTTTTCACCCTCAGCGCGCAAAATTGCTTCGCGGCGTTCCCGTTCGGCTTTCATTTGTTTTTCCATGGCGTCTTGAATCTCCGCCGGTGGAATAATATTTTTAAGCTCAACACGGTTTACCTTAATGCCCCACTTGTCGGTCGCTTCGTCCAGCGTGGCGGTTATTTTGGTGTTGATAACGTCGCGGCTGGTCAGCGTGTGGTCCAGCTCTAAATCGCCAATGATGTTGCGCAGCGTGGTGGCGCTTAGGTTTTCAATGGCGCTTAGTGGGTTTTCAACGCCGTAGGTAAAGAGCACCGCGTCGGTTACTTGAAAGAAAACCACCGTGTCTATCTGCATGGTAACGTTGTCGCGGGTGATAACTGGCTGGGGGTTAAAATCCACCACCTGTTCTTTGAGCGACACTTTTTTGGCGACGCGGTCAAAAAACGGCAGTTTAAAGTGCAGCCCCGCTTGCCAAGTGGCGTGGTAAACGCCCATGCGTTCTACCACATAGCAACTGGCTTGCGGCACCACGCGAATGTTAGAAACGGCAAGCACAAAAAGTACCGCTAAGATAATGAGCAAAATTAATTCCATAAAATCTCTCCTCTTTGTTTAATGCGAAACGGGCGGCGCGGGCGCCACCACCAACTTAACCCCTTCAATGGCGGTTACAACGCACCAGCTATCTTTGGCAAGGGGCACGTCGGCTTTGGCGGTCCACGGCACGCCTTCCAGCATGACCCGTCCAAACTCATCGGGGCGTATTTCTTCAATTACTTTACAGCGTTTACCAATGTTGGCATCGACGTTGGTAACCACTCTTTTACTGCTTAAAAGCCGCTTGGACAGCGGGCGCAGCGCCACAATGGTGGCGGCGCTAACCAGTAAAAAGACAATTATTTGCGCCACCACGTTTGCCGGGGCGATGAATGAGACAACAAGCGCCGCCAGCGCGCCGACGCAAAACCAAATGCTGACCAGTGCGGCGGTGCTTGCCTCTATAATGACAAATAAAAGCACCAGCGCCAGCCAAATATATTGGATGGTTTGCATGGCTTCTCCTTTCTTTTTGGTGGAGGGTAAACGGGTACAGCGGTGTGCCTTTTGCTAAAATATCGTGCGGCGCCCGCTGTGATTGGCCTAAAATTTATTCCACGCCGATGATAACGGCGGTGTAGTTGTCTTGGTCAGGATTTTTCTTTTTTTCTATTTGTTGTTCTAAAACGGTGGCGGCCTTGTCGGCAGAAAAGCGCATAAGCAGCGCCACGTCGTCTTCATCAAGGGCGGAAAATATGCCGTCGCTGGCTAAAAGCACCTTGTCCTTGGGCTTAAGCCGCACCGGGCGCACCGGCAGGTCGGCTTGCCGCAGCGCCCCCATGCCCAGGTAGTCGGTAATGGCGTCGCGGTGCAGGCTGCTGCGTGCTTTGCCGAATTGACCCGGGTTTTGCAGCGCCAAACGGTCGAGCCGGTTGCCGTAGGTGTGTTCGCGGTTTAACTGGATAAGCCCGCCGCCGCGATAAAGGTAGATG